>DXLR01000001.1:0-12823 GCA_019414625.1 Collinsella sp.
CACCCGAGGTCTCGATGGACTCGGTGTTCTGGGTCTTGGAAGAGCCGGTAGCGCCACCGATGCCATCACGGCCAGTGCGGCCGCCCAGCAGGATGATCTTGTCGGTGGGGGCGGGGCACTCGCGACGCACGTGGTTTGCCGGGGTGGCGCCCACGACGGCGCCGACCTCCATACGCTTGGCGACGTAGCCGGGGTGATAGAGTTCGTTGACCTGACCGGTGGCAAGGCCGATCTGGTTGCCGTAGCTGGAGTAGCCGGCGGCAGCAGTGGTCACGAGCTTACGCTGCGGCAGCTTGCCCTCGAGCGTCTCGGACACGGGGACGGTGGGGTCGCCGGCGCCGGTGACACGCATGGCCTGGTACACGTAGCTGCGGCCCGACAGCGGGTCGCGGATGGCACCGCCCACGCAGGTGGCGGCACCACCGAAGGGCTCGATCTCGGTCGGGTGGTTGTGGGTCTCGTTCTTAAAGAGGAACAGCCAGTCCTGGTCCTCGCCGTCGACATCGACCTTCACCTTGACGGTGCAGGCGTTGATCTCCTCGGACTCGTCGACATCGGTCATGACGCCGGTCTTCTTGAGGTACTTGGCGCCGATGGTGCCCATGTCCATGAGGCAGACGGGCTTGGTGTCGCGACCGAGTTCGTGGCGCATCTCCATGTAGCGGTCGAAGGCCTGCTGCACCACGGCGTCGTCGATCGTCACGTCGTCCAGGACGGTGCCGAAGGTGGTGTGGCGGCAGTGATCAGACCAGTAGGTGTCGATCACGCGGATCTCGGTGATGGTGGGGTCGCGATCCTCATCGCGGAAGTACTGCTGGCAGAAGGCGATGTCCGCCTCGTCCATGGCAAGGCCGCGCTCGGAAATAAAGGCGGCAAGGCCGGCTTCGTCGAGCTCGCGGAAACCGTCGAGCACCTCGACGGGCTGGGGCTCGGGGGTCTCCATGCACAGCGTCTCGGGCAGGTCGAGCGAGGCGATGCGCGCCTCGACGGGGTTCACCACGTAGTGCTTGATGGCATCGATGGCGGCCTCGTCCAGAGCGCCCGAGATCATATAGACCTTGGCGGAGCGCACGGCGGGGCGCTCGCCCTGGCTGATGAGCTGCACGCACTCGCTGGCGGAGTCGGCGCGCTGGTCAAACTGGCCAGGCAGGAATTCGACGGCAAAGACGGCGCCATCGCTTGCGGGGAGCTCGTCGTAGGTCACATCGACCTGGGGCTCGCTAAAGACGGTCGGCACGCAGGACCGGAAAAGCTCCTTGTCGATGCCCTCGACGTCGTAGCGGTTGATAATCCTCAGGGCCTCGATGCCCTTGATGCCGAGAATTTCGGTCAGCTCGCCCTTGAGCTGCTGAGCCTCGACGTCGAACCCGGGTTTCTTCTCCACGTAGATACGAGAGACCATTGGTTCCTGCCTTCCTGATCGGTTGGGCGTACGGTACGGTATGCGGCAGCGGTCGGTTTGCGGGGTCTGCCCTGCGGTCGCCTTGAGCCACATGTTTGTAAACCTCACTATGATACGACAGCTCTCGGCGCGTTGAGGACGGCGAGGGTGCTACAGTGAAGCGCAAACAAGAGAAAGGCATCACATGGCATTCGTTTCGCTCGCCATCATCGCACTCGTGGCCTTTGCGAGTCCTTTTATCGCCTCGGCGATTCCCGGAAAACCCGTTCCCGAGACGGTCTTTTTGCTCGTGCTCGGCGCGGTACTGGGACCCCATATGCTCGGCGTCATCCATGTAGATGCTGAGGTCTCGCTGGTGTCCGAGCTGGGCCTGGCCTTTTTGTTCCTGCTTGCCGGCTTTGAGATCGACCCCAAGAGCATCACGGGCGTCGAGGGGCGCTACGGCTTGGCGACGTGGGTCGTCACGTTTGGTATCGCCTGGCTTGCCGTGCGCTTTACCCCGTGGTTCTCAGTCAGTCATTTCGACGGTATCGCCGTGACGCTTGCCCTCACTTCGACGGCGCTCGGTACGCTTGTGCCCATCATGCGTGAGCGCTCGCTCACCGGCACGCGCGTGGGCGACTCGATTCTCGCGTATGGCACTTGGGGCGAGCTCGGTCCCGTGCTCGCCATGTCGGTGCTGTTGTCTGCCCGCACTGGCATCCAAACGCTCGTTATCCTTGGCTTGTTTGCGGTGGTTTGCGTGTTGCTGGCCGTGGTCCCGAGCCGCTCCAAGCGCGTCGGCAGCCGCTTCTTTGCATTTGTTGAGGAGCGCGCCGATACCACGTCGCAGACCTTCGTGCGCCTGACGGTGCTCATCCTGGTCACGCTCGTGGCATTCTCGGCTGTCTTTGATCTCGACATCGTGTTGGGTTCTTTTGCCGCCGGCTTTGTCCTGCGCTATATCATCCCCGAGGGCAACCATACGCTCGAGACCAAGCTCGACGGTCTGGCCTACGGTTTTTTGATTCCGGTGTTCTTTACCGTATCGGGCGCAAAGATCGATCTGACGGCCGTGGCGTCGCGCCCGGGTCTGCTCGTGGGCTTTATCGTGGCGTTGTTGATTATTCGTGCCGTGCCCATTCTTATTTCCATGAGCATTTGTCCTGCGACGCGCGATGTGTCGGCGTATGGTCGCATTACCGTGGCCCTGTACTGCACCACGGCGCTGCCGATCATCGTTGCCGTTACGAGCGTTGCCGTCAACGCGGGCGCGCTGTCGCAAGATATTGCGTCGGTCATGGTTGCCGCCGGTGCCATCACGGTGTTCTTGATGCCATTGCTCGCGCAGCTCTTCTACCGCGTGGTGGATGCCGCACCGGTCGCCGCCGTGGCAGAGGTTGCCGAGCATCCATCCGATGCGCTCGACATCTTGCGCGCCCACCACGACCTAGCGAGCTTGCTCGCGCGCGAGCACGAGCTGCTGACCTCGCATGGCCATGGTCGCGTATTCGAGGGCCTGCCTACGCTCGATACGATTGCCGAGCGTCTTTCCGCCGAGGCAGCGAGCGGCCACATCGATGCCCGCATCGTGGACGCGGCGCACCTGCTTGCCGATAAGACCTATGGAGACGAGGTCGACCCGTCCGAGCTGACTCCGCGTGAGCGCCGCCGCCTGGAGCGCGCCAAGCTCGCTGTGCGCGAATACCGCCGCCGCATGCTGGAGCTCTATGCGCGCGAAGAAGCCGAAGACGACGACGGTAAGTAGTCGATACTTTCTCGGGGAAGCCGCGTCCCGCTTTGAAGGCTCGGAACGGGATGTGGTTTCCGAAACGGGGGCCGTTGGGAAGCTGTGTCCCGGAATGGGCGCTCAGAGTGGGATGCAGTTTCCGCAAGGAGGTCCTGGGGGAAACCGTGCCCCGTTCTGATCCGAAATACTGGGACATAGCTTCCCTTTCATAACAGGAGAAGGCGCGCTGTCTGTAGTTGATTCAGACGGCGCGCCTTTTTGGTTGAGCTATGTTGAAACTTGAAGCCAAAGCTTGTGGCTCCTTAGGAGCGGGCGGCTCCGTCGACGGGGAGCACGGCGCCCGTGACATAGGAGGACATGTCGCTCGCCAGGAAAACAAAGGCGTTGGCGACATCCTCGGGCTCGCCCATACGACCCAGCGGAATGGTGGCGATGATGGGCTTGATGACCTCTTCGGGCAGGTTGGCGACCATGTCGGTCTTAGTCACGCCGGGGGCGACGGCGTTGACGCGGATGCCCATGGGAGCGAGCTCGCGCGAGAGCGACTGGACCATACCGTTGACGGCAAACTTGGACGTGGGGTAACCGACGCCGGAGGGCTGGCCGTACTTGGCGACCATCGAGCTTGTGGTAGTGATGGTGCCGCCGTGGCCGGCCTCGGTCATGATCTTGGCGGCAGCCTGGTGGCCATTAAAGACGGCGACGACGTTAAGGTCCATGACCTTTGCGAACTCCTCGGCCGTATAGTTAAGGAGCGGCGAGCGCTGGGAGATGCCGGCATTGTTGACGACCGTGTCCAAGCCGCCCATGTCAGCGGCAGCCTGGGTAAAGGCCTCGGTCACGGCTTCGAGCGAGGTGAGATCGCAGGAGCGACCCCAGACCTTGGCGTCGGGATAGGCGGCTGTCAGCTTCTCAACGGCCGTGTCGGCAGTCTCCTGGCGCGAGCCAAAGACGGTGACGGCAGCGCCTTCCTCGATAAAACGGCAGGCGATGGCATAGCCGATACCGCGTGTGCCTCCGGTGATGATTGCTTTCTTGCCCTCGAGCAACATGGTGCTTCCTCTCATCGCGGGCGGACATTCGCAGCACAGCGTAGCGGTAGTCGGAATCGGCCGCGTTTGCATATCGGTGAACGGTAGCCCGCGTTACCGATGAGCGGCTCGCGCAAATGTGCTTTGCCGATGTGCTTAGGGCAGGTGACAAAAGGGCTCCCGTCCCACATCGGACGGGAGCCCTCAAGGCGCGTATTGCTAGGCGAGCGTTGGGCTAGTTCGCCATGACGCCTTCGGTCCAAGCCTCAACGTCCTCGATGCGCAGGACGTTGGCGACCTCGGCCACGCAGCCGACGCTGGCAAGCTCGGCGGCGGCAGCCTGGACGTCCTTCTCGAGCGCGCGGTGCGTCAGGAAGATGACCGAGCAGGCATCGCTGACGCCCGACTTGCCGTCCTCGACCTGGTTGATGAGCGAGATCGAGATGTTATGCTTGGCAAAGATGTCGACCGTCTCGGACAGGGCGCCCACGCGGTCGGCGACCTTCAGGCGCACATAGTACTTGGTCTGGAGCTCGTCCATGGGCTTAAAGGCGAGGTTGTGGCCATAGGGCTCAATCTCGGGCAGCGGAGCCACGCCGCGGCTGATCTGCTCGGAGAGCGACAGGATATCGCCCACGACGGCGCTCGCGGTGGGGAAGGAGCCTGCGCCCGCGCCGTAGAACATGGTCTCGCCCACGGCGTCGCCTACCACGTAGACGGCGTTCATGGCGCCGTTGACCTTGGCGAGCATATGGTCTGCGGGGATCAGCGTGGGATGCACGCGAACGTCGACGCCAGCGTCGGTGTTGCGGGCGATGCCGAGCAGTTTGATGGTGTAGCCGAGCTCGCGGGCCTGGGCGATGTCCTCGGCGCCGATGGTGCGGATACCCTGCTGGTACACATCATCGGTGGTAACGCGGGTGCCAAAGCCGATGGAGGCGAGGATGGCCGTCTTGCTGGCGGCATCGAAGCCGTCGACGTCGGCGGACGGGTCGGCCTCGGCATAGCCCTTAGCCTGTGCGTCGGCGAGCACGTCAGCGTAATCGGCGCCCTCGGCGTCCATGCGCGACAGGATGTAGTTGGTGGTGCCGTTGAGGATGCCGGCGATGGTCAGGATCTTGTTACCCACCAGGTCGTGCTCGAGTGTGCTGACAATGGGGATGCCGCCACCGCAGCTGGCCTCGCACTTAATCTGCACGCCGCACGCACGCGCCTTCTCGGCAAGCGTCTCGACGTGACGGCCCAGCAGGGCCTTGTTGGCAGAGACGACGTGCTTGCCGTGCTCAAAGGCGGTGGTGAAGATCTCGGTCGCGGGGTGCTCGCCGCCGATGAGTTCGACGACGATATCGACGGCGGGGTCGGTGACGACGTCGTGCCAGTCACTCGTGAAGGCCTCGCGCTCAATGCCTGCCGCCTCGGCCTGCTCCCAGGCAAGCGCGCAGGCGCGGGTCAGCTTAAGGTCGATGCCGTAGGCTGCCAGGTACTCATCGTGGTGGCTCTTGATCAGACGGGCCACGCCGCCGCCGACGGTTCCCAGGCCGATCAGACCGACGTTCACGGTGCGCAGGGGTTCGCTCATAGATAGCTCCTTCGTGCATCTCATGGATGGATTAACCGCTTAAAGGTTGAGTGCATTCTAGCGTGAACAGAGGGCGCGTGCTCGCCAGGCAACAGGAGTCGCACAAAACGGCACCCCCGAAACGCTGCGGAAACATTGGAAACATGCTCGCTACAAACGGAACTCCGTAACAAACTGTCAACGTTTGCACCATAAGGTTTGCCCTGTACCGCAAGACGGCCGCATCGCGGCTAGCGAAAAGGGGGACACCATGTTTATTAAGAGCGGGAACGCTTGCAACAGAATGGAAACATTACTTTTACACAATAAAGTGGCATTACTGCATAAAAAATAGAAATACGCAGAAATATGGATAAATGAACAAATCCAAAGAAAAGTTGAAATAATCGCCACTTTTCCTAACTAAAGCGTCTACTATTTTGCGAACGCCGAACACGGCGAAGGATGGCCTGTCGGGTAACCAAAACCCGACGAGATTTGAGAGGAGAGCCGCATGTCGAGCCTCACCGGTAAGTCATTGAACCCTGTTATGAATCGCAGGAGTGTTATCGCGAGCGCAGCAGGTCTGGGGGCGATGTCCATTCTAGCTGGCTGCTCCTCCAACGGCGGCGACAGCGGTTCCGCTTCGGGCGACGCTTCGTTTAAGATCGGCACCATCGGCCCGCTGACCGGCGCCAACGCGTCCTACGGCAAGTCCGTTACCCAGGGTGTCGAGCTTGGCTGCAAGGATTTCTCGACCAAGGAGCTGCCGCTTGCCAGCAAGGCCGAGGATGACCAGGCCGATGGCGAGAAGGCCGTCAACGCCTTCAACACCCTGCTCGACTGGGGCATGCAGGCCCTCGTCGGCCCGACCACCACGGGTGCGTCGGTTGCCGTTGCCGCAGAGTGTGGTAACGACCCCAAGACGTTCATGATCACCCCGTCCGCGTCCTCCGAGGACGTCACCGACGGCAAGGATTGCGTCTTCCAGGTTTGCTTCACCGACCCCAACCAGGGTGTCAACGCTGCCAAGTTCCTGGCGCAGAAGTATGCGGACGAGAAGTTCGTGCTGTTCTATAACTCCGGCGACGCCTATTCTTCGGGTATCGCAGATTCCTTTAAGGCCCAGGCCGCTGAGTCCAAGCTCGAGGTTGTTGACGAGGAGACCTTTAAGGACGACTCCGCCACGAGCTTTACCAACCAGCTGACCAAGGCCAAGCAGGCCGGCGCCACCATGATCTTTGCGCCGATCTACTACACGCCGGCGTCCGTCCTGCTCAAGAATGCCAAGGACATGGGCTACAACGTCAAGATGATGGGCTGCGACGGCATGGACGGCATCCTGGGCGTTGAGGGCTTCGACACCTCTCTTGCCGAGGGTCTGCTGCTCATGACCCCGTTCTCCGCCGACGACGAGAAGAACGCCGACTTCGTCAACGCTTACAAGGATAAGTACGGCGATACTCCCGACCAGTTTGCCGCCGACGCCTACGACGGCGTGCACGCGGTGGCCGAGGCCCTCAAGGAGGCCGGTCTTGGTGTCGACGCCGACCCGACCGAGGTCGCCGAGAAGCTGCCCAAGGCTATGCTCAAGATTACCGTTGACGGTCTGACCGGCAAGCTCACCTGGAACGATAAGGGCCAGGTCCAGAAGGACCCCACGGCGTACGTCATCACCGATGGCAAGTACGTACAGGCCTAATAGACCGCCTTACATAGAGCGGTTTTGATCCCAAGCAGGGGAGGTTTTGGCCTTCCCTGCTTGCTTGGTATCTAGGGACAGTGTAACGTCCCTGTTTCATACATTAACTGGAAACCTATTCGAAAGGGGGATGTGGAACATGACGGTCTTTATCCAATACCTGGTCAACGGCCTGTCCATGGGCAGCGTCTACGCCATCATCGCGTTGGGCTACACCATGGTCTATGGCATCGCCAAGATGCTGAACTTCGCTCACGGCGACGTCATCATGGTCGGTGCCTATGTCTCGTTCTGTGCCACGTCGTATCTCGGCCTCCCGGGCTGGGCATCTGTAATTCTCTCTTGTGTGGTCTGTACCGTTCTCGGTGTTCTCATCGAGGGCCTGGCATACAAGCCGCTGCGTCAGGCGGGCCCGCTGGCCGTTCTGATCACGGCCATCGGCGTGTCTTACTTCCTGCAGAACGCCGCACAGCTTCTGTGGGGCGCCACGCCCAAGAACTTCACTTCGCTCGTCACCTTCCAGGTGCCGGAGTTCTTGGCCAAGTTCAATGTAAGCGCCGTCTCGCTCGTCACCATCGTCGCCTGCCTGGTTATCATGGCCGGCCTGATGTTCTTTACAGGTAAGACCAAGATGGGTAAAGCCATGCGCGCCGTGTCCGAGGACAAGGCTGCCGCTCAGCTCATGGGCATCAACGTCAACCGTACCATCTCGATGACGTTTGCCATCGGCTCTGCCCTTGCTGCCATCGCCGGCGTGCTGCTGTGCTCCTACTCGCCGGTGCTGCAGCCCACGACGGGTGCCATGCCTGGCATCAAGGCCTTCGACGCCGCCGTCTTCGGCGGTATCGGCTCCATCCCCGGCGCCTTTGTCGGTGGCATTCTCATCGGCATCATCGAAGCGATGGCGCAGGCCTATATTTCCACGAGCCTTGCCAACTCCATCGTCTTTGGTGTTCTGATCATTGTCCTGCTCGTCAAGCCTGCCGGCCTCTTGGGCAAGTACGTCCCCGAGAAGGTGTAGGTGAGCGTTATGAAGTTTCTTAAAGACAAGCAGACGCGTCACGACTTTGTCACGTACGCCATGTGCATCGTGGCATTTGCCATCGTGTTCTTTATGCAGTCCAACCATATGATCCCGCGCATGATTGCCGGCCAGTTGGTTCCCATTACGGCCTACATCGTCATGGCCATTTCCCTCAACCTCGTCGTCGGCATCGCGGGCGACCTGTCGCTGGGCCATGCGGGCTTTATGAGTGTCGGTGCCTACACGGGCATCGTCACCGCGGTCGCCCTCGAGAGCGCCGTTCCCTCCGATCCAGTGCGCCTGATCATCAGCATTGTGGTCGGCGCTATCGCCGCTGCCATCTTGGGCTTCTTGATCGGTATCCCGGTCCTGCGCCTGAGCGGCGACTATCTGGCCATCGTGACCCTGGCTTTTGGCGAGATCATCAAAGAGATCGTCACCTGTCTCATTGTGGGCGTCGACTCCCGCGGCCTGCATGTGATCTTTAACATCACGGGTAACTCCACGATCGACGACCTGCACCTGCTCGAGGACGGCACCGCCATCATCAAGGGCGCCCAGGGCGCCTCGGGCGTGTCGACGTACTCGACCTTCCTCGCCGGTGCCATCCTGGTCATGGTCGCACTCGTGATCGTGCTCAACCTGGTTCGCAGCCGTACCGGCCGTGCCATTATGGCCGTGCGTGACAACAAGATCGCTGCCGAGTCCGTGGGTATCTCCGTCACCCAGTACCGCTTGATCGCCTTCGTGGTTTCCGCTGCCCTCGCCGGCGCTGCCGGAGCCCTCTTCGGCGGTAACTTCTCGCAGCTCTCCGCCACCAAGTTCGACTTCAACACGTCCATCCTCATTCTGGTGTTCGTGGTCCTGGGCGGTCTGGGCAACATGCGCGGCTCCGTCATCGCGGCGGCGTTGCTTACGGTGCTTCCCGAGCTGCTCCGTCAGTTCTCGGACTACCGCATGCTCATCTACGCCATCGTGCTGATCCTGGTCATGATCTTTACCAACAACCCGCAGCTCAAGTCGTTCTTCGCACGCATTAAGGACCGCTTTGCTTCCAAGAAGGAGGTGGCAGCCGATGCCCAGTAAGTTTGAGTTCAACAAGGGCAAGATGGTCCCGTATCCTTCTGGCGCCATCGTTCCCGACCGCGACCTGGGCCAGCGCCCGGCGCTCGAGTGCATCCACTTGGGCATTGAATTTGGCGGCCTTAAGGCAGTCGACGACTTTAGCCTGACCATCGGTAAGACCGAGATCGCCGGTCTGATCGGTCCCAACGGTGCCGGTAAGACCACGGTCTTCAACCTGCTCACCAAGGTGTACCAGCCCACGCACGGTACCATCCTGCTCGACGGTGAGGACACCTCGGGCAAGTCGGTCTATCAGGTCAACCGCATGGGTATTGCCCGTACCTTCCAGAACATTCGCCTGTTCAACACCATGACGGTGGAGGACAACGTCAAGGTCGGTCTGCACAACCAGGAGCGCTACTCCGGCTTTGAGGGCGTGCTGCGCCTGCCGACGTATTGGAAGCACGAGAAGGCCGCCCACGAGCGCGCCATGGAGCTGCTGTCCATTTTTGATATGGAGCACCTGGCAAACGAGCAGGCCGGCTCGCTGCCTTACGGCGCCCAGCGTCGTCTGGAGATCGTCCGCGCGCTTGCCACCAACCCCAAACTGCTGCTGCTCGACGAGCCTGCCGCCGGCATGAACCCGTCCGAGACCGCGGAGCTCATGGAGAACATCGTCAAGATCCGCGACACCTTTGGCATCGCCATTATGCTTATCGAGCATGATATGTCGCTCGTCATGAACATCTGCGAGGGCATCTGCGTGCTCAACTTTGGTAAGGTCATCGCCAAGGGCACGGCCGAGGAGATCCAGAACAACGATGCCGTAATTGAGGCATATCTGGGCAAGCAGGATAAGGGGGAGAACTAAATGGCAGAGCCGATGCTTTCCGTCTACAACATCAACGTCTGGTACGGCGCTATCCACGCCATCAAGGACATCTCCTTTAACGTCAACGAGGGCGAGATCGTGGCCCTGATCGGCGCGAACGGCGCCGGTAAGTCCACGACGCTTAAAACCATCTCGGGCCTGCTGCGTTCCAAGACCGGCTCCATCAAGTTTATGGGCGAGGACATTACCCATACGCCTGCCGATAAACTGGTGGGCAAGGGCCTGGCCCAGGTTCCCGAGGGCCGTCGCGCCTTTTTGCAGATGACGGTCGAGGAGAACCTGGAGATGGGCGCCTACACGCAGCCCAAGTCCACGGTGGCTCCGGGCCTTGAGCGCGTCTACGAGCAGTTCCCGCGCCTTAAGGAGCGCCGTCACCAGGTCGCCGGCACCCTTTCGGGCGGCGAACAGCAGATGCTCGTTATGGGGCGCGCCCTTATGAGCAACCCCAAGCTGCTCATGCTCGATGAGCCTTCCATGGGTCTGGCGCCGATTCTGATTGAGCAGATCTTCCAGATTGTCGAGGACCTGCACAAGGCCGGTACCACGGTGCTTCTGGTCGAGCAGAACGCCCAGATGGCGCTTTCAATCGCCACGCGCGGCTACGTGCTCGAGACCGGCAAGATCACCATGACCGGCACCGGCCAAGAGCTCCTGCACGACGACAACGTCCGCAAGGCTTACCTGGGCGGCTAGGGACTTCCGCCGTTCTGCCGAACGGCGGACCGGCCGACGCTGCGCGGGCGCCCTGATCGACGTGCCGAAGCTCCTCACCCTTGGGGCTATGCCGCGGTACGAGGCCAGGTGGTCATGGTCCGGGAACCTCGCGATGTCGAATGACACCGCGAGGTTCGCCGCCGTCCTCGGCGGCCTCGACCCCCGAGTGGGCGATCCCCACGCGCTAACGCCTGCAAACAAGGGGATTGCCAAGACGCCGCCGGGCACCTCCGTCATAGACGTGGAAGTGCGGCCGCGCTGAAGCACTGCGCGGTGTCTGCTCGCTTATGTGCGCATCACGAAGGAAGACCAGATCGGTGAGCGGGATTGGCCCGAAGTCGAGAGATTCCCATCAGCCTCTCGTCGGTCGATGACCGGTTCACCACGCAGGAAGAGCGTGACGGAAGGTCTCGCAAAAAGGCTCCGAGCGCGGCGTGCTCATGCCCGTCGTGGTGCGCCCGAAGGGGGGGACGGCTGCTACGAGCTCGATCATTTGCGAGGAGAAGACGAACCAGTCGTTGCAGATCCAATATGGATCTCGCCGACCTCGGCAAGCTGCTCGATGAGTGGAAGCCCTGTCGGGTCGTCTATTTCAACACAACCCAGAATGATGGTGTCATCGCGCAGGTCGATCTGCGTGTTGAGCACAGCGAGGTTAAAGCCGGAGGCCACAAATCCGATAGCAGCCAGGACGAGCCCCGTGGCAACAAGCCCACCCGCTACGGCAAGGTAAATCCTTTTTACGCTGGACATGTTTGCACTCCTTCCTATGCCGTGAGCGGCGCCGCTTCGGCGCCCATGCGGCTCTTATTGCCTCGATCTTTCCAGAAGGGCGAAACGGCTTTCTTCGCCCAAAGGGCAGAGAGGCGCGCGATCTGCTTGGACGCCGTCCAGGCGCCGGCTCCCGTGAGGAGCGCCACACCGATGGAAGCGAATCCCATTCCCATCGAGGCCAAAACGTACGGAACATGCCCGATAATGATGCCGTCCACGGCGAACAGGAGCCCTACCAGGCCCGCGCCCCCGAATGCCGCGGCCACGATCCACACGCAGAGCGCAAGAACCCAAATACAGATGTAGACTGCAGCGGCAACGGCGACGAACGCGAGCAGCAGCGGAATCCATACCGGAGAGCCCACGATGGCGAGCGCCCATAGAAGTGCCGTGCTCTTGCGCTTGGTCCTCGCGATCGCGCGCGGCACGGCGGGCAGTTCGTCGAGCGTTGCCTCGGCGACCTCACCGGGCGTGCCCATGGCGGCCACAGCCCCGGCCTCCGTCATGCCGTCCTCCATACGGTCGGCGATGGCCTCCGCGTAGAACTCCTGCGTTTCCTTTACCTGATCTGCCGGCAGGCAGGCCAGAAGCTCGCCCAGCCGGTTCAAGAACTCATCGCGCGTCATGGTGCGCCCCCTCCACGTAACGGTAGATCTCCTGCACGGATGGCCATTCGGCGAGGAACTCGGCGATACGCTCGCGCCCGGCGTCCGTGATGCGGTAGTACCTCCGCAGCCGCCCGTTGTGCTCGGCGGAGCGCGCTGTGATGCAGCCCGCCTTCTCCAGGCGCTTGAGCAACGGATAGAGCGTGGATTCCGTGAGCCCCATACTCGCGGGCACGTCCTTCACGATCTGATAGCCGTAGGATTCCTCGCCCGAGACGGCCGCGAGCACGCAGGCCTCCAGGAAGCCGCGCTTCATCTGTGCCTCCA
>DXLR01000010.1:0-15062 GCA_019414625.1 Collinsella sp.
GATGTGTATAAGAGACAGCCCAGGAGCTCGGCGAACTTGGCGGCGTGCTCGGCCTCCTCGTGGGCAGCCTTCTCCCAGTACAGGCCGATCTCGGGATAGCCCTCGCGATGAGCGACGCGAGCCATGGCCAGGTACATACCGACCTCGGAGCACTCGCCCTCAAAGTTGGCGCGCAGGTCAGCAACGATGTCCTCGGAGACGCCCTCCAACTTGGCGACGCCCACGATGTGCTCGGCAGCCCACTCGAGCTGACCCTCCTCCTGCTTCAGGAAGCGAGAGCCGGGAACGCCGCACTGGGGGCACTTGAAATCCTCGGGCAGCTGGTCGCCGTCGAACTCTTCCACATAACCGCAAACGGGGCAAACAAACTTCATAATTCGATCCTTTCGATCGATGGCGATGGCGCGCTCGTCCGGTCCCGTAAGGGCCCTCTCCGGACGTGCGTCTTGACGAGTTCTATTATCCATAAATGCGACCGAATGTGAAGCCTATTAGGAATGATTTTTAATAAAACAATTTTGGGCATGTGAAGATGTTGATTGATTAACGATTGCTAGACCTCGTGCGACCGCCGCTGAGTACAATCGAGCGAGCAAATGTTGACCTATCAACAAATGAAGGAGTTTCCTTTATGCATCTAGCCCGTCGTGCCTGGTGCCGAACATATCAGACGGTTTTTCGCATTGCATTGCCAATCCTGCCCTATACCGAGCCGCGCATTTTAGAGCATGCCGAGGATGTGCCCGCGGTGCTTCAAAAGCGCTCGATCCAGAAGGTCCTTATCGTGACGGATCCCGGCATTGCCCGTCTGGGGCTCACGGCACCGCTCGAGACGGCGCTCGCATCCAGGGGGATTGGCGTTACGGTCTATGCCGAAACACGTGCGAACCCCACGGTCTCAAACGTGGAGGAAGCGGCGTCCCTGTATCGCGCGAGCGCCTGCCAGGCCATTATCGGCTTTGGTGGCGGTTCGGCCATGGACTGCGCCAAGGGTGTGGGGGCGCGCATTGCGCAGCCATACAAGCCCATCAACAAGATGCGCGGCCTGCTGCGGATTCATCGTCGCCTGCCGCTTCTCATCGCCGTTCCCACCACGGCAGGCACGGGAAGCGAAGTCACGCTCGCGGCGGTAATTACCGATGACGAGACGCACTACAAGTACCCCATTAACGACTTTGTGCTTATCCCGCGCTTTGCGGTGCACGACCCCGAGTTTACGCGCGGCCTGCCCGCCTCCATTACGGGACAGACGGGTATGGATGCCCTGACGCATGCCGTCGAGGCCTTTATCGGGCGAAGCACTACGCCCTATACGCGCAAGATGGCGCGACAGGCGGTGCAGCTCATCCATGACAATTTGCTCGAGGCCTATGAGCATGGTGACGACATGCGCGCTCGTCGCAATATGCTTTCGGCGGCGTATAAGGCGGGCGTTGCGTTTACCCGCTCCTATGTCGGATATGTGCATGCCATCGCGCACAGTCTGGGCGGCCGATACGGAATTCCGCACGGTTTGGCGAACGCGATTATCCTGCCGCACATGCTTCGCGCTTATGGTGACGCCGCCGCCCCCAAGCTTGCCGATCTTGCTCGCATGGCGGGCATTGCGCCGGCTATCGCGCAGGACAGCCTGGCGGCCGAGGCCTTTATCGATTGGGTTGACCGCATGAACGAGGCCCTGGGAATCCCCAAATATGTCTCGGGTATTCGCCGCTCCGATATTCCGCAAATGGCGGCCCATGCCGATGCCGAGGCCAATCCGCTATACCCCGTTCCGCTTCTAATGGACCGTTTGGAGCTCGAGCGTATGTACGAGGTCGTCGCGGGTGGTATGTTTGAGGGCGAGAATTAGGAGGGTCCATGAACACCGAGGAAATTGCGCGCATCGTCGGCGATCAGCGCGCCTACTTTAAGACACACGCCACGTTTGATGTCGATGCTCGACGTCGTGCGCTCGTGAGTTTACGCGATGCGGTGCGGGCCCACGAGGCCGATATTGCCCATGCGCTCAAGACCGATTTGGGAAAGTCGCATGACGAGGCGTATATGTGCGAGATCGGCACCTCGCTTTCCGAGATTCGTTATCAGATTGCGCATGTGGCTCGATGGAGTCGCTCGCGCCTGCGTCCGTGTGACCTCGCCAACGCCGTGAGTGTGTGCAAGACGCAGTCCGTGCCCTATGGCGTCACACTCATCATGGCTCCGTGGAACTACCCGTTTTTACTGACGCTCGAGCCACTCGCCGGCGCCCTTGCCGCGGGCAATACCGTGGTCATCAAGCCGAGCGCCTATGCTCCGGCATCGAGCGCGGTGCTCAAGCAAATCTGTGAAGAGGCATTTGATCCGCGCTTGGTGACGGTCGTCGAAGGCGGGCGTGCCGAAAACGAAGCGTTGCTCGATGAGTGCTGGGACAAGATCTTCTTTACCGGTAGCGTTCCGGTCGGCAAGCTCGTCATGGAGCGTGCAAGTAAAAACCTCACACCCGTGACGCTTGAGCTGGGCGGAAAGAGTCCCTGCATCGTGGATGCGACGGCTAACTTGAAGGTCGCGGCACGCCGTATCTCCTTTGGTAAATGGCTCAACGTGGGGCAGACCTGCGTGGCGCCCGACTACCTGCTGGTCGATGCGCGCGTGCACGACGAGCTGCTGGACCTCATCAAGGAGGAGGCCCGCCGCATGTTTGGCGAGCATCCGCTCGACAATGAGAATTACGGTCATATTGTCAACGCCAAGCATTTCGCGTGCGTACGCGGGCTGATCGACCCCGACAAGGTTGTGCTGGGAGGTACCGCGCGCGAGTCGTCGCTCAAGATTGAGCCGACGATTTTGGACGGCGTGGCGCCTGAGGACGCCGTAATGCAGGAGGAGATTTTCGGCCCCATCTTGCCGGTGCTGTCGTTTGAGAGCCTAGACGAGGCCGAGACGTTTATTACGGATCGTCCGACGCCGCTGGCCCTGTATATCTTTAGCCAAGACCGTGAGGTTCAGCAGCGCTTTGTGCGTTACGTGCCCTTTGGTGGTGGCTGTGTTAATGACACCATTATGCATTTGGCCACGAGCCATATGGGCTTTGGCGGCATGGGGGCGAGCGGTATGGGACAGTACCATGGACGCGAGAGCTTCGATACGTTTAGCCACAAGAAGAGCATCGTGAACAAGGCAACGTGGCTGGACGTGCCGTTCCGCTATGCCCCTTACGCAAGCTGGAAGCACAAGTTCGTGCGCATGTTTGTGCATTAGATTCAGATGGCATAGGGAAAAACAAAGTGGCCGCCCCCGCGTAAGCGAAGACGGCCACTTCTCACGATGAAAATGTGTATCGGAGTTGGCAAGACCCGCTGCCACGGGTGCCATCCGTGTTCCTATCTTATCTGCAAGCGTTCCGTCGCGCAAGCGTTGCGGCAAACGATTGAAAGACGCAGACAGGATGAATTTGTGTCCGCACGGGCCCGTAGACTTCTCAACTATGTTGTGGATGCTCTCTAATCGGTAATGGAGGCGCACGTGTTTGATGACGATGACTTGTTCGATCTGGTAGATGATCCGTTTGAGTGGGATCTGCTGCTCGATGACGATGAACTGGAGCAAGATTGCAAAAAGCGGCAGGGCAAGAAGGCTCAGGATGACGTTTCGAAAAAGCAAGACAAGCGCCGCCGAGGTCTGTTGGACGGGCTCTTTGGGTAACTGTCGCATCGCTGCGTCTGTATACTAAACAAGTCTTGTACGCGCTGCGAAATGAGGGCATAGACGATGATGTGGTTTACCGCCGATCTGCACCTGGGCGATACGAATATCTTGCACGACATGGATCGACCGTTTGATTCGGTCGAGGAGATGAACCGCAAGGTCATCGATGCCATCAATGAGTGCGTGGCTGTGGACGACCGCCTCTATATCCTGGGAGACTTTACGTATCGATTGCCCATGGCGGAAGCGGTGCGCCTGCGCGAGCGCATTGAATGTCAGAACGTAACGCTCATCCGCGGTAACCATGACGGCGACTGGGAAGATCCAGACGCGCCGCACATTTGGGATGAGGTGCGCGATTATCTGGAGGTCGCCCCCGGTTACGCTAAGGGCCATCGCCTGGTAATGAGCCATTACCCCATGCTCAGCTGGAACGGCAAGGCGCGTGGCGCCATCATGTTGCACGGGCATATCCACAGCAGGGGAGATCGCACCAACGCGCGCAACCGCGATCGCGAGCGCCCGGTCCTGCGCTACGACGTTGGCCTCGATGCCAACAACTACAAGCCCGTAAGCCGTGACCAGATCCTTGGCTTCTTTGGACTGTAGCCCTCAAGCCACCACAAAGGCACCTTTGTGGTGGTCTTTGCATAGATTGGAGTCGCTATGAAGCAATTGCTCATTCGTGCCGACGATATCGGTTATTCGTATGCCGTTAACCTGGGGATTGCCCGCAGCATCAATGAGGGTCTGGTGCGCTCGGCGGGTTTGATGCCCAATATGCCCGAGGCCGAGCGTGGCTGGTCGCTCGTGGCGGACGCCGGCATTGCGGTGGGCCAGCATACCAACGTGTGCCTGGGCAAGCCGTGTGCCGACCCGGAGCTCATTCCGAGTATGCTCAACGAGAGCGGTGAGTTCCATAGCAGCCGTACCTTCCGCGAGCATTTTAAGCGCGGCGAAGAACTGATCGACTTTGATGAGGCTTGCATCGAGATCCGCGCGCAGCATGACCGCTTTGTAGAGATTGTGGGCCGCGAACCCGATTACTTTGAGGCCCATGCCGTCATGAGCAAAAACCTTAACCGAGCGATCTCGGCGGTTGCTCAGGAACTGGGCCTTAAGGAACAGAAGGCGAGCTTCGACCCCACGGCGGTTGTGCGATGCGGTGCCACCGACCTGCGCATGGTGATGCACTCGATGGAGCCGGGCTACGAACCCAAGGACTCGATTATGCGGACGGTTCGCGAGATGGCGGACGGCGAGACGGTCGTCTTTGTGTGCCATCCGGGCTATCTCGATCGTTTTATCTTGGAGAACAGCTCGCTTACGACCGATCGCACCAAGGAAGTCGATGCGCTGATCGACCCCGAGCTTCGCGCTTGGCTTGAGTCTCAACCTGATCTTCGCCTGATCGACTACCGCGACCTGTAGGGACACAAGCCACCACAAAGGGGATAGGCACCCTCGCGGTGGATCTGGCGCCGTTGCCATTATGGCTGCGGCGCCTTATTTGTCCGCGTGGCGCGGTAGAGTGTAGAAGGTTGAAATTTGCGTCCATCGAGGAGCTGCTATGAACGAGATCAAGTGCCCGCATTGCGGCGAAGTTTTTAAGGTCGATGCGTCCGGTTATGCGGATATCGTCAAGCAGGTGCGCGATGCCGAGTTCTCGCGCGATCTTGATGAGCGTGTAAAGGCCGTCCAGCGTGAGGGGGAGCAGGCGTTGGAGCTTGAGCGCTCTCGTTCGACGGCCGCCCTGCAGGAGGTGGAGTCTCAGCGTAGCGCTCAACTTGCCGAGCAGAAAAACGCCGCGGCTCAGGAGCTGGCACAAGAGGTTGCCAAGCGTGATGCCGAGCTTGCCGAATTGCGTGCCAAGCTCGAGGGCGCTGCCGCAGAGCGCGAGAGTGCAAGCCAGCGCGCGGCGGTTGAGGCCCGTGCCGACGCTCAGAAGGAGAACGCCGAGCTCCAGCGCGAAATCGACAACTTGCGTGCGCAGCTGGGGCGCAAAGATGATGAAGCCAAGCTTGCCGAGGCTTCGGCGCGCAATGCTGCTCAAAACGATTTAGCCGCACGTGATGCTCAGATTGCCGAGCTGCAGGCCAGGCTTGCCGCGGCGGACAAGGCACGGGAGATGGCGCTTGCCGCTGCCGCGGCCGAGTCGCAGCGTGAGCTCGATGCCGCTCGCAACGAGGCCGAGCGCACGCTTGCTGACTATCAAGCGAAGGTGCAGGAGAAGTTTTCTGCCGCAAAGGCTCAGTCTGAGCAGGAGGCCGAGGGTCTGCGTGCGCAGCTGCGCGAGCAGGAGCTGATGGCAAAAATGAACCTGTCTGAGGCGGTTGCCGCGGCGGAGCGAGAGCGCGATGAAGCGCGTGCCAAACTGACGAGCGAGTTGGCAGTGCGCGATTCGCGCGAGGAGCAGGCTAAGGCGGCACACGAGCTTGCGCTTGCGCAGGCCAAGCGCGCGAGCGATGACCTGATTCGCTACAAGGATGAAGAGATCGAGCGCCTTAAGGACATGAAGGTCCGCCTGTCCACCAAGATGGTGGGCGAGTCGCTCGAACAGCACTGCGAGACCGAGTTTAACCGTCTGCGTATGACGGCGTTTCCTAACGCGTACTTCGAGAAAGATAACGATGCGTCCGAGGGCACCAAGGGCGACTTTATCTTCCGCGAGTGCGATGCGAGCGGCAACGAGGTCATTTCGATTATGTTCGAGATGAAAAACGAGAACGACGAAACCGCGACCAAACACAAGAACGAGGATTTCTTTAAGAAGCTCGATCACGATCGTCGCCAGAAAGGCTGCGAGTATGCGGTGCTCTGCACGCTGCTCGAGCCCGAGAGCGAGCTTTACAACGCGGGAATCGTGGACGTGAGCTATCGCTACGAGAAGATGTATGTGATCCGCCCGCAGTTCTTCATTCCCATCATTACGCTGCTGCGCAATGCTGCCATGGGTTCGCTTCGCTATAAGCAGGAGCTGGCGGAGTACAAGCAGCAGAATATCGATGTCACGAACTTCGAAGCCAAGATGGAGAAGTTCAAGAACGATTTCGGCCGCAACTACGAGATCGCGAGCCGCAAGTTCCAAACGGCAATCGATGAGATCGACAAGACGATTAGCCATCTGCAGAAAACCAAGGAGGCGTTGCTGTCCTCCGAGAACAATCTGCGCCTAGCCAACAAGAAGGCCGACGATCTTACCATTCGCAAGCTCACGTGGGGCAACAAGACCATGAAGGCGGCGTTTGACGAGGCGCGCGAGGCTGCGCCGGAGACAAGCGATGCGCCAGCCGAGGCGGATTCGTATGAGGTCGAGGATGCCGAATAGGGTATAGCGGATAGTGCAAAAGCGGGGCCGCTGGCGATGTTGCCAGCGGCCCCGCTTCGTTTCGTCCCATTCTGTTCGGCTAGTCCTCGAGCAGGTCCTCGATAAAGCCGACGCGGTAGTTTTTGAAGATTACCTCGCCGCCGTCTTGCGTGGCGTCCAGATCGACATCGCCCATGATGCCAAAATCGTGGTCGCCATCCTCGTCGGCAAAGATCTGGTGCACGTGCCATACGTGCGCGGTCTTCTCGTCGGACTCATCGATGGAAAACATTGCGGCACTGCGGGCGTCTCCGTCGGTGAGAATTTCCTCATGCTGCTCATGGTAGGCATCGAGGGCCTTTTGCCAGCGGATCTCGCTCATGCCCCAGTCGTCGTCGAGTTCGCCCAGGTCGCGAATGTGCTCGCGGGCGGCAAGGGTCACGCGGCGGAAGAGTGCGTTGCGCACCAGCAGGGTGCAGCCACGGCGGTCTGCCACGACTTCATCGATGCCCTGCGGCGGTGCGGCGTCGAGTGCAGCGGGGTTGCCGGCGTTCTCCCACTCGTCCACCAGGCTCGAGTCCACCGAGCGCACCACAAAGCCCAGCCACGAGATAATGTCGCGCAGGCGTTCGTCGCGCTTCTCGATGGGCACGGTGCGGTCGAGCGAACGATAGGCCTCTGCCAGGTAGCGCAGCAAAATGCCCTCGGAGCGGGCGATGCCGAGCTTTTGAATGTAACCCTTAAAATCGCTCGCGCTTTCCAGCATATCGCGCAGGACGCTTTTGGGAGAGAGCTGGTAGTCGTTTGCCCAGGGTACTTCCTGGCAGTACTTGTCAAAGGCGGCGTCGAGCAAATCCTCGAGCGGCTTTTCGTACGTGACGTCTTGAATGCGCTCCAAGCGCTCCTCATATTCGATGCCGTCGGCCTTCATCTCGGCCATAGCGCGATCGCGTGCGGCGCGCTCCTGTGCGCGCAATACCTGCTTGGGGTCCTCGAGCGTAGCCTCGACCATCGAGATGAGGTCCATGGTATAGGTCTCGCTCTCGGGATCGAGCAACTCCAGCGCGGCAAGCAAAAACGGCGAGAGCGGCTGGTCGAGCGCAAAGTCCTCGGGCAGGTCGACCGTCAGCGCGTAGTCGATGCCCGGCACGGTGTCAGCCGGAGCATCGGGTGCGGGCGGCACCTCGGTGCGCACGACGACGCCGGAGTCGATGAGCGTGGCGAAGATCTCGTCGGCACGAACCTCGAGCTTTGCCTTTTCCTCGGGCGTTTGCAGGCTTGTCTCGATGAGGTCGTGCACGCGGGCACGGGCATCGCCGCCCTGCTCGACCACGCTAATCACCATGGAGTGCGTGATGCGCAGGCGCGGCTTGAGTGTCTCGGGCTGCGTCTCGATCAGGCGCTCAAAGGTCTGCTTGTTCCAGGAGACAAAGCCCTCGGGGGCCTTTTTCTTTTTAATCTTGCGGAGCTTTTTGGGGTCGTCGCCCGCCTTGGCCATAAGCTTGGCATTCTCGATCTCGTGCTCGGGCGCCTCGGCAATCACCATGCCCTCGGTATCGAAGCCCGAGCGGCCGGCGCGACCGGCAATCTGATGGAACTCGCGGGCGCGCAGACGACGCATCTTGTAGCCGTCAAACTTGGTGAGCGCGGTGAGCACCACGGTGTGGATGGGTACGTTGATGCCGACGCCGAGCGTATCGGTACCGCAGATGACGGGCAGCAGACCCTGCTGCGCCAAACGCTCGACCAGCAGGCGATAGCGCGGCAACATGCCAGCATGGTGCACGCCGACGCCGCATCCGAGCAAGCGCTTGAGAATCTTGCCAAAGGCCGTGGAGAAGCTCGTGCCCTTGGCGGCTTCCTTAATGGCCTCGCGCTGCTCCTTGCTGGCGATGCCAAAATTGGCGAGGGATTGCGCCGTCGCAAGGGCGGCATCCTGGCTAAAGTGCACGATATAGAGCGGGGCCTCGCCGCGGCGCATGGCGAGCTCGACCGTGCCCTCGAGGGAGGTCGTCACATAGTCGTAGCTCAGCGGAACGGGACGCGGGGCGTCGACAACCAAGTCGCAAGCAGCGCCGGTGTGCTCCTCGAGCGAGGCGGCGATGGCAGTGACATCGCCGAGCGTGGCGCTCATGAGCATGAATTGTGTGTGGGGCAGGGTGAGCAGCGGCACCTGCCAGGCCCAACCGCGATCGGGGTCGGCAAAGTAGTGGAATTCGTCCATGGCGACGCAGCCAACATCGGCATCTTCGCCCTCGCGCAGTGCGTCGTTGGCAAGGATCTCGGCCGTGCAGCAGATGACGGGCGCCTTGGTGTTGATATGCGTGTCGCCTGTGATCATACCGACGTTATCGCGGCCGAGCACCTGTACCAGATCGAAGAACTTTTCGCTGACCAGGGCCTTGATAGGGGCCGTGTAATAACAGCGCTTGCCCTGTGCCATGCCCATAAAGAGCATGCCCAGCGCGACGAGCGATTTACCCGATCCGGTCGGCGTGCCCAAAATGACGTGATCTCCGGCGGCCAGGTCCATGAGAGCCTCTTCTTGGTGATCCCACAGCTCAATGCCGCGATCGCTCGTCCATTCAAAGAAGCGCTCAAAGGCCTGATCGGGCGTGAGCCATGGTTCGGGCTCGCTGCCGTCCTCGGGCTCCCACCAGGTGGGGGAGAGCGCGCCGAGCGAGCCGAACTCGGCTTCGGTTCCCGTGCCGCCCGAGAATGAGCTGGCGGCGCCGGCGCCGGAGACGGTGCTGGCGGCGGTATCTGTCGTGGTCTGTGCCATGTGGTTGCTTTCTCTCGCCGTTTGTCCGCCAACTATTATGGCGTAGCGTCGCATCGATGCGTTCGCAGGCAAGAAAATGCAGGAAATGGGCGCGCGGTACTAGCGTTCCTGAGGCAGGCGCTTTTTGCCCTTGCGGGCGCGGTTTTTAAAGTTCTCAACGGCCTCTTCCATGCCCAGGGGTACATAGGCGAGCTCATCGAGGTTTTCGGGCAGGTAGCAGGCAAGACTTTGCTCATGCGCACGGCCCGCCGCGAGCTGTTCATCGCTGGGCCGTGCGCCGGGTGTGGCGCAAATGCCATAGACGACGGCACCCATCTCGCGCGTGCGGCATTCATATTCGGTCTCGGGATGCTCGGGATGGTCGCGGCGCACGTCGTCACTTACCCAAAGCGTGCCGTAGCCGGCTGCGGCAAACTGTCCTAGGGCGTAGTCGCGCAGTGGCTTGCTGTCGGTGCGCAGTGTGACGGTGGCGCCGGCTGAAAGGAGCGGGCGATAGAGCATTAGATGGTCGACATGGACGAGTCGTTTTTTGGCGTACTTGGCCTTGGGCTGCGGCGTGGGAAAGTTGATGGTGATGGCATCGAGCTCGCCTGCGGCAAACAGCTGCGGCAGCGATGCGGCACCTCGGGGCAGGACGAGCGCGTTGGATAGCTCTTGCTCGCAGATTTTCTGCGCGGCATAGGCGATGCAGATGGGCTCCTGGTCCATGCCGATAAAGAGGGCGTTTGGCTCGTGGGCCGCGCGCTCTACAAGGTACGTTCCCTTGCCGCAGCCAAGATCCAGGTGAAGGTGTTCGAAGGGCTTGCTGCTAACTGGCGCGCAAGCCTCGCGCCAATCTCCGGCATAGGCCTCGGGGCTCGTCTCAATCGCATCGGCGTAGCGCTCCAGGCGCTCCTCGAGCACAAAGCTCTTGGGCGTGCGAACGTGGACGGCTCCCATGAGGCTCCTTGGTCATACGTATGGAACGCGTGGCTGCGCGTTCCGTCGGTGGGTTGGAAAACGGATGGGCATAGCTTACCCAAAAGATGCGGCGCGGCTCGGCGGCGAGTCGTCGATGCCTACAGGCGCTTGAGGATCACATAGCGGTTGAGCTCTCCGCTGCGACCGTCGGCATGGAAGCGCTCAAGCTCGCGCACGGGGACCTCGCCGCTCTTGTAGAACGTACGGACGCCGCGCACCAGGTCGGTGATCTGCTGATCGTCAAAGTGATGGCAATAGCGGTAGGCGTGGCGGTCGTTTTGCCAGCCGATGAGGTGGTCGCCGGCTTCAAACTGCGCGGAATCGTAACCCTCAAACGGCGGGGTGAGCTCGGCGCGGGCTTCGGCTCGAACGGCCTTGCGCGCCATGCGCTCGTCGTTCATAAACTCCCAAAAGCTGATGGCGATGATGCCGCCCGGGCGCGTCTGCCGCACCAAGGCGTCGAGTACGCGTACGCGGTACTCGCACGACGGCACGTGGTGCATAAAGCCAAAGCAGACCGAGATGTCGGCGAGCGGGGCGTCGAAAAGCACGTCGGGCGTCTCGGCGGGGTTGAGCTTCATGAGGGCGTCGAGCACGTCGAGTTCCTGGAAGTGCAGGTTGGGAATGCGCAGCGCGTGGCCATGTGCATCGATGGCCAGGTCTTGACACGAGTCGACACCATAGAACTCAAACGGGCAACTGGCATCTGCCGAGGGGTTTGCGCCGTCGACGCCCTTGGCGGCAAGTGCGCCGCCGGCGGCAAAGTTCTCGAATCGCATGTTGCCACAGGCGAGGTCGAAGACACGGACGGGATGCTCGATCGTGGCGACGTCGAGCTGCCCGAGCGCGATATCCATGGTGCGCACCCAGCCGGGCCACGGGGTCTGGCGCGTATCGGAAAAGGAAGCGGAGTGCTCGCGATAGAACGTGTTGTTGAGCTGGATGAGCGATGAGGCGAAATCGCGGTTCACGGCGCGGAACTCCCTCCGTTAGCGGTGCGAAATAAACAGTACGACCATACTACCGTTAACGCCGCAACGGGGACAACCGAGCTGCGGTTCATTGCTTTGTTTGGACACATTTCCGCAGCTCATATGTGCCCGCAACCGCCAGTTGTCAAAAATCTCACTAGAATAGGTGGCATGCTTTTGGCGGTGGCGGATAGATTTTTAACTGTGCAAGGCGCCTTAAGAACAAAAACGGTCCGGCGGCACGGCTGGCATCACATAGGAGGAACCATGAATGTAGAAACTGCGCAGCGGCTCGCCGACCTTCGCCGCAGCAAGGGCTTTAGCCAAGAAGGGCTGGCGCGAAAGCTGGGGCTGTCGCGCCAGGCGGTTAGTAAATGGGAGCGTGCGGAGAGCTCGCCCGATACCGAGAACCTGATCTCGCTCGCCAAGCTCTATGGTGTGAGTCTGAACGAGCTGCTCAATCCGAGCGATGAGATTGAGGACGATATCGAGTTTGAGAACGAGGACCGCGCTCGTCAGCGCGAGGCCGAGGCGGCAGAGCGCGCCCGCACCCATGAGGCGGCGGCGCGCGCCACCGAGGCGGCAACGCAGGCAAGTGACGCGGCAGCCAAGGCGGCGCAGGCGGCAAGCTGGAGTGCGCAGGCTGCCAATGCGGCGACGGCTCAGGTGACGGGTACCGGTGCGGCTGGTCCGACTCCGGTGAAGGGTCCGTTCCAGTCATTCCCGTATTGGGCCGTGCGCTGGCTGCTGTTCTTTTTACTGATGTTCCTGTTTGGTGCCGGCCCCTTTGCTGCGCTGATCTTCTTCACGATTCCCATCTATCACTGGGTGGCGCGTGCACTCGATGGCGATTGGGCGCGCGGGGATATTCAGGTTGGTCCGGCACCGGTGGCGGTCAGGGCCCAGGGGAAGGATACTTCTGCGGAACCTGATGCTGACGTGGCTACCGCGGCCACCGCTGAGCCATGTGCCAAAGAAGGTGACGAATGATGAAGCTTTCGCATGAATCCAAGCTGCGCCTGGGCGTCGGCATCGGAGCGTTTGTACTGATTATCGGGCTTGTTTTTGGCGTTTCGCGGACTTTGATTCATTTTGATGGCCCGTGGGATCTCGACGATGTTATACCCGGCTTGTCCGGTATGGACGATGTGGTTGATGACGACGATTTTATGAACGATGGCGGTAACTATTCCGCTCGGCCTCAGCAGCTTTCGTGTACGACCTTTGATGCCGATGAGTTTCGCTACCTCGATTTCGATATCGATGCGGCTACGGTGGACGTCAAGGTTATTGATGGTAACAAGGCTCGCGTTATCGAGCGGGGACGCGTTGCCAATGGTATGGATGCCTCCAAGGCCGCGACGCAGAACATCGCATCCGTCGAGGACTCGACGCTCAAGGTTTCCCAGTTTGGAAGTGATGACGGTAAGGCAATCGATCGCTCAGTTACGGTCGAGCTGCCGCGCCGTGTTGCCGAACATCTGAAGGGAGTCAACGCGCACGTGGGCTCGGGTGATCTGCAGATTGCCGGTGTCACCTGTGATGGTTTCGACCTTTTCCTGGGTGCGGGAGATGTAGAGTTTGCGGGCAGCGTGACTGATGCGCTCAGTGCTGAGGTCGGTTCGGGCGATGTGACGTTCGAGCTCTACCAGGCCCCCGCGAAGTCGATGGACGTGAGTGTGGGCTCGGGCGACATGTCGTTTGATTCGGAGTAGTGGGGCAGACGAAAGCCTAGGCGAAGATATAGACGCGCTGTTTGATGAAGGCGCCGAAGCCGAGATCGGCTCCGGCGCCTTTGCCTTTACAATGGGGGCATGGAACAGATTATTTTGAACATACTCGAGGCTCTGTGTCGCGGCGAGACCGTGGACGACAAGGCACTCGTCAAGCTGATACATGCCGAGGCGCGCCGTGAGGGCGCCGACAAACGCGATTTGGCCAAGCGCCGCCTGCTGCCGTTTTACCAGCGGGTGAAGCGCGAGGAGCCGGCTCGTTGGGCTGGATGGAATGTCGATGCCGATCTGGAACGTCAACTGCTGCAGGTGTTGCGCATGAAGCCGCGCCGCACGGCTTCGGGCGTGGCGACTATTACCGTCATCACCAAGCCGTGGCCGTGCTCGGGCGATTGCCTGTTTTGCCCCAACGACCTGCGCATGCCCAAGAGCTATCTGCACGCTGAGCCGGCGTGTGCCCGTGCGGAGCAAAACTGCTTCGATCCGTATCTGCAGGTGAGTGCCCGTTTGACGGCGCTTTCGCAGATGGGTCATGCGACCGACAAGATAGAGCTTATCGTGCTCGGTGGCACCTGGAGTGACTATCCGCAAGGGTATCAGGCATGGTTTATGTCGGAGCTTTTCCGTGCGCTCAATGACGATGCCGTCGCCGGCGTTGCGACAAACCCCATGTTGGCGCGTCCGGGCATCAGTCGTGCCGAGGCGGGGCGCCTGCTCGATGACGCTCCCGCCGATGCCCTGCCGCCGGTGGTAGCAGGGCGCCGCGGGCGCTATCGGGCTGCCGGCATTGCGACAGACGAGACTGAGCTTGCTGCCGGCGTTGCCGACGAACAGGAGCGTGTGGATGTTGCCGTGGGCGGCTATAACCGCGCGGTGCGTCGTCTGTACGGCCCCGGTACGCCGTGGGGCGAGGTCGCCGTGTGGCAGACAGCAACGATGGAAGAGCTCGAGCGGCAGCAACGAATCAACGAGACGGCGAAGCATCGCGTGGTGGGACTCGTTATCGAGACGCGCCCCGATGCCGTAACGCCGCAGGCCCTCACGCTCATCCGCCGCCTGGGCTGCACCAAGATCCAGATGGGTATTCAGAGTCTCGACCAACATTTGCTCGATATCAACGAGCGCCGCATTTCGGTGGCGCAGATCGAGCGGGCGTTTTCGCTCGCGCGCCTGTTTGGCTTTAAGATCCACGCTCATTTTATGCTCAACTTGCTGGGCGCCACACCCGAGGGGGACAAGCGCGACTACGAGCGCTTTATGACCGAAGGGGCCTTTATGCCCGACGAGGCCAAAGTCTATCCGTGTGCGCTCATCGAGGGCTCGCGTCTGGTGGGCTGCTATGAGCGCGGCGAGTGGCGCCCCTATTCCGAGGAAGAGCTGCTCGATGTGTTGGCCGACGACATCGTGGTGACGCCGGCGTTCTGCCGTATCAGTCGCATGATCCGCGACTTTAGCTCCGATGACATCATGGTGGGCAACAAGAAGCCCAACCTGCGTCAGCTCGTCGAAAACCGCTTGGCTGCTCGTGGGGAAGGCGCGACGGTGCGCGAGATTCGCTATCGCGAGATCAGCACGGCGGGCGCCGGGCTGGATGAGGTTTCCCCTCACCAGGGGGGGGCGGC
>DXLR01000010.1:15072-26803 GCA_019414625.1 Collinsella sp.
GCGTACGAGACGCCGGTGACGCACGAGCGCTTTTTGCAGTGGGTGACGCCGCAGGGCAAGATCGCAGGTTTTTTGCGCCTGTCGCTGCCCGATCGTACTTTTGTTGCCACACATGCGGACGAGTTGCCGACGATGCCGGACGAGGCGATGATTCGCGAGGTACACGTGTATGGCATGGCGGCGCGCGTGGGGGATCAAGGCCAGGCAGCCCAGCACCATGGATTGGGGCGTTTGCTCGTAGAGCGTGCGTGCGAGATTGCTCGGGATGCGGGTTATGCGCGCATCAACGTGATCAGCGCGATTGGTACGCGCGAGTACTATCGCCATTTGGGTTTTTACGACCATGGACTCTATCTGCAAAAGGAGCTCTAAATGAACAAGCCGAGTGTTTCTGCTGGTGTCGTTGCCGGCGTTGCTCTGGGAGCCGCGGCGCTTGGTGCGGCCGCCGTCGCTGTTCGTGCCGCCTGTCTGCAGGTTGCGCGAACCCGCAATGGGTTGGCGCGTGTGAAACGCGTGCACGATGGGGACGGTGATGAGATTCGCGTGTTGGTGCAAGGCGGCGTCTACCAAAGCGCAAGCTACGTTGGTGAGCGTTGGGCGGAGCCCGTCTTTGCGTACTATCGTGCGTTTGACGACGTGTTTGAGTCCGAGGATGCGATGCACGATGCTTATGGTCACGGCATCCACCGCATGCTTGTGCTGGGTGGCGGCGGGTTTGCCTATCCTAAGTTCGCGCTGATGTCGCACGAGGGCTTGCGCATGGACGTCATCGAGTATGACGGAGAGATTACGCGCCTGGCGCGCCGCTGGTTCTACCTAGACGAGCTGGAGCGCGCGGCGGGCGATCGCCTGCGGGTGATAACCGCTGAGGCTCGCTCGTATCTGGGTGTGACGAGCGTGGGCCATCGTCGCTACGACGTGGTCGTGAGCGATTGCTTTGGCGGTGCCGAGCCCGTGCGCGAGCTGGCGACCGTTGAGGCGTTGCGTCTAGTGCGGGGCAGCCTCAACCCCGGCGGCATCTACGTTGCCAATATCGTGAGCGCAAACGAGGGGAGCGATGTGACGTTCCTGCGCGATTGCGTTGCCACGGCACTCGAGGTGTTCGCTCGCGCCTGGGTGGTGCCTTGTGGCGATACGGAGTTCGGCGGCGAGGAGAATTATCTGCTCATCGCCAGCGACGGCGACTACGCCTTTGCCGAAGCTGTGCCCTTCGACACCGACTTCCTCGGTACCGTCCTTCACGACAAGTAAGTCTTCCCGTCCCAAAAAAGACTGGTCTTAGGCGTGGTCGCGCCAGCTGAGGACGCGCTGCTTCATACCCTCGATGTCGAGCACGCCTTCGGCGAAGCCTTTGCGCACGAGCTCTTCGGGAACAAACTCGTCGTACCGATCAAAGTAAGGTACCTCGCCGGGATAGACGAGCTCGATGGGGTCGAAGTCCTTTTCGGCCTCGGCTGCGAGCACCTCAAAGAACGTCTCCTCGTCGGCCTTCATCTTGAACTGCATAAAGTATGGACGCGACGGATCGAGCCCGCGAAGGCCCAGCTCAGCGGCACATTTAATCTTGAGCATGCGCTCGAGCGCCAAAAAGGCGTAGCTGCCCAGCCAGGGGAAGAGCACCCAGGTATCGCCGCCCAGGTTGATGAGCGGTTTAGTTCCCGCACCCGAAAGCTTGGCTGTATGACGAGCCTGCGCTAAGCGGGCCCGTGCGTTACCCATGAGGTACGGATATGTCGCGTGCTCGTTGAGCGCCTTGCGCATGCGCTCGAGTACGTGTGTATTGATGTCGCCGGGGCAGTCGCCAAAGTAGGCCGGCACCCGGCCCTTGACCTGCGTGGCAAAGACAGTGTGGCGCTTCCAGTCCACTTCCTCGACAATCCAGCAGTGTCCGGCGATGGCGATGCGCTCACCGGGCGGTGGGGGATTGACGATCGTACCCAGCTCGGCCGATTCGCTCCGGACGGTAAACTCCTCGTTTTCCTGGAACACGGCGTAGAACTTAAAGTTGTTGATGACGCGCTCGCCCGCGAGACCCACGATGAGCCTGCCACCTTCGGTGACCTGGATATGGTCGATCTTAATGAGGTGACGTAGCAGCACACGGTAATCGTCTGCCGAGATACGGTGGAAATAGCTGAGCGTGAGCACACGCTGGGCAAGTTCGGCCGGCGTGAGCTCGCCGGTGCTGGCGAGGGTCGACATAGTCTGGTGATAGAGCAGGCTGTAGGGGAGTCGATCGAGCTCGGGCGGCTCGACCCACTTTTCCTCGCGATAGAGTTGTACGAGCGCGATACCCTGCAGGAGCTTCCAGGGAATGGTTTCGGGCATCATCGTGCGCGGCTCGGGTTCTTCCTCGCGCATGACAAACCACATCTCGGGCGGAAGGTCGCGGCGTCCCGTGCGCCCCATGCGCTGCAAAAAGGAGCTGACGGTAAACGGCGCGTCAATCTGGAAGGCGCGCTCCAGGCGGCCGATATCGATACCGAGCTCCAGCGTAGAGGTGGTGACGGTTGTCTGCGCCTGCTCCTCGTCGCGCATGAGCTCCTCGGCCGTCTCGCGCAGCGATGCCGAAAGGTTGCCGTGATGGATTAGAAAGCGGTCGGGCTCGTGTCGACTTTCGCAGTAGCTGCGCAGCATGGAGCACACGGCCTCTGCCTCCTCGCGCGAGTTGGCAAAGACCAAGCACTTGCGGCCGCGGGTGTGTTCGAAGATATAGCCCATGCCGGGGTCGGCGTTGTCTGGCGCTGTGTCGGTGGGGCTGAGAAGCGCCTGCTCGGTCGCTCGTGGGATGTCGACTTCGCCCTCGGGGGCCGAGGAAGTGCGACGGTCTTTGGGAGCGTCCTTGCCCCGCGCCTGCTCGCGACGTTGACGACGTTCCGCCTGTGTGAGCTGTCCGCTGTGGCGCATGTCTTGTCCGGATGCGGGCAGCGCCGCGGGTGTCACTGCCTCAATGCGCTCGCACGCAAGCACTTCGGCCTCTTGAGGACCCATGCTCTCGAATCCTCGCTGCTGCGCCTGGGGACCCGAGTTGTAGAAGTGCTCCATGGAGATGCGCCACACGCGGCGCGGCTCCTCAAAACGGGGGATGACGCAGTTGCGTCCCGTCCCCTGCGACAGGAAGGCGCCCGTGCGCTCGGGGTCGCCGATGGTTGCCGACAGACCGATGCGGCGGGGCTGCACGCCTGCCATGCGCGAGAGCCGCTCGATAAGGCAGAGCGTCTGCCCGCCGCGGTCACCGCGCATGAGCGAGTGGACCTCGTCGATGACCACATAGCGTAGGTCGCAAAACATGCGCGGGATCGCCATGTGCTTATGGATTAAGAGCGCCTCGAGTGACTCGGGCGTAATCTGCAAGATGCCGCTCGGCTTTTTGATGAGCTTAGCCTTGTGCGACTGCGAGACATCGCCGTGCCAGTGCCAGACGGGGATGTCGGCTTCTTCGCATAGATCATTGAGACGCACGAACTGATCATTGATGAGTGCCTTGAGGGGGCCGATATAGAGGGCGCCAACGCTTGCGGGCGGGTTCTCCCAAAACTCGGTCAGGATGGGAAAGAAGGCCGCCTCAGTTTTGCCAGATGCCGTGGATGCCGTCAGGAGCACATTGTCTTGCGTGTTGAAGATGGCATCTGCCGCCGCAACCTGGATGGAGCGCAGACTCTCCCAATCGTGGGAGTAAATGAAATCCTGGATAAACGGGGCATATCGGTCAAAAGCGTCCATGGGACCTCCTCTCATCAACGGGCTGATCAACGCAACGGGCAACGGCTCGATATCTTGCAACATCGGCGTTTGCCATGATAAAACCTGCCAAAATAAACCTGTCCCTTTTTGGCAGGTTAGATGGTGAATTCGGCGAAGTTGCGGTCGTCGTCTGCGGTGCCGGTGTCATCTGTTGCGGATGCCGGCACCAGCGCGTCGCCACCAACGCTTCGCAGCAGCTCGGCTACGTTGGCGTCGGGGTTCTGACACAGGATATCGAGCAGCTCGATAAAGTCGCGGATGACCTCGCGGGGCGTCAAGTGCGTATCGGCTCCCACGCGGCCAAACTCAATCTTGAGAAAGTCTACCAAGTCGTTCTCGGTAAGCGTGGGCGTCCAGCCAAAGTAGCCGGCATGAATCTGCACGAGCTTTTCGATGAGCACCAGCAGCTCCTCGTAGGTGAGCGGCTGCAGTCGGATGATGGGCGCGAGCATGTCTTTGAGATCATCGCGCGCAAAACGGCCTTGAGCGAGACGGCTGCGCAGAGCCTCGTAGGAGAACACGCCGCGGCGGCGGTCTTCGATGGAGGTTGGCGTGCCGCCCATGATCATGCCCAGGTACTGTGCTTTACCCTGGAGCGTGTCGTTGTACATGGTCAGGATCTTCTCGTAGTTGTATTGGCGCGTGATGGCGTTGGGAATCTTATACAGATTCACAAGTTCGTCGATGAGCACCAGCATGCCCTTGTATCCGCTGCAGACCAAAAAGCGTGCAATGAGCTTGACGTAGTCGTACCAGTCGTCGTCGCTGATGATGGTCGAGGAGCCCAACTCGGCGCGTGCCTCACTCTTGGTGCGGTACTCGCCGCGAATCCATTTGGTCACGCGACTCATAGCTTCTTCGTCGCCCTCGGATACTGCCGTGCGGTAGCGGCGGAGCATGCGGACGAAGTCAAAGCCGTGGACCATCTCCTCGAGCGGGGCCAGTTGGGCATTGACGACCGACTCGTCGACGTCGGCACACGAGGCAACCCAGCGATCCAGAATAAGGTTGAGCGCACCGCCCTCAGGGCGCGTCTTGGTCGATATGTTGCGGATGAGCTCGCGATAGGTAGCGAGGCCCTGGCCCTGGCCGCCCTGTAGGCGGCGCTCAGGGGAAAGGTCGGCATCGGCGACCACGAAGCCCTCGCCCATGGCGTGCGTGCGGATGGTCTGGAGCAAAAAGCTCTTGCCGGCGCCGTAACGACCGACCAGAAAGCGGAAGCTCGCGCCACCGTCGGCGATGAGACTCAGATCGGTGAGCAGGGCGCGGATCTCGACCTCGCGCCCTACGGTGATGTAAGGAAGGCCGATGCGCGGGACCACGCCGCCCTTGAGCGAGTTGAGAATGACGGCAGCGACGCGCTTGGGCACGCGGGGTGCTGTGGATGCGGTATCACTCATGGTCTAGGTATCCTCTCACGTCTGCTTCGTAATCCTCGATGATCTGCGGTCCTGCCGCTCCAAACTCGATAACGGTGTCACCCACCAGGTCAAAGAGCGCCTCGTTGATGCTGTCGACGAGCATGTCCTCGCTCTGCTCCGATTGCACTACCGCCAATGTCGCTTGCGCTGCGTTTTGCTCGAGCAGCGCGCGAAGGAAGGCATCTGCGGCGGGCGCGAGTTCGGTTGCGGTGCCAGCGGGTGCAGTCGATACGACCGCTGGCGTCGGTGCGAGGAGCGGTGCCACGACGCCAAACTGTTCGGTGGAAATGGTTGGCTCGTCGGCTTTGTTGCGCTCCGTAGGCGCCGCGATCGGCTCGGCCATCACGTCGGTCGCAGGCTTGGCTTCCGGTTGCTCGGATTCCGCCGTATCGACCTCTGTGGGCACATCGTCCTCGCGCTCTTCGTCGATTAAAAGTGCTTCGCGCGTTTGCGCAGCGGCGCTCCGAATGTGCCCCAGCTGAGTCAGGTCGATATCGATCTTGACGGGCTGGTGTGCGGCGTCCCACGAAAGCCATGCCACAATCTCGTCATCGATAATCTTGGCCAGATATTTGGGGACCTTTTCTTCCTTAAGGGGATGGGCGGGGTCCAGCGCCAGGCGCAGGCGTTGGTCGCAGGCGCGCATCATTTCACCGAGCTTGCTGCTCTTTTGCCTACTACCATGGATACGCATACATTCCCAAAAGCCGTTTTGGCAACGGTAGATATGGATGGGATCCAGGCGGTATTCGCAGTCCTCGTGGCGCTCGGGCGCAAAGAATACGGCCGAGGCAAACATGGTGTAGGGCATGGCCGTCTCCTCCCCAAACAAGCTCGCTACGATGCCGGTCTTTCGGTGCGTGTCATAGTAGCGCGACATGCGGACATACACGGCGCATGCCACGTGACGCAGATCGCGGTGGTGGCTGCGGTCGAGCCGCGAGTTACTTAGGTTGTACGTGGAGAGGGCGTTGATGGCGGCCATGAGTCGCTCCTCGCGCACCTCATCGGGCGGAAGGGGGAGCGTTGGCTCGGAGGTTTTGCGACGTTTGGGGGTCTGGTCGGACGGTGCCGGTGCCGGTACAAGGTCTCGTGCCGCGCGCCGCAGCTCGATAAGGGCGTTATCGAACATGACGGTTTTAGAGTCGCGGAGCAGCTTGGGGTCGAGCCCATGGAATACGGCGTAATCCTGCAACCACACGCGTGCAAACCGATCAATGCCGGGCTCGAAGGCTCGATAGACATCCCAAAAGGCCTTGATCTTGTTAAAACCGTCGAGCGGGTCATCTACGCCAATGCCGCAAATCAGCTCATAGAGATACAGAAAGGCAAAGGACGTAGACGTTTCCTCGACGGTTCCGCGGCGCACTTGGGCACGCCAGGTAAAGTAGCCGCGCAGCTGCCGGTCGCTCATGGCGTTGTAGGTGGGAAAGTACGACTTAAAGGTGCCGTTGTAGGGACAGTCGTCCTCAAAGTCGGCCATCAGCAGGCCCTGGCGGTAAAAAAGCTCGGCTTCCGAAAGCCAGCGGCCCGCACCGCCCTTGGGGTCATCCTGCCAGCGCGATATCTCGCGCATTTTACGGTACTGGTCGGGGAGGAAATTCTGCATCTGTCGGCCGGTTTTGAGAGTCGGCTCGTCTGCGTAGATTTCGTTTGAGAAGCGGGTGGACTGATGGGTCCGGGCCTCGGCCATAATGCGCTCGATGAGCATCTTGATGTCCTGGTCGGCCACCGCTTCTCCTCTCCTAACGCAGCTACGGTGACCTCATATCATAGCACAGCATCAAACAGATGTTCGAGATACCGCTGCGTTGATAGATTTAGAACAGGAGGGCGTAGATGACGGCGATGACGACGGAGGGGAGCATATTGGCCGTGCGGAAGGTCTGAGGACGGATGAGGTTGACGCCGACGCAGAAGATGAGCATGGAGCCTACGAGCGAAAGGCTGTCGAGGGCTGCCGTGGTCATGATGGGGGAGAGCGCGCCGGCAAACAACGTGATCGTCCCCTGGAACACGGCGACGGGCAGGGCGGAGAAAATGCAGCCGCGGCCAAGCGACGCCGTCATGGTGCAGACGATGATGCAGTCCAATGCGCCTTTCAAGGCAAGCGTTGACCAGTCACCGAGCAGACCGTCCTGGATCGATCCCACGATAGCCATGGCACCGATGCAGACGGTCAGCGATGTCGAGACAAAAGCGTTGGTGAACTCGTTATCGCCCTCGCTGCCGGTTTTGCGCTTGAGCCATTCGCCAAGGTTCTCGATGGCGGCCTCCAAGTTGATGGCCTCGCCGATGAGCGAACCGAGCGCAAATGAGACGATGAGCATGGTGGTACCGGTGGTCGCTAGCGCCTTTCCATCGATGATGAGCATCTTTTGCATGGTGCCGCCCAGGCCGATAAACAGGACGCACAGCCCCGATGCTTTCATGAGCGTGTCTTGGATGCGCGGTGTAATGAAGCGGCCGCCCGCTAATCCCAAAAGACCGCCCGCAACTAAAAGCACAACGTTGATGATTGTTCCCAAGCCCGGCATGAGCCCTCCTGTATTGATGCCAACGTGGCAATCGTAGCAGAACGAAATGCGAGGCACATCGCGACTCATCTAATACGTTATATAAGTGGTGTTAGGAATGATGCGCAGCATTTAAGCCTCAGGTGGTTGTCGGGACATAGGGATAGTATTCAAAGCGCAGTGTCATAAGCCGCTGTGGGGATTCAATAGCCGCGGCAATGATATTGGCATCGCGGGCACGATCAAACCCTTCGAGTTCGATCTGATACGAGACGTCTTGCATAATGTCCAGACGTCGCCAGGCTAGGAGTGTGTCACCATCGAATTCCAAGGTCTTGCCTCCGTCTGGAGCAACGGCGTATAAACGCAGCTTGGCGGTGGTTGCGGGGTCGACAACTGTGACCTTTTTAATTTCGTTTCGAGTATTCTTGGCGCCCAACAAGGTGAGCAGTGTTGGGGCCACGACCTCGCCCGATGGCAAAAAGACGACTTCGATGGATTCAGGAAATGCGATGATGGCTGACTTGCGGATGGGCTGATTGGCGGCGGCAACTTCGATGTTCGCAGCGTCGATGACCTCTGTGTGGTCGAGCGCGGCAAGCACGCGGCAGTTACCTTCATCGATCTCTTGAGGATCAGCAAGCCCCAGACTGTCCGTGAGCTCGGGATCGTTTGGATCGGCAGCGGGCTCATTCGGCGCTTCGAAAGAAGCTGGGACGCTGTTTGTCGGCGACGGCGTGTCGCCCGCACCTGCTTCTTTATCCGCGCTCTCTTCTTGTATGGTTGCGTTGATGGGTTCGTCGTTTGGGGGGAGCGTCTTGGCGTCAAGCGCGGAGGGGAGAATTCCGATGGCTCCGGATCCGTTCCACTCCATTTCGAGAAGCGCCGGGTCGGCAAGAATGCGTTGCCTGCTTTGCGCGTGGGCATCGATTTCAATAGGGCCTGCCTCTATCCCTCGTGTAAGGCTGAGTGATCCGGCTGGCTTCTCGAAATGAGCGTCTGTGTCTTTGGTGCTGACGGCGTAGAACAGCAGGGACGCTTCTCCCGCCGCGATGGCATCGGTACCGGCTTTGGTCAGCCGCAACGATGCCGTGAATGAGAGGGTGGGCTGCGCATCGTCTGCATTCGCGGCGGCGCAGCCCAGACATGTACCGCCTCCTTTCTCAAAAAACGTACCGTCGAAGGCGACCTTCGCTCCGTTCGCCGAGTCATCGACCGAAGCGATGTCGATGCGCAGCTCTAAATTGCATGGATCGCCATCTGCATCGAGCACAACCGAGCGCCATGTGCAGACGGCGCACCCCGCCTGGGAGCCGTTTGCCTTGTTCGAACGATTGATATCCACGACTATCGAGCCGTCCGTATTACGACGAAGGCATCCCGAGGTTGAGATTGCGGCCTGTGCGATCGAAAAACGCTTGCACGCAATGGCGCTCGGCGGATTTGGTGCGGAGCTTAGGGCTGCTGGTAAGGAGTCTGCCATGACGGGAGTCGCCCAAGCGGCGACAGGCGTTCCGGTTGCGAGCGCGCCGCAGAGTGCGACGACGGGCAAAAGGTTCTTCGATGCCATGGGGTCTCCTTAGCTAATTTAGTGCGGCCTGTTCGTGTTTTGTTTCTGGCTGCGATTGATGTGCAGACCGAGGCCGGCGGTGCCCGCGCCTGCTGCTGTGGCGCCTGCTGCCAAGAGCCATCGTCTGTCGCCTGTCTGCGCCAACGGTTCCTCGCGGTCGCCGCGGTCGAGCTCCGAGAGGTCGACCGTCACTTGCGTGGCGGCCTGCGCCTGTTCTTGCTGGGCAAAGGCCATGGCTGGCCCAAACGCTAGGATGCTGACGGCGGCGGCCAGGGCGACGGCCTTATGCCGTGTGCGCACCGGGCTCGACCGTCCAGGTGATCGTTGCAACCTGATCGCCTTCGCCGGTTACGCGGAAGATGTCGCGCGTGACGCGGGCGACGTTTCCGCTTGTCTTGAGCTTAATTTTGTCCGTGCCGCCGGCAATGCCCTGGTAGCCCATGTCGAAGGCTGCATTCTTGGAAAGATCGAGGCCCGTCCCCTGCATTGCGGTGCTGGCGTTCTGGAGCGCGCCGTCGGGGCCGACCTTAAAGTCGATGGAGTTCTGCGCGGTTCCGGCCTTGGCGTCGGCGGCAATGGTCCAGGTGTTCATGGCGTCGATCTTCATGTTGGTGACATGGATGCCGTAGGCCGAATGATTGTCGATGGTGGCCGCGTCTTCTGAGGGGCCCTGAAGCGTGCCGTCGGCCTTGGCGACGAAGGGAATAACCGTCGGAACTTTGAACTCAACGTTGCCGATCTCGGTCCTGACCATTACTTTCGTGGTTCCAACGCGCCCGGCTGCCATAGCTGGCGTCGGGGCGGCGCCCATTGCGAGCGCGAGCGCGAGCCCTGCGCCCACGACGAGCGCTCTGGCTCCGTTCATGTTCCTGGTGATGTCCATGGTCGTTCCTTTCTATTCGCCGCGGGCCGTCCCCGCGATGATTGGACGAATGCTGGTGAATTGCGTGCGGTGCCGCGTCGGCCGGAAAGCTAGTTCTCGGCTTGCTCAACCCGTACCTTGACACGTGTCGGATTGCCGTGGCTGTCGAGGGTCTTGGCATCGAGTGCCTGGATCTCGATGTACGCCTCGCCTTCTTTGATGTCGCCGGCGGGGCACGTCTCGATTGTCTTGCCGGTCTCGACCACACCGGATTCGTACATGGTCTCGTCGTTTTGGATGACGCGGAATCGCTGGGGAAATTTATTGTCTTGGACGTTTTGGACGTTGACGCGCAGCTTGCCGTCCTCCTGCAGCTGGGCGACCGGTGCGACCGAAATCGTCATCATGTTGTCGCGGACGATGGCGTTGAGCTCATCTTGGATTTCCTGACGCGTTTTGCCCTCCGCCGTCGTAACCGAAGCGCCCGCCTCGGGTACGGGCTGCGACTGCCAAGCGTATAGTCCTACGGCGACAAGGGCGCAGACGATGGCCAGGCAGGCAACGATGAGCTTCTTGCGATGTCCCAGGCCTGCAAAGTGGGGTGGCTTCTTCGCGCTCATGCGGCATCCTTGGCGGTATAGATGCGCGCAAAGGTGGACGGGTCCGCTCCAAAGAGCATGTGAAGCATCAGGCGGCGCGAGTAGACAAGCTCGTCGAAGTCGGGAGGGAGCTCGATGTCGTGGATATGCGCGATGTGGTGGGCGAGCGCCGAGAACGACTCGGGGTCGCAGATCACATCGGTGGTAACGTGGTAGACCGTCGTATCGGGGAATGCCTCTTCGTCAAAAGGCAGGAGATGGGGATCGTCGTCGACTTCGATGGCGATGCCGTACTGGGGCCAGTAATATGCCATGGGAACCTCCCTGCTTCTGGGCCAAAACTTCTATCGGTTTTGGCTGTCGATGCCGACGGTATCAGCCGCTACTTGACCAATTTCTGACCAAATGCTTGACGGATCGGCGTCTCCGCAGGTAAATGGCGGCAAAAAATACTCCAACTTTTTTCGAGCGACAATCGCGCGGTCGGCGACGGCGGGGCCATATGTGTCAAAAGCATCGTCTGTCGAGGAAATCCAGCCGCTCACCGAATTACACGAACGTAAAAAACGCCAATTATGGAGACGGTCTCGAACACGTCGACGAAACGATGCGGTAACATCTCCCTGCAAACACTGTAGTTAGCTAAAGGGGGAGTTCGCGTGTCTGCAACCATTAAACCCTTCACCGACGAGTTCGAAGAGTATGGTCGCGATGAGTCTCGCACATCGGGCGAGGCCTCGAGCATCTCGTTTCCGACAACGGAAGACGAGGTCCGCGCCATTTTGAAAAAGCTCCATGCCGAGCGTGTCCCGGTGACGGTTCAGGGCGCCCGGACCGGTCTTGCCGCCGGTGCCGTGCCTCATGGCGGTCACATTCTCAATACTTCCCGCATGAATCGCTACTTGGGTCTTCGCCGCGATGAACAAGGCCAATTTCTGCTGCGCGTGGAGCCGGGCGTTGTGCTCTCGGAGCTGCGCAAGCAGCTGAGCAAGAAGGTGCTGCCGACTGCTGGTTGGGAC
>DXLR01000100.1:0-20409 GCA_019414625.1 Collinsella sp.
CACCAAACTGGGAGAGCGTGTGCTCCAGCAGGTTGTAGGAACCGCCGTAGATGGTCTTCTGGGCGACCACGTGGTCACCGGCCTGGGCGAGGGCCTGCAGGGTATAGGTGATGGCGGCGGCGCCAGAGGCGACGGCGAGGCCAGCAACGCCGCCCTCGAGCGCAGCGATACGGTCCTCGAAGACGCCCTGGGTGGAGTTGGTCAGACGGCCGTAGATGTTACCGGCGTCGGCAAGACCAAAGCGGTCGGCGGCGTGCTGGGAGTTGCGGAACACATAGCTCGTGGTTTGATAGATAGGCACAGCACGGGAGTCGGATGCAGGATCGGCGCTCTCCTGGCCAACGTGCAGCTGCAGGGTATCGAAACCAAAGGTGTGCTCGGGGTTGTTGATAAACTGGCTCATGATGATCTCCTTGATCGAAGAAAGTAATAAGAGTAAGAGAAGTAAGTCGCTGTCTCCTGATCACGCCGACGGGCGCAAACAGGAGCCCGGCATTCGTCTTGGTAAGCAATTCATATGCGGGCCTCCTTTCGCATCCCGGTTCCTTGGTCGGCTTAATTACCTACCGCCTTTGTGTGTTTTGAATAGTACGAGCATTGTTTTGCTCGGTCAATCACTTAAAAGCGCTAACTTGTTATCGGTTTTTTAGATAGCTATCGAAAGGATGGGCGCCGATGACCCTCCAGCAACTTCGTTTTTTGATCGCCGTGGCAGAGTCCGGATCGATCAACGCCGCAGCCCAGCGCCTTTATACGGCACAGTCCAACATCTCAAACGCTGTCAAAAGCCTGGAACAGGAGCTCCATCTGGAGATCTTTACGCGCTCCAGCCGCGGCGTCACGCTCACCAACGACGGCACCGAGCTATTGGGCTATGCGCGCCAGGTCGTAGAGCAGGCCGACATGCTCGAGGCACGCTACGAGGACGGCGGCACACCCCAGGCGCGCCTTGCCGTCTCGGCCCAGCACTACGCTTTTTCGGTCAAGGCCTTTGTCAACGTCGTCGAGCGCTGCCGCGACAGTAAGTTTGAGTTCATCATGCGCGAGACCACCACCTCGCAGATCATCGACGACGTCCGCGCATTTCGCAGCGATATCGGCATTCTGTACCTGGATGACTTTAACGCCCGCGTTCTGCAGAAGGCCTTCGCCGATGCCCGCGCAAGCTTCCATCCCCTCTTCGACGCGACGGCCCACGTCTTCGTTAGCGAACGCCACCCGCTCGCACGCCGCCCTCAGCTGTCCCTTGCCGACCTCACGCCCTATACGCGCTACAGCTTTGAGCAGGGAACCTCAAACTCCTTCTATTACGCCGAGGAACCTTTTAGCTATATCCCTTGCGACCGCAACATACGAATCTCGGACCGCGGAACACTTACTAACTTACTTATCACGTCGAACGGTTACACCCTGTCGACCGGTGTCCTTTCCAATGAAATGCAGTGGGGTATGGCATCGATCCCGTTAGCAGACGCCCCAACGATGCACGTAGGATATATCATGCACGACGAGCGCAAGCCCTCTCCTCTCTTGCGGCAATACCTCGACGAGCTCAACCGCATCATCCATGCCAACTAACTGTCGGAAGACGGGATAGAAATCGTAAATTGCTAGCCCCCGGCAGGCATGGCGCTACAATGGTCACTCACACGAAGCGTACCCAACGAAAGGAACCATGTGAAGGTCATCATCTATACCGACGGCTCGGCCCGATCAAATCCGGGACGCGGCGGCTACGGCGCCGTGCTCAAGTACACCAACCCCGCCGGCAAGACCTTCACCTCCGAGCTTTCGCGTGGCTACGCCAAGACCACTAACAACCGCATGGAGCTCATGGCGGTCATCGTGGCGCTCGAGGCACTTAACCGCCCCTGCGAGGTCGAGGTCCATTCCGATTCGCAATACGTCGTCAACGCCTTCAACAAACACTGGATCGACGGCTGGAAAAAGCGCGGGTGGAAAACTGCCAACAAGCAGCCCGTCAAGAACCGCGACCTGTGGGAGCGCCTGCTTGCCGCAAAGAGCAAGCATAAGGTGGAGTTCATCTGGGTTAAGGGGCATGCCGGCCACGAGCTCAATGAGCGCTGCGACGAGCTCGCCACCACCGCGGCCGACGGAGCCAACCTCGATATCGACACCGGCTTTAGCGAGAGCGACCTGTAACGGCGTTTTCGCACGCTTTTATGTCCTCCCGCGCTACACTCGTCCTGTAGGCCAAACAACGCAAGGGGGACACATGCTGCGCATCGCAACCATCGGCACATCCATGATCACCGACGACTTTATCCAAGTCGTCAATGCCAACGACCAGGCTACATTCGTAGGCACGCTCTCGCGCGACGCAGATCGTGGCGCCGCCTTTACCGCCGAACACGGCGGCGAACGCAACTTCACCGCACTTGACGAGCTTGCGTCCGCCGACGACGTCGACGCCGTCTACATCGGCAGCCCCAACGCGCTCCATCACGAGCAGGCGCTCGCCTGCATCGCCGGTGGCAAGCACGTCATCGTCGAGAAGCCCTTCTGCGCCACCGAAGCGCAGGCACTGGAAGTCTTCCGCGCTGCCGAGGCAGCAGGCGTCGTGGCCCTCGAGGCCATGCGCCCGCTTCACGACCCCGCCTTCCACGCCATTGAGGACGCTCTGGGCGAGATTGCGCCCATTCGCCGCGCCTCACTGCGCTTTGGCAAGTATTCCTCACGCTACAACGAAATCCTCGCTGGACGCGCCACCAATATCTTCGACTGCAATATGGCATCGGGTTCCCTCATGGACATTGGCGTCTACGCCGTCGAGCCCATGGTCGAGATTTTCGGCATGCCCTCTGGTCTCACCAGCATGACCACGCTGCTCGACCCCTCAACGCAAGAGCTCACCCATGGCCCCATCGACGGTTGCGGTTCCATTCTCGCCAGCTATGGCGGTGGCCGTATCTCCGTCGAGCTCGCGCACTCCAAAATTACGAATGACCTGCTGCCCTCGCAGATCGAAGGCGAGCGTGGCACTATCCAGATCGACCATCTGTCCACGCCCCGCAACGTCCGCATCGACTATCGCGGCGACGTCGTACGCGGCTCGGCGACCGAGGCACCGCGCGAACAGGACGACAACGGCCGCGCGCTCGACCTACCCAAATCGAGCAACACTATGGAATACGAACTCATAGACTTTGTCACCGCCATCGGTAACATCGATAACGTTAAGGAAGAGATCTGGGAGACCCCAGCGGGACGCCACGAGCTCGGCCACTACCGCGATGTCACGCTCGTCTCGCTCCGCATCATGGATGCCGTGCGTCAGCAGGCCGGCATTACCTTCCCCGCCGATTCAGTCAAGCAGGCCTAGCGATGGGCCTCTTCGATACGTTCTTCTCCAGCGTCACCGGCAGCAGTCGAGAGCCTCAAAAACCATCAAACATCGAGCTCGAGCTGCGCCGCAGGCTTACTGTGCTCGCAAGCGACGAGGCCACTCAAGACACTCCGCAGCGCTATTTTCTGCGGTGGGAGGGCCAAGTCCAGGGCGTTGGTTTTCGCTTTACCAACACCAACCTCGCGCAGGCACGCGCACTCACCGGCTGGGTGCGTAACATGGAAGACGGCTCCGTCGAGATGGAGATACAGGGGGCTCCGGCAAACATCCTATCTCATCTCGAGGCGCTTCATGCCTCCTACGAGCGCATGGGAACGCGTTTTCGCCTCGCAGACGCCCAGGCCCGAGCCCCACTTACCAATGAAGACGGTTTCAGTCCTCGTTATTAGTATTGTGTGCTAAATACGGTATCATTTACCTACGACCGTTGACAGAAAAGAGGCGAGGCGCATGGCGGTGCAAAGAAGAAACACCAAGCAGCGGAAGCTGGTTCTTGACGCCGTGCGCCAAAGCTATAACCACCCCACCGCCGATGAGATCTACAACGCCGTGCGCGCGCAGGATGACAAAATCAGCCGCGGTACGGTCTACCGCAATCTCAATCTCTTGGCCGACGCCGGGGAGATCCTCTCCATCAAGACACCGGGCGGCAGCCGCTTCGATCGCACCATCGAGCCGCATGCGCATATCATCTGCACCTCGTGCAGCCGCGTCATCGACGTACCGCTCCCCTTCGATGCCCAACTCGACGCCAAGGCGTCCGAGCAAATCGGCTGGAACGTCACCTCGCACTACACCATCTTCGAGGGCCTCTGCCCCAACTGTAGGTAGATTTTGGGACATGCCTACTCAGCAAGTAGACGACGCAGCTCTTCTTCAACCGCGCGCACGTAGCGGACACGGTCATTGACACCGCGCATGCTGGGATTGCAGTCCTCCATCAGATAGGGATGGCCCACCACGTTGAGCATGTCGCGATCGTTTTCGTTATCGCCAAACGCCATCATTTCGTTAGGTGAGATCCCCAGCGCGCAACCATAATCGGCAAGCGCGGACCCTTTGCCCGAATCAAAGCCGATAAAATCGGTCCATTCGGTTCCCGACGTCATCACGTCGACACGGTCGCTAAAGAGGCGCTCGAAATACTCCAGCGCCGCCGGCTGCTCTGTCTCGGGCGTTTGAAACGCAATCTTAATGACATCCTCGTCGATGTCCTCGGGACGGTCGACCACCGCCACATCGCAGTGGACCTCATAGCGCAAATGGTCGACGAACGCATCGTTGCCGCTCATGGTGTAGAGGTGCCCCTCGCACGAAAGGGTCACGTCGGCATGGGGAAAGGCGACCACGGCATTCGCGATATCCATAGCAAGGCTACGCTCCATGGAACGCTTGACAACGGCATGCCCCTCGCTCATCACCAGGGCTCCGTTTTCGCACACATAGGCGAGCTCATCGGCCACCGGGGCAAACAGATAGCGCAAGCTCGCATATTGACGGCCGCTCGCCGGCATAAACACGATACCGCGACGATGCAGCTCATCGATGAGCTCAAAGGCCTCGGAACGCGGCTCGCGCTCCCCCGGATGCAGCAACGTGCCGTCCAAATCGCAGGCGATCAGCTTGATTCCCTCAAGACCCATATGCTTCCCCCAAAGTCTCTCATCAACAGCAAGACGGACTTTGAATGGCAATCCCTCAAAGCCCGTCTTGCGCATACGCGCGCTTAGCCGCGCGTCTTTTTTACGATCGTAAAGTCTGAAGCCATACTCACAACAACATCCGCCGCGCTCGATGCAAAGCGTCGACTGGCATCGAGCTCGCGTGCGACCACCGAGAGCCGAACGCCCCCAATACCCCGGAGCATACGACCCAAAACCGGTTGCACCGGCGTATACATGCGCACGGTATGCTCGTCCGAGTCACCCCGGAAGAGCGGCGCATGCATGTTGCCGATCTCCCAGCACGCATGTGCGAGCACAATCGGATCCATGCGGTCGACTTCGACCAAATAGACCTCGGCGCTGCGCAGGCGCACGACAACCGCTACGGGCACCGCGCCCGTGCGGTCAATAGCAAGCACGTCACCGTCGGCAAGACGCTCGCCATCAGTGGCATCCAGCCGGGCATTCACCGTGCGCCCCAGCTCCGTCACGCCCACAAACAGGCGCGCATCAGCCTGGTCCCAATCGAGTAGCAGCTCGTCAACCTCAAAGACGCCACCCAGCTCCCGACGAAGCAGGAGTTCATAGGACGGGTCGTTGAGATTTCCCAAGCGCTCCGTAGCTACCAGGTCCACGGACATCAACTAGTCCTCGACCTCGACGAGCTCGATATCAAAGTTGAGGTCCTTGCCGGCGAGCTCGTGGTTGGCGTCGAGCGTCACGGCCTCGGCCGTCACATCGATGACCACGGCGGGGACGGGCATGCCGCTCGGCGTGGACAGGAAGAGCTTCATGCCCTTCTCGATCTGCTCGATATTGGGAACCTGCTCGGCCGGGAAGGTGATAACCATCTCGGGGTTGCGCTCGCCGTAGGCATCGACAGCAGGAATGTGCACGGTCTTCTTCTCGCCCACCTGCATGTCGACAACAGCGGCGTCGAAGCCCTTGATCATCTGGCCGGCGCCGCAGGTGAACTCCAGCGGCTCGCCGCGATCGTAGGAGCTATCGAACTGCGTGCCGTCGTCGAGCGTGCCGCGATAATGGGTCTTGACCTTCTTGCCCTGGTTGGACATGGTAACCTCCGTGATAAGGGCGGCGCACAACGCGGGCCGCCGTGAACATATGGCGCTAACTATACCCTAGTCATACAATTCAAAGACAGTTTGCAAAGAAACGCTGCAACCGGAGGAACCATGGCATATCCCGTATTTGACCTACACTGCGACACCGCCGACCGCATCGGCTGGGCCACGCTCGATCTCGACCTGCGCTTTACCGCCGGCACCGACGGCTATTTCCCCGGCGACGAAACGCATCCGCAGGATTTCGACCTCATCGAGGGCAACGCCTGCGCCATCTCGCTCGCAAAGATCGGCAACACGCCGTGGGCACAGTGCTTCGCCACGTTTGTCCCCGACGAGATTCCCACCGCCCACGCCGCACGCTTCCAAGCACAGATCATGGCGCACATGAGCGGCCAGGCAATGCTCAACCACGACCGCATGGTCAACGTACGCAGCGCCGCTGACATTCGCCCTGCACTCAAAGACGGCAAGGTCGCCTGCATCCACACCATCGAAAACGCCACGTTCTTTGCCGAGGACCCCGCGCTGATCGAGGCGCTCAAGAGCCTGGGCGTACTCATGTCATCGCTCAGCTGGAACGCGCAGGGACCGCTCGCGAGCGGCCACGACACCCACGCCGGCCTCACCGCCGCCGGCATCGAGGCGCTTACGCAGATGGAACACGCCGGCATGATACTCGACGTCTCCCACCTCAACGATGAGTGCTTTGACGAGGTTGTCGCCCACGCCACGCGCCCCTTCGTCGCCAGCCACTCCAACTCCCGTGCGGTTTGCGGCGTCAAGCGCAACCTCACCGACGACCAGTTCCGTACCATTCGCGACATGGGCGGCATCGTCGGCCTCAACTACTGCAGCGAGTTCCTCTCCAACGAAGCAACCGACGAGACCGCCGCAGATGTCACCTTCGACCAGCTGGCAGCCCATATCGAACACTGGCTCGACCTGGGCGGCGAAGATGTCATCGCGCTCGGCGGCGACTGGGACGGCGCCAAGGTACCCGACTTCCTCTCCGATGCCAGCAAGATGCCCGAGTTCCAGAACATGCTTTCCAAGCATTTTGGCAAGACCGTGATGCAAAAGCTCTGCAGCGACAACGCGCTTGCCTTCTTCGAGCGTTATTAATTTCACATCCCTTGAGCGGGCCGGCATGCCGAACGGTCGACATGCCGGCCCGTCCCCGATCTGAAGGACCGCTTTTGACGCAGCAGTTTACGATTTCCGCATCCCGACCGGATGGGACGACCATCCCCGTCGTCGTTACCAAAAAGCGCGTCAAGAACTTCAACCTACGCGTCACATCGAGCGGCGAGGTCCACGCCAGCGCACCGATCGGCGCCAGCCGCGAGCGTATCGAAGCGTTTGTGAAGCGCAACAGCGCCTGGATTATCAGCCGACTTGCCCAGCGCGAGCAACGTCAGGCGACGGCACGAGAGCCGCTCAGCCCCTCGTCCATCATTGCACTTTGGGGCAAGCCCATCACGGTACAGGATGCACTCGATCACAACTTTGCATCACCCGCACCGCGACCCAAACAGGCCACCTTCGCAAGTTTTATGGGTACCGATGAATCGGACGAAGGCCCACAGGCCAAGCGGCACGCAATCCTCGACGGCCTAACGTCCGATGAGCTCCAAGCCCGTATCGACCAGCTCTATGCAACCGAGGTCACCACGGCGCTGTACGATATGGTGCACGCGTACGAAATCGCAATGGGCGTCACCGTGGCCCGCGTCTCCGTGCGCAGCATGAAAACGCGCTGGGGATCATGCACGCCCAAGACCGGCGCCATTCGCATCGCACTCGAACTTGCCGCCTATCCCATCGAATGCCTCGACATGGTTGTCGCCCACGAGCTCGTCCACTTGCTCGAGCCAAGCCACAATCAGCGATTCCACGCCCTGCTCGACACGTACTGTCCCAACAATAAAGCTCTGTCGCAGCGGCTCAAGCAGCCACCCATAGAGTCGTATTAGAACCGGTTAGCGCACGCGCTCGATCTCGACGCCGCAGCTTGCCAGGGGCAGGCCAACAGGAGCCCACGGCTTATCGAGCTTTATGCGCACACCAAGCAGCGAGGGATAACGGCGCAGCAGCATCTGGGCTGTCCCCTCGGCTGCCGCCTCGATGAGCTTAAACGTATGCTCGCGCAGATAGCCATCGACATCGTGGCACACCGAGCCGTAGTCAATCGAGGCATCCAGGTTATCGTGCTCCCCCGCCGCGCGCAGGTCGGCATAGAGCACCAGAGAAACGATGAACTTCTGACCCAGCGCGTTCTCCTCGGGATACACGCCATGGTTGGCAAAAACCTCAAGGCCGTCAATGACAATACGATCGGCATGGCGCAGATCATCATAGCTCACGTGAGGCACCGCCGTTGCGGTGGATATTTCGCCCCTTCCACGGCGGGCGAGCTCAGCACCTTCAGTCTTGGTTGCATTCTCGGGCAGTTTTTTGTTACTCAACGCGATCGTCTCCTTCGTTTAGAACCCCAACCGCGCAAACTAACTACACGCGAATCGACAGGTTCTTTTTATCATCGCTCCAGTTGCAAGCATTGCGCGCGGGGCATGCAAAGCAGGCGCGCGACGCTTTGTCGGCTGCATAGAGCAGACGCTCAAGCGGTTGGCTGTTCACGCGCAGCTTTCGATGGCCCAGAATGGCCGTCTTAATGGCTGCGGCATCGGCCGGCTCAAACGCCACGTCATCGGGCATGCCGCCGAGAATCGCATCAGCGACGCGTTCGCTTGCAACATCATGGGATATACCCGATTCATACTGTTCATCTTTGCCGATATCGTGAAGAAGTGCCGTGGCGTAGATGACCTCGCGGTCAAATTCGAGCTGTTCCTCGAGATTCTTGATCCACATAATGCGAGCGACATCGAGCAGATGGTCAATACCGTGGCGGCAGAAGATGCGCCCCGATTCCAACTGTGCAATGTTGCCCAGGTGCCGTCGGAACAGCCCGTTGGCACAAATGTAATCAATGCGAGGCATGGCACCAAAGGGGGCCAGGCCCGAAGCCATAAAGCCGCGACGCGACGTCCCCTCATCGGTCTTCGATGTAAAGTCGTTGACGACTCTCATGGTTAGCGGCCCAACATCCTAAAGAAACGCTCCTCGAGCGCGGGATCGGTCTCAAAGACGCCGCGGCGAGCGAGCGTCACGGTCTTGGTGCCGGGCTTTTGCACGCCACGCATCGTCATGCACATATGCTCGGCCTCCATCAACACAATCGCTCCCTGGGGAGCGAGATAGTCCATGAGGGCATCGGCAACCTGTGCACACAGTTGCTCCTGCAGCTGCAGACGGCGCGCATAAACCTCAACCGTGCGGGCGAGCTTGGAAAGCCCAGCCACCCGACCGTTAGGGATATAACCAATGGCGGCCTTGCCATAAAACGGTAGCAGATGATGTTCACACAGCGAATAGAACGTGATGTCGCGCTCGATAACCAAATCATTCGAAGCGACGGCAAAGGTTTTGGACAGGTGCTCCTCGGCACTCTGGCCCATGCCGCCGGCGATCTCACCATACATACGGGCAACGCGCGCCGGGGTCTCCAACAGGCCCTCACGAGTTGGGTCCTCGCCTATGCCCTCAAGCAACAGCTTAATGGCGGCCTCGACTTTTTCCTGATCGACCATCTGGGCCTCACTTTTCCGATTTCACGTTCGCGCTATGGTACCACGCCCTCCGGCATCGACCACAAGCTACATAGTATGGGTCGAATAGACCGGATCATCACGCCAAAGTTCAACCGCATCACAAAGCGCAACGCCCTCGCGCTCAGCACGGGCGCGCGTAGCGTTCATATCGATCACGCGCTGGTTACTCGAGCCCCTAAAACGCAATGAGATATCATACAGATCCTGAACAAACGGGCCATCCACCAACATGTCGAGGCAGGCAAGGATACGGTCCGTGACCTCGGTATGGTGGCGGCCTCCCGGCATAAGCTCCTCGAGCACATCGCCGGTGAAACACCAAATAGTCTTCCCCGACCCCGCTGGATAGGCCGCGCGAACACGCTCGACAAAATCAACGAGTCCCGCTTGATTCTCGGGCTCCATAGGCTCGCCGCCCAGAATCGTCAGGCCGTCAATAAAGGGATGATCGAGGCTCTCGATAATCTTGTCCTCGACGGCACGATCAAACGGCTCGCCCGCGGCAAAGTCCCACGCGACGGAGTTAAAGCAATTCTTGCAGCCACGACGGCACCCGCTCACAAACAGAGAAGTGCGGACGCCTTCTCCATCAGCAATGTCGAAATTCTTAATGTTCGCGTAGTTCATAGGTAACTCTCCCGGGAGGCCGGGACATATCATCCCGTCCTCAAACATTCTCGGCCTTCGGCCTGCGAAACTGCGGGCGGGACGATATGTCCCGGCCTCATGCAAAGGGTAACTCAATGAACGAAGCGAACATCGAGTATAGGGTTCGAGGTCTAATAAAAACTGGGTTGCGGCTCAACCGCCATCGCAAGCAAAGCGTTGTTGCAAGTCAACTCATTTCCGCTAAGAACTTCGAGGAGCGAGCAGGCTGCGTGCTGCATCTCAGCTACATCAACTTGGCCGCCCCGTAGCGAGGCCCCGGACCTTTGCTCGATATGAGTTCCGCACGAACAGGAGGCGCCAGTGGCGCCTCCGTCGTGAGCCAGGACTGTCCGAAATAGCGAGTAAAGGTCCGGGGCCTCGCTACGGGGCGGCCTGGGATGGTTATTAGAGATGCAGCACGCGGTCGCGGATCTCCTCGGTTCGACCCTGGTTCCAGAACTGGGTACCGATGTAGCCGCACGTACGACGAGCGACGTTCATCTTCTCCTGGTCGCGGTTGCCGCAGCTGGGGCACTCCCACACCAGCTTGCCGTCATCCTCGACAATCTTGATCTCGCCATCGTAGCCGCACACCTGGCAGTAATCGCTCTTGGTGTTGAGCTCGGCGTACATGATGTTGTCGTAGATGTACTGCATCACGCGAATGACAGCCTTAAGGTTGTCCTGCATGTTAGGAACCTCGACGTAGGAGATGGCACCGCCCGGCGAAAGCTGCTGGAACATGCCCTCAAACTTGAGCTTATCGAAAGCATCAATCTCCTCGGACACATGGACGTGGTAGCTGTTGGTAATGTAGCCCTTGTCCGTCACACCCGGAATAATGCCAAAACGACGCTGCAGGCACTTGGCGAACTTGTAGGTCGTCGACTCAAGCGGGGTGCCGTACAGCGAGAAGTCGATATCGCTTTCGGCCTTCCACTCGGCGCATTTGTCGTTCATGTGCTGCATGACGGCCATGGCAAACGGCGTGCCTTCCTTCTCGGTGTGGCTGTGGCCCGTCATGTACTTGACGCACTCATACAGACCGGCATACCCCAGGCTGATGGTGGAATAGCCGCCCACGAGCAGTTTGTCGATCGTCTCGCCCTTCTTAAGGCGCGCCAGGGCGCCGTACTGCCACAGAATCGGTGCGGCATCCGAAAGCGTGCCCATCAGGCGCTCATGACGGCACAGCAGGGCACGATGGCACAGCTCAAGGCGCTCGTCGAAGATCTTCCAGAACTTGTCCATGTCCTGATGCGAGCTCAGTGCGACATCGGGCAGGTTGATGGTCACAACACCCTGGTTAAAGCGGCCATAGTACTTAGGTTTGGTCGGGTCATAGTTCAGCGCGTTGGCAACATTGTTAAAGCCGTTGCCCGAACGGTCGGGCGTCAGGAAGCTGCGGCAACCCATGCAGGTGTAGCAATCGCCATTGCCGGCGGTCTCACCCTTAGACAGCTTGAGCTCACGCATCTTCTTCTCAGAGATGTAGTCGGGCACCATGCGCTTGGCGGTGCACTTGGCAGCCAGCTGGGTCAGGTAGAAGTACGGGGAATTCTCGTGAACGTTATCGTCCTCGAGCACGTAGATAAGCTTGGGGAATGCCGGGGTAATCCACACGCCGGCCTCGTTCTTAACGCCCTCGTAGCGCTGGCGAAGCGTCTCCTCCACGATCATGGCAAGGTCGTGCTTCTCCTGAGGCGTACGGGCCTCGTTGAGATACATAAAGACCGTCACGAACGGCGCCTGGCCATTCGTGGTCATAAGGGTCACGACCTGATACTGAATCGTCTGGACGCCGCGACGGATCTCGTCACGCAGACGGTCCTCAACGACCTCACGGACCTTCTCGGCAGACGCAGAGACGCCAAGCTCCTCGAGCTCGCGGGCAACCTCGCCGCGAATCTTCTGACGGCTCACCTCGACAAACGGAGCCAGGTGGGTCAGCGAAATCGACTGACCGCCATACTGGGAAGAGGCGACCTGGGCGATAATCTGCGTCGCGATATTGCAAGCAGTCGAGAAGCTGTGCGGCTTCTCGATCAGCGTGCCCGAGATAACGGTGCCGTTCTGGAGCATATCCTCCAGGTTCACCAGGTCACAGTTATGCATGTGCTGGGCGAAGTAGTCCGAATCGTGGAAGTGAATCAGGCCCTCGTTGTGGGCATCCACGATCTCCTGGGGCAGCAGCACACGCTGCGTCAGGTCCTTGGAAATCTCGCCGGCCATGTAGTCGCGCTGAACGGAGTTGACGGTCGGGTTCTTGTTGGAGTTCTCCTGCTTGACCTCTTCGTTATTGCACTCAATCAGCGACAGGATCTTGTCATCGGTCGTGTTCTTTTGGCGCTTCAGGCTCTGAACATAGCGGTAGATGATGTAGTGGCGAGCGACCTCGTAGCAGTCGAGACGCATAATCTCGTCCTCGACCAGATCCTGGATCTCCTCGACCGAAACGGTGTGGCCGGCCTTCTCACATGCCTCGGCGACGTTTTGTGCCGCATAGATCACCTGGCGGTCGGTAAGGCGAGAGCCTTCCTCGACCTCCAAGTTTGCGGCGCGGATCGCATTGACGATCTTATCGATGTCAAAGGTAACCTCGGTGCCGCTGCGCTTGATGATCTTCATCCTCTTGCCTCTTTCGCATCGTAGCCTCATTGCGCTTCAGGGCCAAACGATGCCCGGCAGGGCTTGCCCCTGTCTTGCGGCGCCGTCGCGCAATCTGTGTTCTCGATAACCATAGGCCCTCATGCGGACAATCCTCGCAGCCATTCAAGGGGCCCAAAGATCTATCCAAATGGGGCGAATAAGGTTCTCGTTCTCTGTCCGCCATCTATCATACGACAAAGAGGCATCTATATCCTGTATTCTTTTTTTAGGTCAAACACAACATATAGTGTTTCAGCAGGTCAAAGCAATTGGTCAATTTGCAGACGCATTATAAATGAAAGCCTCTTGGCAGACTGCTAAAACGTTATCAACCCAACTACCTGCACAGCAGTTTTGAAACCCCCTCAACCGTGCCGCCGCCAAATAGCACCAAAACCAAGCCGCTCACGCCAAAAGAATCCAAAAGATTATGCTTGACCAACATGTTGCGGTCATGATGGGCCAGGACACATGCAATCTGCCGGCACCCCTACGGGATACAAAGACCATCGCGTACGGACCTTGGATCAATATTTGATGACTTATTTGGCGGCGCGCTTGGTGGCAAAAAACAAAACAGCCCAGAGGACATAGCCTCTGAGCTGCGAACATTTGGTGGGCGTTAGAAGATTTGAACTTCTGACCTCTTCCGTGTCAGGGAAGCGCTCTCCCCCTGAGCTAAACGCCCAAATGGAGCGGACAACGGGGCTCGAACCCGCGACCCCAACCTTGGCAAGGTTGTGCTCTACCAACTGAGCCATGTCCGCTTACGAGGATTAATCTTACGTGATGCCCGCATCCTATGCAAGAACTTTTTTTGAAAAGTTTTGCGACGCCCTCGCGAACCTCGCGAAGACATCAGCCACCACGGAAGGCGCAGGCAAACGCAAACTCGCCGCAAGAGGCCCTTACATCTCACCGAGCATGATCCAGGCAGAGCTGTCCTGCGCGAGTCTGCCGTCTGCAAGCGCTGATGAGGTGAGCAGGACCCTGCCCGCCGGCAGCTCCACGGGTGCTGCACCGAAGTTCGTCACGCACGCCCAGCCGTTATCGCGGCGATAGGCGATGACGCCGCCCTCAGCGCCCTCGGCACCATCCGCAAGACCGGTGCGCCCGTCAAGATCGAGCCACGCAAGATCGTTGGCGCACCCGCGCAGCTTGCGCCGCAGCCAGAGGGCGTCACGATAGAGCGCAAGCATCGATGTCGGGTCCGTTTCTTCCCTATCGGCAGCATAATCGGAAAACCATGCAGGCTGCGGCAGATGGGGCGCCGCATCAGCGTCCGCCGGCGAAAACCCAAACGATCCGCCCTGCGCGGGATCGTCCGCCGCTACCCACGGCAGGGGCACACGACAGCCGTCGCGCCCCTTCTCGCGCTTCGGTCCGCGCGTATTGGTTGCACTGGGATCTTCGAGTGCGGTCCACGGGATATCAGCCACCTCAAAAAGACCGAGCTCCTCACCCTGATACACGTATGCCGAGCCCGGAAGCGCCAGCTCGAGCAAAAGGGCCGCCCGCGCGCGGCGCTCGCCGAGTTCACGGTCCTCGTCATAAGACGACCCGTCGCGTAAGAGCCAGTCGAGCGCAATCTGGTGGTAGCGCGTCGCCTTGATTTGCGGCAGGGCATAGCGCGTCGCCACGCGCGGCACGTCGTGGTTGGAGAGTACCCAGGTCGAGGCGGAATCGGATTCGATAGCTGCCTTCAAGCCCTCCTCGATTGCAGCGTGCATGTCATCATAGGTCCAAGTGGCCTTGGCAAACTCAAAGTTGAATGTCTGGCCAAGCTCGCTGGGACGCGCATAGAGATACTGGCGCTCAGGCAGCACCCACGCCTCGGCAACGGCGCTGCGCGGCGGATTATAGCGGTCGAACACGCGGCGCCACTCGCGATAGATCTCGTGGACCTCGTTGCGGTCCCACAGCGGATGGGCGCCGTCGTCAACCATGTCATCGCCCTCGGCGAGATGCCACCGGTCGAGGTCATCGCGGTCGAGATCCTTGGCGAGACCGTGCGCCACATCGATGCGAAAGCCATCGACGCCTCGATCGCTCCAAAACGCCAGGACGTCGCAAAAGAACGCGTGAACCTCGGGGCATGACCAGTCAAAGTCCGGCTGCTCGGGCGTAAACATGTGCAGATACCATTGACCGTCCGCAACACGCGTCCAGGCGGGGCCGCCAAAGTTGGCATTCCAATTGGTGGGAGGCAGCTCGCCATGCTCGCCGCGACCATCGCGGAAGATATAACGGGCGCGCTCGGGCGATCCGGGGCCGGCGGCAAGAGCGGCTTTGAACCAGGGGTGCTGGTTGGATGAATGGTTGGGCACGATATCGACGATGACCTTGATGCCGCGCGCGTGAGCCGCAGCGATCATGTCATCGAAGTCGTCAAGCGAGCCGAGACGTGGGTCGACATCGCAGTAGTCCGCCACATCATAGCCGCCATCGACAAGAGGCGAAGGGTAAAACGGGCTCAGCCAGATGGCCTCGATGCCCAGCCGCTCAAGATAGTCCATCTGCTGGGTAATGCCCGCGATATCGCCCAGACCCGAACCGGTCGAATCCTTAAACGAACGCGGGTAGATCTGATAGATCGCGGCATCGGACATCCATGAGCGCGAAGAGGACTTTTCTGCAGCCATGGGGTGAGCCTCCCTTGCAACGAGGTTTTGCGAGATGCCCACGATGATACGCCCAAAGCTGTCATTCGAGGCAAACAACGCCACAGCCACACCCCAAAACGCTCGCTCCCTCTCGGGCTCGAGCCTCCTGGGACGAATCGATCGATTAGTGAAAAGAACGGAAGACTCACTCCCCCGGCCACAACAGCGAGCGGGCTCCGGGTGCCCCAGGTTGCCGCGAAAGAGGAGGGAAGCGTACTTTATGTACGCGACCGACGATTGAGGGGGCAAGATGGGGTGCCCGGGGCTCGCGCAGCGTCAACAAAAAACGCGGTTCGTTAGAACCGCGTAAGATAGTTGGAGCGGACAACGGGGCTCGAACCCGCGACCCCAACCTTGGCAAGGTTGTGCTCTACCAACTGAGCCATGTCCGCATATGTAAAACAAAACGGGCGCCGGAGCGCCCGGATGTTGCCTGGAGGCGAAGCCCGGATTCGAACCGGGGGTAAAGGCTTTGCAGGCCTCTGCCTTACCACTTGGCCACTTCGCCGAAAAAGGACCGCCTAAACGGTCCGGAAATGCAATGGAGCGGACAACGGGGCTCGAACCCGCGACCCCAACCTTGGCAAGGTTGTGCTCTACCAACTGAGCCATGTCCGCTTGCGGGTTATTAATTTACGCGAGTTATCCAAAAGACGCAAGTACTTTTTTCAAAAAAGTTGCCGGCCGCGTGTTCTTGGTGGCTAAACGCGCTAAAGCGATTGGCTAGGCACGCGATTCCAGTGCTCCGCTAAATAGCTTCACCATCTGCACGCGCGTGCCGGTGCCGTCTGTGCGACGAGCAACCTCCACGTTATCGACAAGCATACGCATAAGCTTGATACCACGGCCGCGTTCCTCAGATGCGACCGGTTCGCTCGCTCCATCGATAGAATAGCCGGCACCCCGATCAAGCACCTCAACCACGACGCGATCGCCATAGGCCTGAACCGTCAGGACGCACCCGATACCGCCCGCATGGTCATAGGCATTACCCAGCGCCTCCCCCGACGCCAACGCGACATCGTAGCGCTCGTCGCGGCGCAACGGAAGCGATTCAAGGAGTTCGGCGATGCGATGTCGATAGTATGGAAGATTCTCGATACCCTGTCGGACCTCGACGCTCTTGCTCCATCGTGGCAACTCTCCCACCGGAATAGCGGGAATCGACTCACGCGCCGGACCCGCAACATGAAGGATGTCGACAAGTCGGGCAATCTCCAAAAAGCGAATGACCTCATCGGAGGCGTTAACGAGCGAAAGCAGGCCCTCTCGCCTCATGAGCTCTCTGGCACGTGTAAGCAAAAACGCCAAACCCGTCGAGTCGATAAAGCCCACGGCCTGGCAATTGATGACAACGCGACGCACGCCCCGGTCGATCAGATTATCCAACCGTCGGCGCAGCACGGACACCGAGGCGATGTCGACATCACCCGGTGGCGTCAAAACCGCTATGTCATTCCACTCATTCATACGACCATGGTTCCCCAAAAGAGCTCGCTCGATGCATACATATCTGCAGCTGCGCAGATTTTGCCCGTCAAGTATCGCGGTCTACGATCGACCCCGTAAAAACTCAAGGGAAACCAGCGCAATGTCATCGTCCAGCGCCGACTCGGTAAAGCGGTCAAGCTCTCCCAAGACCTTACCGCAGATTCCCGATACACCCTCACCCGAGACAGAGAGCAAAAGGTCACGAAGGCGCTGCTCGCCAAAGAAAGCACCCGAGCGATCACGTGCTTCGATTGCTCCGTCGGTATACATGAATAGCATGTCACCAGGAGCGAACGTAAACACGCCTGTCTCGTACACCATGCTCTCAAAGGCACCGATCACGCCCGATTGGCACCCAAGGAGCTCCACTTCTCCCCCTCGGGTTTCTCCGCCGCCAAGCGGCGTCGACGACGGTCTAATGACCATAGTGGGAGGATGTCCCGCAGAGCAGTAGGTAGCGCGACCCGCTTTAAGATCAATCTTGGCGATAAACGCCGTCACGAACGTCTCGACCCTCGAAAAGCCCATGAGCATGCTATTGAGCGAGCGGGCCATACGGGCGGGCCCAGCACCCTCCCAGGCATAGGCCGTCAGCGCCGTCTTGACGAGCGCTGACATCGACGCCGCCTCGATTCCTTTGCCGGATACATCGCCCAAAATCATGACGGCGCAATCGTCGGGAAGACGGATGAGCGTATAGAAATCGCCGCCGACCAACGCCGAGTTCGTGGCCGACAGGTACACCGAATCGGCGGCGATTCCCGGAACATCCCCCAGTGAATTTCTCATGCCAATCTGGAGGGTCTGAGCGATATGGCGCTCCTCACGCTTTTGAGATTCGCCTTCATAGATCAGTTCAAAGTCATGGGCCAAGTGCACCAAGTAGTCATATTCAAGGTCATCAATCGGCTCTTGGCTGCCATCACGAAGCAGCAGCGCACGCGTCGTCGGCCCCTTCGCAACAGAAGCAGGAACGATTGCGTCGTTACTGTGCTTGCCATCGCCCTCAGGGCGTGGGAGCCCCGCCTCGATGCCGGCGTCGACGTAGAGACCCTGGCAAGGCAGGCCATGCGCTCTAAGCCAGCCTCCCATAGGCATCGATTCGTCAACGCGAGTTATACGGACGTGTTTAAGATCCTCGGCACTCGTGCCGCCCAAAACAGACGCCTCAAAGCCATCAGAGCCAACCCCCAAACGTGCCGCTGGCGCCGTCGTGGAAAAGAAAAGTTTCTCGGGATCGTCCGGCAAAGCAACGCGACTGCCGCCTTCAAAATCTATGACATAGGAACCCAGACTGGCGTCATACTCAACAGGGCAAAAATGACAGTTGAGCATATTGCAAATCTCGGACGATATAGCCTGGGTAGCCGCGGCGGAATCGTCTAGAAAGGTAAACAACTCATCACGTAAGACATTGAGCGAGCGGCCAAGCTCGGCCGTGCGACGAGAGCGAAGGCTCGATGCCATGCCGACCAGCTGGATAGACAGGTAATCGCAAATGACCTCGAGTACATTAACGTCATAGGCGAGCGGTGCCTGAGGGCGCTTCCAACCAACTTCCAGCACGCCAAGGATCTGCGTACCGTAAAAAACGGGAAGACAGATCTCGCTGCGGTACGGAGGCATATCCTGCACGCGCAACAGGTGCTTAGAACGATTGTCCAGGTCCATGAACATACCGGAGGCAGCCCTATCACCCTCAAGGTCCTGTTGAATCGACAAGCGACAGGCACGCGACTCGCGAAGAACATACGTCGGAATGCCAGCGCCATACGGCAAAAACTCGGGCAGGTAGCTGTCGTGCAGCTCCTTGGAGACACCGCGAAGCTTAAAACCGCCGCTCTCAGAAAAATAGATAGCGGCACCCGAAGCATCGAGCGTTCCTACAAGCTGGTTCAAAACGATATCTAACAAACTGGGCAGCTCATCGGAGCCCACCGTGCTCATAATGACCGACAATGTACCCGAGAGACGCTTATTCGCCACTCTAAGCTCCGAAAGCGCACGCTTGAGCTGACGGTCGTGCGAATACTGTTCTTCGATGCTATGGAGTGCCACCAGAACGCGCGGCGCACGGCGGCCAAAGATTCGAGGCGGCGTAACCGAGCCGGCACAAACCAGGACGGGAATAAACGATCCGTCACTTAACTTGAGCATCAACTCGCTCTTTGTTCCATTGGTCTCAAAAGGAAGCCGATGCTCTGTCGCGCGTTCAAAAGCCGACGAGTACAAGAGGTCTTTAACGTCCCCGTTGATCACATCGGAACGCTCCTCGCACATCAAGTCGAGCAAGCGATTATTTACATGCAAAATGGTTCCGTCGAGCTCGCAGATAATGACAGCATCGCTCGTGATCTCGACCAATTGGGCAACGTCCGCCCACTCATTGCGCTCAAGCGTTTCCATCGTGAACCTCACCGTCTATCGGTAACAAAAAAGCCTCCGAAGAGGCTTCTCAAATGCGATGGTGTCGGAGGCGGGACTTGAACCCGCATGACCAAAAAGCGGTCACTAGCACCTCAAGCTAGCGCGTCTGCCAATTCCGCCACTCCGACATGCTATGTTGTTGATTCGCGGTTCGCTTTGTTGAACCCGCGCGTTCAACGAGGAAGATAATAACCTATGTTTCGAGAACTGCGCAAGCACTTTTTTGAAAAAAGTTTACGAATTTGTAAATGCGCAGGTAGACTGACCTGTTCGGGCAGGAATGAGGTTGCTTTCCAACGCGTCCTCGGGCATGCGGCATTATTTTGATCCGCGCTTCGCGCTACAAAATAATGCCGCCCCCTGCGGAATGCGTTGGAAAGCAACCTCATTCCTGCCCTAGGGGCACGTACTCCAGGCACCGTTCTCAAACATGTTTTGAGGGCTGATGCAAATTTAGTGGCTCTGCTTTGCCGAGCCCTTATATGGGGAGGCCGGAGCCAAGGCTCCGGCCTCACACAATTCCCTATCAGATTAAGCGAGCGATCAGGGAATCGCACTCCCCTTGCCGAGTTAACGTAGGGCCCGCCCTGGTGTTACTTTTCAGAACACTCCGCAGGACGCAAGAAACCCCCGCCGCACGAAGTGTGAACTGCCTCCCATTTCTTGGACACAAGAAATGGGAGGCTTTTTTATGGCTGGAAACGCTTTGTACGACGTCGGGATGAGACTGCGAGCGGCAGAGCT
>DXLR01000101.1:0-7540 GCA_019414625.1 Collinsella sp.
ACGAGCCCGTGTGCTCGCTCCAGGCCGCCGATGTCGGCCTGGACAACAACGTAGGCACGCGTCCCTGCGCCGCCAAAGCGGTCGAGCACCTGCTCAATGGGCGCCATCGCTTCATCATTGGGTGCATCTTCAACGGCGAACACAATGCCATCGGCGGTACCGGCAACGCTGCCGGCATCATCCGCCTCCAAGTCGACTGGATGGGGGAGTGCGGTGCCGGAAATCTGTGCATAGGCGGCGATGGCATCCTGCAGGTCCCAGAGCAAAAACTCAAGATCGGCGCTCTTGGGAATACTGATATACGCAATGGTTTGCAGCGTTTTTGGTACATCGCCGCGTGCGGTCGTCTCCATGCCGCCTTCTTTCCGGTTGGTTTCCGTTTAGGTTACACCGTCCGGCGGCGTCCCGCCGCGCTATCCTAGTGCAACCCTTACGAAAGGAACGTCATGCGTCTGCCCATGAACACCTCGCTTGCCACGCTTAAGCCCTCCGGTATCCGCCGGATCAACGCGCTCGCCGCCCAGCATCCGGGGTGCATCGCGCTCGCGCTAGGTGAGCCCGATTTTCCCACGCCCGATGTGATTAGCGCCGAGGTGACTGCTTCGTTGGACCGCGGCGACACGCACTATCCGCCCAACAACGGTCGCCCCGCCCTGCGTGAGGCGTTATCTGCCTACATGGGGGACGCGGGCCTTATGTTTTCGGCCGACGAGGTCATCCTGACCGACGGCGCGACCGAGGCCCTGTCGGCAACATTTATGGCTATGCTCAACCCCGGCGACGAGGTCATTATTCCCACGCCGGCCTTTGGCCTGTACGAAAGCATCGTTGTGGCCAATCACGCCAAAGCGGTCTTTTTGGATACGGGGCCTGCGCAATTTCAGATTGACGAGGATGCGCTTCGCGCCTGTGTGACCCCGGCGACCAAGGCCATCGTTATCTGCTCGCCCAACAATCCCACGGGCTGCATTCTCAACGCGGCATCGCTCAACGCCGTGGCGCGCGTAGCGGAGCAGTCGGGCATCTACGTGGTCTGCGACGACGTGTACAACCGTTTGGTCTATGTGGATGGTTACGAGCGTTTTGCCCAGCGACACCCGGAGCTGCGCGAGCAGACGGTGATCATCGAGAGCTTCTCCAAGCCCTGGGCCATGACCGGCTGGCGCCTGGGCTGGCTCGCAGCAGCGGCACCCGTCATCGCCGAGATCGCAAAAGCTCACCAATACCTAGTATCGAGCGCCGTCTCCTTCGAGATGGACGCCGCAGCTCGAGCCCTGACCGTCGACCCAACCCCCATGCTCAAAGTCTACCGAGCCCGCCGCGAACGCGTACTCGCAGCCTTATACGCCATGGGCCTCGACGTAGTAGAGCCCGCAGGAGCCTTCTATACCTTCCCGAGCATCAAACAATTCGGCCTGACAAGCGAAGACTTCTGCATCAAAGCCATCAAAGAGGCCAACGTAGCCCTAGTCCCGGGCGACTGCTTCGGCACCGAAGGCCACGTCCGCCTCAGCTATTGCGTTTCCGATAAAGACCTGGACGAAGGCCTCCGCCGCCTGTCCACCTTCCTTTCAACCCTGTAGCCCAACGGGACCCAACCCATCAGCCCACCGACCGGAGCGTATGCAGGGTTTGTGTGCGAATCCTCGTGCCCGTTGACCGACGCCGGGGTCCCCGCCATAATACTTTCGGTTCACGCACGAATCCGCTGCCAGAGACAGCCGGTGCAAACGGGCATCGCCCGCGAGCTTAATGGGACTTCCCGCCAGCCGAGGTGGTCGAGTAGATATGTCTTCTCGCCCCCGTCGCTCATGCAGCGCGGGGGCTTTCTTTTTGGACATGCCCCCGTCACGTCCTTGTGGCGGACCGTGCCCGGAAAGAATTCGAGGAGGTGTAATTCATGCCCCAGCAGTACAAAATCGACAAGGTTGCAGAGATCGAGTCCCGTATCGCCGAGAACGCCGGTCTGTTCGTCGTCAACTACAACGGTCTGACGGTTAAGCAGGCTCAGGAGCTGCGTCATCAGCTTCGCGAGTGCGGCGCCGAGATGAAGGTCTACAAGAACAACCTGGTCAAGATCGCTCTCAAGAACCAGGAGCAGCCCGAGATCGACGAGATCCTCGCGGGCCCCGTCGCTTATGTGTTCTACGAGACCGAGCCGGTCGAGGCCGCTAAGGCCCTTAAGGACTTCTCCGCTAAGTCCAAGGGCGTCCTTGAGATCAAGGGCGGTATCTCCGACGGCAAGGCCGTTTCCGCTGATGATGTTAAGGCTATCGCCGAGCTGCCCACCAAGGATCAGCTTCTCGGCCAGATCGCCGGCCTCATCTCCGGTTTCGCTCGCGACATCGCTGTCTGCGTCAACGGCGTTTCCTCTGGTCTCGCTCGTTCGATCCAGCAGGTCTCCGAGCAGAAGGCAGCCTAGTTGCTGTTTTCACCCGCGGCGGCAACGCCGCACCCCTGGCGCATTCGCGCCGTGTTTTAACTGATCTCCGTGCATCCGCACGGAAACCGAAAGGACTTAGAAATGGCTAAGCTTACCACCGATGAGATCATCGATGCTCTTAAGGAAATGACCCTTCTCGAGGCTTCCGAGCTCGTTAAGGCTATCGAGGACACCTTCGGCGTTTCCGCCGCTGCTCCTGCCGCTGTTGTCGCCGCTCCCGCTGCTGGCGCTGCTGAGGCCGAGGAGAAGACCGAGTTTGACGTCGTGCTCGAGGGCTTCGGCGACAACAAGATCCAGGTCATCAAGGCCGTCCGTGAGCTCACCAACCTTGGCCTGAAGGAGGCCAAGGAGGTCGTCGAGGGCGCTCCCAAGGCTGTTCTCGAGGGTGCCAAGAAGGAGGACGCCGAGGCTGCCAAGGAGAAGCTCGAGGCTGCTGGCGCTGCTGTCACCCTCAAGTAATCAGGCTTTCTCGCCAGATTTCTTTGCAGACGGGGTTCGCATTGCGAGCCCCGTCTTTTTTGTTTTTCGGTCCCTCGGCATCGGTTGCTCAAACTGCCATGTTCTGTGATTTGCGTCGTATCGGGTGCCCTGCCGTTGGGCAATAAAATTGCACCATTCGAGCAATAATTTGCGTTGACCTGCTGAAGAATTGTCTCTGCCTTGTAGCGACATATAGTTCCAGCGGTAAGATGCTTGGGTATCGCAATTTGGTCTGCGGCTGTGTGCCGCACGCATGGGGCGCTTTTGCGCCTGCGAAAGGATCTTTGAATAACATGAAGGCAATCATCCCCGCCGCCGGTCTTGGCACGCGTTTTCTGCCTGGCACCAAGTGCACGCCCAAAGAGATGCTGCCGGTGCTCGACAAGCCCGTCATTCAGTACGTCGTCGAGGAGGCGCTCGAGCCCGAGGAGGTCGACGATGCCATCATCGTTACTTCTCCCGGTAAGCCCGAGCTACTGAACTACTTCCAGCCCGACCGTTCGCTCGAGAACCTGCTGCGCGAGCGCGGCAAGAACGCCTATGCCGATGCTGTCGCCCACGCTGGCGGTATGCCGGTCGACTTCCGTTATCAGTACGAGCCCAAGGGCCTCGGCCATGCTATTCGCTCTGCTGCCGACGCCGTGGCAGGGGAGAACTTCCTGGTTCTTCTGGGCGACTACGTTGTGCCTAACCGCGATATCTGCGACAAGATGCTCGCCGTTTCCAAGGAGCACGGTGGCGCTTCGGTTATCGCCGTCGCTGCTTGCTCGCCCGAGGAAGCCAGCCGCTACGGTGTTATCGCCGGCGAGCGCGTCGGTTCGCTCGAGGGCGCCGAGGACGTTGCCGATGCCGAGCCGGGCGCTGTTTGGCGTATCGGCGGTCTGGTTGAGAAGCCCGCTCCCGAGGCTGCTCCGTCCAACCTGTACATCGTCGGTCGCTACCTGCTGAGCCCGCTGGTCATGGACCTGCTGGCAGATCAGCAGGCCGGCAAGGGCGGCGAGATCCAGCTCACCGACGCCATGGCCCGTTCGCTCGACCGCGAGGCCATGTATGCCGTCGTCATCGACCCGCTGTCGGGCTACGACACCGGCACTCCCTCTGGTTGGATGGCCACTAACGCCCTCATGGCTGCAAACGACCCCCGCTTTGCCGATGCCTTCTGGGACGACATCGACGAGCGCGGCGGATTGATGCGCAAGTAAGCCTTCGGGCACCGACATTTACGGGCGTGGACCTCGGTTCGCGCCCGTTTTTTATAAGAGCTGCGATTGCCGGCTCTCTGTTCACAGAAAATATATGAACAGATGTTCGATACACATACATCTACCTGCGTGTTTTCTGTCGAAAAACTTTGCTACTCCAAAAACTCAATCGCGTCAAGGCTTTTCTTGCCCAACGGTCGGTACCTGATAAACTATTAGGTTGCGATAACTGGCGAAGCTATGCCTCGCCAACCCACCGAGCATTTCCGTGAAGGAGGAAAAACCTGGTGACCTACGCATACACTGCCACTGAGCGCAAGCGCGTCAGCTTCGGGAAAATCCCGGAGGCCATGGAGCTCCCCAACCTTATCTCTGTTCAAAGGGAATCCTTTGAGCGTTTTAAGGATGAGGGCCTTCGTGAGGCGTTCAAGGAATCCAGCCCCATCCAGAGTCAGAACCATGTTCTCGAGGTTACCTTCGGCGAGCATCAGTTCGGCGACCCCGCGCACACCGTCGAGGAGTGCCGCGAGAAGGATATGACCTATCAGGCTCCGCTTCTGACCGACGTCCGTCTCACCAACAAGGAGACCGGCGAGATCAAGGAGCAGCTCGTCTTCATGGGCGACTTCCCCATGATGACCGATCAGGGCACCTTCATCATCAACGGTACCGAGCGTATCGTCGTCTCGCAGCTCGTCCGCTCCCCGGGCGTGTACTACAGCTCCGAGATGGATTCGGGCAAGCAGATCTACAAGGCCCAGATCATCCCGTCCCGCGGTGCCTGGCTTGAGTTTGAGGTCGACAAGCGCGACCAGCTCATGGTCTCCATCGACCGTAAGCGCAAGCAGAGCGCCACGATGTTCCTGCGCGCCCTTGGCATCGCCGTCACCAACGACGACATCATCGAGCTGCTCGGCAACTCCGATGTGATCAAGCGCACCCTGGAGCGCGACACCGCCCTCACTCGCGAGGACGCCCTCATCGAGATCTACCGTCGCCTGCGCCCGGGCGAGCCTCCCACCGTGGACGCTTCCCGCAGCCTGCTCGAGGGCCTGCTCTTTAACCCGCAGCGCTACGATTTGGCCCGCGTCGGTCGTTACAAGGTCAACAAGAAGCTCAACCTCACCACCGAGGAAGAGGTCACGGTGCTCACCGACGAGGATATCGTCGCGACGCTGCGCTACCTCCTGTCCCTCGCTGCCGGCGAGCAGGGCTTCAAGGTCGACGACATCGACCACTTCGGCAACCGCCGCATCCGCACCGTCGGCGAGCTCGTCGCCAACCAGTTCCGTATCGGCATGAGCCGTATGGAGCGCGTCGTCCGTGAGCGCATGAGCTCCCAGGACATCGACGAGATCACCCCGCAGTCGCTCATCAACATCCGCCCGATCGTGGCCTCCATCAAGGAGTTCTTCGGTTCCTCGCAGCTCTCGCAGTTCATGGACCAGGCGAACCCCCTGACCGGTCTGACCCACAAGCGCCGTCTGTCCGCACTCGGCCCTGGTGGTCTTGCCGGCCACAAGTCCGGCTCCAGCCGCCGCACCAACGTGCCGACGGCCGTCCGCGACGTTCACAACTCGCACTACAGCCGCATGTGCCCGATCGAGACCCCCGAAGGCCCCAACATCGGCCTGATCGGCTCGCTCGCCCTCTACGCCCGCGTCAACGAGTATGGCTTCATCGAGGCCCCGTTCCGTCGCGTCGAGAACGGCGTTGCCACCGACCAGATCGACTGGATGACCGCTGACGAGGAAGAGAAGCACGTCATCGCGCCGGCCAACACGCCGCTCGATCCCAAGACCAACGAGTTCATCACGACCGATGCCGAGGGCAAGATCGTCCGTCCGCACACCGTGATCGCCCGTACCCGCGACTTCGACGGCTCCTTCGGCGCTCCCGCCGACGTGCCCGTCGAGGACGTCGACTACATGGACGTCTCGCCGCGTCAGATGCTCTCCGTCGCAGCCACGCTGATCCCGTTCCTTGAGCACGACGACGCCAAGCGTACGCTGATGGGCGCCAACATGCAGCGTCAGGCCGTGCCGCTGGTTCACCCCGCCGCTCCCTATGTCGGTACCGGCATGGAGCGTCGCGCCGCTCTGGACTCCGGCGAGGTCACCCTGGCCAAGAACGCCGGCGAGGTCATCTTTGCCGACGCCGCCAAGATTATCGTCAAGCATGCCGGCGGCATGGACGAGTATCACCTGGCCAAGTACCAGCGCTCCAACCAGTCCACCTGCATCAACCACCGTCCGCTCGTGCGCGTCGGTGACACCGTTGAGCAGGGCGAGCCTCTGGCTGACGGTCCTTCGACCGATCATGGCGAGCTCGCACTGGGTCAGAACCTCACCGTGGCCTACATGCCGTGGGAAGGCTTTAACTACGAGGACGGTATCGTCGTGTCCGAGCGCCTGGTGGCCGAGGACCTGCTGACGACCATCAACATCACCCGTCACGAGATCGACGCCCGCGACACCAAACTCGGTCCCGAGGAGATCACCCGCGAGATCCCGAACCTCTCCGAGGACATGCTTGCCAACCTCGACGAGGACGGCATCATCCGCATCGGCGCCGAGGTCGGCCCTGGCGACATCCTGGTCGGCAAGGTCACGCCTAAGGGCGAGAGCGCTCTGACCGCCGAGGAGCGCCTGCTGCGCGCCATCTTCGGTGCCAAGGCCCACGACGTCCGCGATACCTCCCTTAAGATGCCTCACGGCGCTTACGGCCGCGTTATCGACGTCGTCCGCTTTAGCCGCGAGAACGGCGACGACCTGGCCCCCGGCGTCAACGAGCAGGTGCGCGTCTACGTCGCCCAGCGTCGTAAGATCCAGCAGGGCGATAAGATCGCCGGCCGCCACGGCAACAAGGGTGTTATCTGTAACGTTCTGCCGGTCGAGGACATGCCCTACATGGCTGACGGTACCCCGATCGACGTTATCCTCAACCCGCTGGGCGTTCCTTCGCGTATGAACGTCGGCCAGCTGCTCGAGTGCCACCTTGGCTGGGCTGCTGCCTGCGGTTGGGATACCGAACAGGCCGACTCCGACAAGTACGTCCCCGGTCCGTTCTTCACCGCCACGCCCGTCTTCGACGGCGCCAAGGAGGACGAGATCGCCGAGGTCATCCGTCGTGCCAACAAGAACATGCTCAACAAGGCCACCGCTGCCTTTGGCGATCACATGCGCCCCGAGTTCGTCACCCAGCTTGACGAGCGCGGCAAGACCCGTCTGTTCGACGGCCGCACCGGTGAGGAGTTCCGCGAGCCCATTACCGTGGGTACGTCCTACATCCTCAAGCTCGGCCACATGGTCGACGACAAGATCCACGCCCGTTCGACCGGCCCTTACAGCCTGGTTACCCAGCAGCCTCTGGGCGGCAAGGCCCAGTTCGGCGGCCAGCGCTTCGGCGAGATGGA
>DXLR01000102.1:0-21625 GCA_019414625.1 Collinsella sp.
GGCGGGGATAGCCCGATTATTTTCCGGTTCGGCGAACAGCCGATCGTGTCAAATATGGTCTAACAGAGCCATTTCTTTTGCGTATTCGTCGCGCGCACGTGAGGAGACGATGCCAAGTTTGCAGCCGCTATCGGCGAGTGTTGCGATGACTTCAAGCAAACCTGGAAACACGCTGATGGTGCTTTTAAAGCTGGCGGCAACTTGGCACCAGCGATCCAACGTTGCCTGCGAGTAGATTCCAAGTTTCTCAAGGGCATCCTTGCCGGGTATGCCGAGGGCAAATTCAAGCTCGTGTCGGGGGAGCGTTTTGCCGGTCTCTTCTTGGACAATCTGGACAAGCGATGATAGAACGCTTTCTTCTGTATCTGCCAATGTCCCATCAACGTCAAACACGATATAGTCAAAGTACTTCATATAGTAGCTCCTATCCGTTGTTTGCCTGCAAGTTTGATGCAGTGACAGAAGAAGGGCTAGCGGGATTTCTGCCTGGTGCTATCGAGATTCTGCCTCGCTGCTCGATAGCTCGAAGGAGTGCATTCCATTTGTTCTTTAAATACCTGGCCAAGATGGCTTGCTGTCGCAAAGCCGCATTGGCGCGCGACTGTCTGGACCGTTCGCGTGGTGTGTGCCAAAAGTTCGCAAGCACGGTTTACGCGGTATGCGCGCAGATATGCCGCCGGGGTCGTTCCTGCGCAAGCTTCGATAATGCGGTAACACTCTCTTTCGCTTACGCCGGCTGCAGATGCCATCTGGGGCACATCTATAGCGGCTGCATAGTTTGCGCGGATAAAGTCCAGGATTGCCTTGAACTGTACGTCGCGGCTGGTCATCCAAGAGGCGCCGTCGGAAGAAAAGAGCGGTTCGGTCTTGGCGTAAATCTGAATCCAGAGCTCTGACAAGCTATTCCGAAGCGCCATCTCGTTCTGCGGCCGTTGAAGGTCGTGGTTAAAGGAACTCTTTAGCAAATCGATAAAGGGCATATCGTCGGGGTTGGTGGGCGACCATTTGAGCACGTCGACGCCTCGACATTGCAGCAAAGGATTGATATAGCGCTTTTGAAGGCGTCCCGCGGGATCGCCGAGCATCGACGGCTGAAAGATATGCAACATTTGAATGGCTGGTGCCGAATTGGGTGATTGCAGCGTGCTGTGCAAAACGCCGCCGTTGATAAAGCCGGCGGACCCTTCCTCAAAGCGTACGTGCTCATGAGTCGCGCGCGTTCGATAGTCAATCGCTCCCTGCTCCATGTAGAAAAGCTCAACTTCGGAATGCCAGTGCCAGGGGACGGAATTGCCCGGATAGCGAGCGAATTCTGCGCGTTCGGCAATATAGGGCCAGTCTTCGGCGGTCTCGGGAAACGCTTCCTCGCGTCCTCCGCGGTGCAATTCTATGTGATCCATGTTTCGCATGGCATCAGTATAAAGCGCGATGGGCTTAGATTGCTCTTGCCTGTTCGGGGAACGCCTTGTCTAGGGATGCTTGGAGCTTTTCGAAGGATGCTCGTAAGTTGAGGCTCTGATCGGCTGAGCGCTTGGTTTTTGTGGTGGGGGAGTCGAGGAGGCCGTTTCTCTGTGTCGGGGGGAAGGAGAAAAGGTTTGCATGATTTAGGGATGGCTGCTGTGCTGCGTCGTTGGAAGAATGCATGCTTATGCGGCCTCCTCGATGTCCACCAAAAGGTTGCGCTCGGGGTATACTGCTAGGTCCCGTGCGTTGGCAGTATTATGCCGCGGCTGCTGCAAAGAAGCGCTAAAGAAAGGCTTAACCTGGTTTGGTGTTACGATGAAACCGCAGGTCAAGGCTATTGAGTAACACTCTTGAAAGGTTTTGAGCTTAAGGGCTTTCTAAGGTTTGTGGCGCGGATGTGGCTCGCCTGTGTGGGGCGTGTGGACGGCTCGTTCCTAGCGCTGCGGTGCGGCGGCGCGTACTTGTTCGATGACCTTTTCCATCGTGCCGTCGATGCGGTCTTTTTTGAGCTCGCATTCCCAGATGGTTATGGGTGTCCAGCCCATTTGGGTGAGTGCGTTGATGGCTGCTCGGTCGCGCTCGACGTTGCGACGGAACTTTGCCTCCCAAAACTCAACGTTGCGCTTGGGCTGGCTAGGGTTGCACTTGGGGCAGCGGTGCCAAAAGCAGCCGTTGACGAAGATGGCGATCTTGCGCCCGGGAAAGGCGATATCGGGTTTGCCGGGTACCTTCCATTCCAAGCGATAACCCGTAAGGCCCGCGGCGCGCAGGCGCTGGCGAACGAGCAGCTCGGGCTTGGTGTTGGCGCGTTTGTTACCCTTCATGGACTTTTTGATGGCGGCGCGGCGGCGCACGAGCTCACGCTCGTCGGCGGAAAGGTCCGAGGTATCGATGCCGTCGAGCAGACCTGGTTTGGGGCGCTTTTTGCTACGGCGCTTAGGTGCGCGCTTGGGCTTGGTGGCGGGCTCGTCGGTCGCGGTGGCCTCGGCGTCATTGGCAGCGCCGTCGGCCTCAAGCCGATCTTCCTTCAACTCAATCAGCGCATCGATAAGTCCCTTGTCGGCGGGCATCCATTCCACCGTGGCAAGCGAGGTACGCGGAATCCAGCGGATATCGAGCTGGCGGTCGTGCTTCTGGGGTTCATCGGATTCATCGGTGAGCGAGCAGTAGTAGCACTCCATGGAGAGGTGGAAATCGGGGTAGTCATACTCAACGGTATAGAAATCGCGCAGGTTGGTGACTTTGACCTGCAGCTCTTCCATGAGCTCGCGGCGTACGGCGTCCTCGGGCGTCTCGCCGCGCATGAGCTTGCCACCGGGGAACTCCCAAAGTCCCTGCATGTCGCCATAGCCGCGCTGCACGGCAAGCAGCTCGTCAGATCCATCCTTGCGAATGATCCCAGCGGCAACATGAATAGTCTTCAACAGGAGTCCTCTCTCAACATCAACGCGTGGCAGGCTAGCTACCCGTACCTTACACAACGGTAAGGCAAGCGTAAGCCATATCGATGGTAGCCGACTCGTCTTCTTGCGACTATAGATGCCGTAGACTAATCGCAAGAAAGGACTCGGTATGCAAACCACGCACATGGCGACCCCGGCACTGGAGGTCGCGCATCTCGAAAAAGTATATGGAGCGCTGGGCAACGTGACCCGCGCGCTCAACGACGTCAGCTTTACCGTCAACCGCGGCGAATTCGTTGGCATCATGGGCGCTTCGGGCTCGGGCAAGTCGACGTTGCTCAACTGCGTGTCGACCATCGATAGCGCCACGAGCGGCACCATCCGCATCAACGGCCAGGACGTGACGCGTATGAAGCAGGCTAAGCTTTCGCAGTTCCGCCGCGAGGAGCTCGGCTTTATCTTCCAGGACTCCAACCTGCTCGATACGCTCACGGCACGCGAGAACATCGCCCTGCCGCTCACCATCGCCCGCACAAACTCGGCAGAGATCTCGACCCGCGTGCAGGATGTGGCAGCGCGCCTGTCCATCAGTCAGGTGCTCGACAAGTATCCCTACCAGATGTCCGGCGGTCAGCAGCAGCGCGTTGCCGCGGCTCGCGCGCTCGTCACCGACCCCACCATGATCATGGCCGACGAGCCCACCGGCGCCCTCGATTCTAAAAGCGCTCGTCTGCTGCTCGAGAGCCTGGAGGCCCTTAACCGCCGCCTGCGCGCCACGGTGCTCATGGTCACGCATGACAGCTTTGCCGCCAGCTACACGAGCCGTGTGCTGTTTATCCGCGACGGCAAGATCTTCACCGAGCTGCGCCGCGGCGACACCGACCGCCGAGAGTTCTTCGACCGCATTATGGAGGTCGTTGCCATGATGGGCGGTGAGGGCTCCGATGCTCTGTAAACTCGCTTGGGGCAACGTCCGCCGCGCCGGCCGCGACTACCTCGTCTACCTTTTGACGCTCACCCTGGGCGTCACGGTCTTCTATGCTTTTAACACCATCTCGATGCAGGTCGACATCGCCGGAATCGATGAAGAGGGCTTGGCGCAGGTTATGGGCAGCATGCTCGGCGACCTGACGTACTTTTTGGCCGGTGTCATGGCCTTTTTAATGGTGTATGCCAATAACTTCATCATGAAACGCCGCAAGAAGGAGTTTGGCCTGTACCAGGTGCTCGGCATGGGGCGCGGGCGCGTCGCCACTATCATGGCGCTCGAGACGGTGATTGTCTCGGTGGTGGCCTTTGTCGCCGGCATTGTGCTGGGTGTGGGACTCTCCCAGCTCATGACGTTCTTTACGGCCTCGCTCTTTAAGACACAGATCGCCAATTTCCACTTCTTTTTCTCGATGCATGCGTTCAATCTGACCCTTGTCTGCATGCTCGTAATGTTTGTGCTCACGCTACTGCTGAACCTTCGCGCCGTGCGTCGTACCAAACTTATCGAGCTTATGGGTGCCGAGCGTCGCAACGAGAGCATCAAGACACGCAACCCCTGGATTGCGATTGCCATCTTTGCCGTGGGCGTGGCGCTTGTGGGCGTGGCCTATTACCGTCTGCTACGTGATGGGTTCCCGCTAACCGCGACGGACAGCAAGCTGCAAGAGGCCATGAACCAGTTTGGTATTACGACCGCTATGGTTACCGTGGGCACCTTTGCCCTGTTCTGGGGACTCTCGGGCATGCTCATCAAGCTGCTGCAGAGCCTGCGCGGCGTGTATTGGCGCGGCCTCAACATGTTTACCGTGCGCCAGCTTGCGGCCAAGGTCAACACGGTGTGCTTTTCGATGGGCGTCATCGCGATGCTCCTGTTTTTGGCCATCACCTCGGTGACGTGCGGTATGTCGATTGCCAACGTGATGAACGAGAACCTGGAGCGCTATAACCCTGTTGACGTGTCTCAGACGTATGTCTATTACACGCCCGATACGCTTGACTACTACAAAGAGTACATCAATCCGTCTGAAGCCGATCGCATGGTGCTGGCCGATACAACGGTCGATTTGTACCCCGCATGGCACGGCGATCCATGGCACGGCGATCGTAAGGGCAAGTCGGCGGACAACAACGACGAGACCGGCAAGAAGGTCAATATTGCCGATGTTGCCGGTGAGCATGTGCAGATCGATTCGTATCTGAGTTACCCGCTTGGCGGTTCGGATCCTTCGGTGACTCCAAGTGAAATGTGCAAGGCCATGGGCGAAAAGCTTCCCAAGGCGTTCGGGGGTAGCAATGCCGATACGATGGGTCTGTTTGTGACGCCGGCGAGCCAGTACAACAAACTGCGTCAGATGATGGGCGAGGAGCCGGTGCACATCGGTCACGACCAGTATCTGCTCACGTGTGATATGGGCGGCGAGCTGGTCGACCTGTACACCAAGTATATGGCTGGCGGCCATGCCCTTACCTTGGGCGGGCATACGCTCAAGCCCGCAACCGATAAGTCGGACGAAGATGCGGCGGCCATCGCCAACTCGGCGATGGGCAGTAATCCGGGTACCGTCGTCGTTGCCGACGAGCTGTTGTCCCAACTTAATCTGCAGCCGTATTCCAGTAGCCTGCTCGTTAACTACAAACAGGGGATGGATACGACCGAGGCAGACGAGAGTATTAAATACACTGTGCTCGACAATCTGCTCGTTGACGGCAAGGAGCCGGGGTCGTGGGGAACCTTCATCATACGCTCCGAGATGTACGCGCAAGCAGCGCAAATGAACGGTCTTATTAGCTACCTAGCCATCTACATCGGCTTTGTATTGGTCGTTGCATGCGCGGCGATTCTGTCGATCCAGCAACTCTCCAACGTGGCCGACGGCAGCCGCAGCTATCGTGTGCTGGCACAGATCGGCTGCGACGACCGCCAGATTCGCCATTCGGTGATGGCGCAGCAAGCGGTATTCTTCCTGTTCCCGCTGGCAGTGGGCCTGGCACACTCCTTTGTGGCACTTAAGGTGATCATCGAGCTGGTGAGCATTTTCGGAAATATGAGCATCGGCGGCACCGTGGGCCTCACCTGTGCAATCTTCCTGGCAGCCTACGGCGGCTACTTCCTGGTGACGTACCTCATGAGCGCCGGCATGGTGCAAGCTGCCATCGCTACCCGCTACAGCGAGTAACAGGCGGGCAAAACCGTCGCAAAATCAGAGCGAATAACCGCCGCGAAGGGAGTCCAGCTCCCTTCGCGGCGTTTTTTGTCTGACTGATGAGTCTCAAGGCCAAGTGAGTAGACTTTTTGGATCTGCCGAGCACATCGCGGCAAGTGTTCAATAAAATCGCAGGTCAGGGCTGTGGCGTTTTGAGGTGTGCTCGGCATCCCGCCAAAAGACTACTCACTTGGTTTTACTGCTAGAAAACCGCCGCGAGGGAAAGTAGCTCCCTCGCGGCGGTTTTTGGCGTTTACCCAGATAAAACCTGCCAAAAAAACCTGTCCCTTTTTGGCAGGTTATCGCTTCCAAAAGTGGAGGATGAGCGTCGTGCGGTTTTGCTGTTCGGTTTTGACCAGGATGTTGTGGATGTGGGTCTTGACGGTGCCCACGGCAAGGAATAGCTCGTCAGCGATCTCTTGGTTCGATTTGCCCAGTACGACCAGACGCATAACTTCGGTCTCACGGTTGGAGAGCTTGTAGGCGTTGCGATAGAAGGGCATCTGCTCTTCGATGTGTCGATCAAGATCGCTGACGTTCTTTTCCTCGGGTGCCTCCTGCATGCGGATTGAAAGCACGTGGTAGGAGTAGATGATCAGCAGAATCGCAAAGTAGCAGGCAAAGACGTTTTCGCTAAAGTTGCGCTCGGACAGATATAGTTGCAGCCAAGAGGGCGCCAGACTCATGGGGACAATCAGAATGTTGTAGAAATCCTCGGCAACGATGCAACCGACCAGAATAGCGCCGATAATCAGGTGCTTTCGTTGGTTGTTAACGCGTGCCTTCAGCTCGACTTGTGTGCTCTTGCGTGCCGTCCAAAAGATATATAGCCCCACGAAAACAAGGAATACCTGACGCATCGTGTAGTAGAGCCATTGATGAATGGGGCCGTAGGGGACAGCGACGATAATCAGCAGCTCGCTCAGCAAGAACGTTGCGACGGGAATGACAAACTGCTTTTTTGAATGCTTGTCGAGCAAATCCATGGCAATGAGCCAAATAAAAGCCTGCGAAGCGGTCGCCACAAAGGTCCGCAACACAGGCATGGTAATTGAGTAATAGTCGCTGGCTGGAAAACTCTGGTTTTGCAGCGTGTATTCAAAAAAGAAAATCTCGGTCATCTCGATGGCATAGCAGATAAATACGCCGCTGCCATAGATAAAGAAGCGTCGACGAGATGAGGCATAGGCGGCAAGCGAGAGCACCGCCGTCACAATACAGATCACGAGTATCGCTAGGGTATAGAAGAACATCAGGGTGTTCATCTGTCACCGTCCCATCTCATTTATTCTATGGCCGAGTTCTGTATACCTTGTGGGATATAGACGTCTCAACCCTTCGTTTCATTGTGGATTAGGCGCCGAGATGCAGCATAGCCATATACCGTTCGCGGTTCTAGATGGTAAACCCCTGTAAACTCTTGACCTGCGGGTTTATATTGGTTTAGAGGGGGTGTAACTCCGTGAACGGTCTTTAATCCCGAATAAACTAGGTAAAAATTGCATACGGGTGAATGATGGTCTTGTCAACACGAGGCGTGATGTTCGAGCGCCTCATAGTAATAGTCGGCAAGACCGGCGGAAAGGAAATCGACATGGCACTGCCTAAGGATTTCATCGACACCAACGACTTCACCAAAGAGCAGATCCTGGCTATCGAGGACCTTGGCCTGGCAATGAAGAAGGCCATCAAGGTTGACGGTTATTATCCGCACCTGCTCCGCAACAAGAGCCTTGGCATGATCTTCCAGCAGGTCTCCACCCGCACTCGTCTTTCCTTCGAGACCGCTATGACCGACCTCGGCGGCCATGCTCAGTTCTATGGCCCTGGCACCATCCAGCTCGGCGGTCACGAGTCCCTGGGCGATACCGCTCGCGTTATGGGCTCGCTGCTCGACATCATGATGGCTCGCGTTGACCGTCACAAGGACGTCGTCGGCCTCGCCGAGGGCTCCGCTGTGCCCGTCATCAACGGCATGTCCGAGTTCAACCATCCCACGCAGGAGATGGGCGACCTCATGACCATGCTCGAGAACCTCCCCGAGGGCAAGAAGATCGAGGACTGCACCCTGGCCTTCATCGGCGACGCCACCCAGGTCTGCGTCTCCCTCATGTTCATCGCTTCCAAGGTCGGCATGAAGTTTGTCCAGTTTGGACCTAAGGGCCACCAGATCCCCGACGGCGGCCTGCACGTTGGCACCGTCGAGGAGCGCGCCGAGTTCGGCAAGCAGATGATGGCCATCGCCGAGGAGAACTGCAAGGTCTCCGGCGGCTCTGTCGTCATCTCCGACGACATCGAGTGCATCAAGGGCGCCGACTTCATCTACACCGACGTGTGGTATGGCCTGTACGACGAGGAGGTCTCGGGCGAGAACTACATGGACGTGTTCTATCCCAAGTATCAGGTCACCATGGACATGATGAACTTCGCCGGCCCCAACTCCAAGTTCATGCACTGCCTGCCGGCCACCCGCAACGAGGAGGTCGTCGACGAGGTCATGGACGATCCCGAGCGCTCCCTGTGCTGGGTCGAGGCCGAGAACCGCAAGCACTCCATCCGTGCTCTCCTTGCCGCCCTGGGCAAGCGCACCCCGCTCAACGACGAGGGTGTCGAGTACTCCGCCAAGGCTGAGCTCCACGCCGCTCTCGAGGCTCTCGAGCAGCTCTAAGCCTCAAGGCTTCTAAAAGCACGTTTGCGGGCGGCGGATGCTCGTCTCCTGTCGCCCGCTCACCGAGGCTTGGCAATTGTCTTAATATCTTAAGGGTCTCGATTTGTCCAAGACTGAGCGAAGGAGCTCATCATGAGCGACGGAAAGAAGAAGCTTTCCTTCTTGACGGTCATTTCGACCATCATCTGCGTCGTCTTCGTTTGCGAGGCCGCCGCTCCCGCTGCTGCCATTGGCAACCAGCAGTTCTTCTGGTGGATCTTCCTGATCCTGACCTTCCTGCTCCCTTATGGCATGGTCGTTGCCGAGCTCGGCACCACCTATGACGACGAGGGCGGCATTTACGACTGGGTACGTGATGGCCTGGGCGACAAGTGGGGCGCCCGCATCTCGTACTACTACTGGGTTAACTACCCGCTGTGGATCGCCTCGCTGGCTACCATGTTCCCCGACATTCTGGGCATGGTCTTTGGCGTCGAGTTCAATCTGATCGCCAAGTTGGGTATCGATCTTGCCTTTGTGTGGATCGTCTACCTCATGGGTCGCTCCAAGGCGGCCGACTCCGAGTGGGTCCTGAACGGCGGCGCCATCATCAAGGTTGCCGTTGCCGTTATCGTCGGCGCTTTGGGTATTTGGTATGCCATGGAGAACGGTTTTGCGAACGACATGTCCGCTACCACCTTCCTGCCCGAGCTCACCAACACCAACGCGCTCGGCTACCTGTCGATCATCATCTTTAACTTCATGGGCTTCGAGGTCATCTGCACCATGACCGACGATATGGCCGATCCCGCTCGCGATATCCCCAAGGCTATCATCGTTGGCGGCCTGTCTATCGCCGTGATCTACCTGTTCGCTGGTTTTGGCATCGGCGCTGCTGTGCCGGCCGATTCCATCGATCCCGACTACGGCATGATCTACGCTGTCCAGACCATGGTGGGCGACTCCATGATCTTTAAGATCATCTGCATCGCCTTCCTGATCACCCTGTTTGCCAACATGGCTGCTTGGTCCTTTGGTGTCAACTCCGTTGCTCGCTACGCTGCCGAGCACGGCAACATGCCCAAGGTCTTTGCCTCGATGATCTCGGATGACGATATGCCCAACGGCGCCAACCTGGTCAACGCCATCGTTGCCTCCCTGGTGCTGTGCCTGCAGCTGGTTCCCATTGACGCCATCTCCAACGGTGTTTTCTGGATGCTCTTCGGCACCTCCGTCGTCTTTCTGCTGCTCACTTATATCCCGATGTTCCCGGCGTTCCTCAACCTTCGCAAGAACGATCCGAACCGCGAGCGCATCTTCACGTTCCCGTTTAAGGGTGCCATGATGAAGGTCATGCTGGCTATTCCCTGCATCGAGCTGATTCTGGCTATCGTTGCAACGCTGATTCCGTTCTCTGTCGATGAGATTGGCGATAAGGTCCCGATGATCGTTATCTTCATCGTGCTTTTGCTTATTGGCGAGGTTGTCCGCGTCGTCAGTGCTAAGGGTCGCGAGACCGAGTACAAGGGTCTCACCCCCGAGCTGGCTGCTCAGCGTCTCGCTGAGGAGGCCGCCGAGGCCGAAGAGGACTAGAGCACCCGGATTCGGGGCTCCAACCCTCCTCGCTACTTGACCATTCCCCGGGGTGGGTGTGAACGATAGCTCTGGTAACCACCGCCCGCCCCAATCTCTCTTCCGTATCCTTCGTGCGTTTTGTCTCCGCGCGCCAGGTTACGTCGTCGCTTGCCGGTGCGACTCCGTGAAAACCGGCGCCGGGCGCCCCGACCTTTGCCGGGGAACGGGCGTCCGCCACCTCTTGGTTTTAGGCTGCGGGTAACCCGCCTGCAGCAAGCGATCGTTCGATTTGGAGGAAATCTTATGCGTACGATCACCGAGTCCGAGTCCACCCCTAAGGCCGACGGCTACTTTATGCCTGCTGAGTTCGCTCCGCAGGATCGCGTGTGGATGGGCTGGCCCCATCGCACCGATACCTGGGCCCATGGCGCCAAGCCGGCTCAGAAGCAGTATGCCGCCATCGCTCGCGCTATTGCCGAGTTCACTCCGGTTACCATATGCGTCAATCAGGCCGACTACGCCAACTGCAAGGCCGTCTTTGAGGAAGACGAGAACGTTACCGTTATCGAGATGACCACCGACGACGCTTGGTTCCGCGACACCGCTGCCACTTTTGTTATCAACGGCAAGGGCGATAAGCGCGCCAACCACTGGCACTTCAACGCTTATGGCGGTCTTGTCGACGGCCTGTACTTCCCGTGGGACAAGGACGAGCAGATCGCCCTTAAGATGGCTGAGCTTTCCGGCTGTCGTCGTTATCGTCCCGATGACATGATCCTCGAGGGCGGTTCCATCACCGTCGACGGCGAAGGTACCGTGGTCGTGACCGACCAGTGCCTGCTTTCCCCGGGCCGCACCTGCTCTGCGGTTCTGGAGGAGGAAGAGGATCCCGAGTCCATCTGGCCCAAGTTCAAGAGGAAGTTCGAGCCCTGGAGCGAGGAACTTCGCGCCTATATGGACGAACACCTCAAGGATTATCTGGGTGTCGAGAAGGTCATCTGGGTCAAGGAGGGCATCGACCCCGAGGAGACCAACGGTCACATCGATGACGTCGCCACGTTCATCGCTCCGGGCGTCATGGCCTGCATCTGGACTGACGATCCCGAGTATCCGTTCTACGAGCAGTGCCATGCTGTCTACGAGACCCTTTCCAACGCCGTTGACGCCAAGGGCTGCAAGATGAAGGTCTACAAGCTCTGCATGCCTGTGAACCCGCTGTTCATGGACCAGGCTTCCTGCGACACCATCGACGCCGACGAGAACGCCGAGCCGCGCGTTGCTGACGAGCCGCTGATCGCCTCCTACATGAACTACCTGGTCACCAACCACGGCGTTATCGTCCCGCAGTACGGCGACGAGAACGATCAGCTTGCCGTTGACACGCTCCAGAAGATCTACGACGAGGTCTGGGGCGAGGGCGTCTACAAGTGCGTCGGCGTTCAGTCCGAGCAGGTCGTCTTCGGTGGTGGAAATATCCACTGCATTACGCAGCAGGAACCGTCCGCTTAATCGTCCGGCTTCCCGAGGCACCCCATCTCGCCGCTCAAACCGTCGCTCGCGTACCAAAGTACGCTTCGCTCCTCTCTCGCGGCGACCTGGGGCACCTCGGAAACCCAGCCGGTCAAGCGGACCGACGTAGCTAGTTACCGCATTAGTCATTGGTGCCAACCTTGGCAACAATGCAGGTCGAAAAAACGTCAGCGAAAACCCGCCAGAGCGAGCAAGGTGCCTTGAAACGAGGCGGCATCGATCTTTTGATCATGCCGCCGAAGTTGAAAGGCAGATTGCCGCCCTGGCGGGTTTGCAGCGTCGAGCCGTTACGCGGTTTGGTAAAACCGCGTAACTAAATACGTTCCGCGATTTCGTGGATGAGGTAGTCGGTCTTTTCCCAGCCCAGGCACGGGTCGGTGATCGACTTGCCAAAGACGCCGCCGTCGACCGGCTGATTGCCGTCCTCCAGGTAGGACTCGATCATAAAGCCCTTGACTAGCTTAGAGATGGACTCATTGCGGCGGCAGCTGTCGAGCACCTCCTTGCAAATACGATACTGCTCCAGCGGACGTTTGCCCGAGTTGTCGTGGTTGCAGTCGATGACCGCTGCCGGGTTGGCATAGCCGGCATGCTCGGTATAGCGCTCGGCCAGGCGCTCCAGGTGCTCGTAGTGGTAATTGGGGTAGGTACGACCGTCGAGACCGATGTAGCCACGCATGACGGCGTGTGCGAGCGGATTGCCGTCGCATTCAACCTCCCAGTTGCGGAAGATAAAGCTCTGATGTGCCTGGGCGGCGTAGATGGAGTTGAGCATGACGGTGGTGGAACCGGCGGTGGGGTTCTTCATGCCCACAGGCACCGAAATGCCGCTCGATACCAAGCGATGCTCCTGGTTTTCGACCGAGCGGGCGCCTACGGCGACGTAGCTCAGCAGGTCGACGAGGTACTGGTAGTTGGACGGGTAGAGCATCTCGTCGGCGGTAAAGAAACCGGTCTCCTCGATGACGCGCAGGTGCATGTGGCGAATGGCCTTAACGCCTTCGAGCAGGTCATCGGGCGCCTCGGGGTCGGGGTTGTGCAGCAGACCCTTGTAGCCGGTGCCTTTGGTGCGCGGCTTGTTGGTGTAGACGCGCGGAATGATGATGAGCTTGTCCTTGACCTCTTCGGCGACCTTGGCCAGCCGGTTCATGTACTCAAGCACCGAATCTTCGCGGTCGGCAGAGCACGGGCCGATGATGAGTACCTTGCGCGCGTCCTCGCCGGTAAAGACTTTGGCGACCTCGGCGTCAAATGCCTGCTTTTTGGCAGTAAGCTCGGCGGAAAGCGGCATCTCCTCGCGGATCTCCATGGGGATCGGCAGCCTGCGTTTGAAATCCATGGCCATGCGGGGCCTCCTCAATCTATAGAAAGAACAATAAGCGTATTGTCGAATGCTCGGCATTATCCGCTGTCGCACGCTAAAGTGCAAGCAAAACCTGCCAAAAAGGGACAGGTTTATTTTGGTCGGTTTTATCTGGGGAAATGCCGGCACTCGCTGGAAGGGGAGGACCGGCGTACGGCACGCTGGAGCAAGTTGGATCTCCTGCGGCATACCCCGTGGACAAAAAATGGCAAATATGAGTACTGTTGCTAGCTTAGTATCATATCGACCTTACAAGATAATAGACACAACAGTAAATATGTTCATTGACGTTGGCACACAGAAGCATGCTACCGGGCGTTTTGATCAATTTGAAGGAATATCTAGGCCGCAAAGACGTCGTTTGGGGCAGTTTTGGCTGTTACTAAAAAAGTGACAGTACTCATTTTTGCCAATTTTTGCCCACGGGGCCTTGAGGGAGAGCGTCAATCAGGCCCCAGGGGAGGCGTTTCGAGGCCCAAAGGACACAAAACGGGGGCGCAGTTCATTCTGCGCCCCCGTTTTCTGGGCATTGCGGTTGTTTGCCGCCGGTTGTTACGCCGCTTCGTCGAACTGCGAGTTGTACAGATCGGCGTAGAAGCCGCCCTGGGCGAGCAGCTCGTCGTGTGTGCCCTTCTCGACGATGTCGCCGTCGCGGATCACCAAGATCACGTCGGCGTTGCGGATCGTGGACAGGCGGTGCGCGATGACAAAGCTCGTGCGGCCCTGCATCAGCGCATCCATGGCACGCTGAATGAGTTCCTCGGTACGGGTATCGACGTTGGAAGTTGCCTCGTCCAAAATCAGCGCCGGGCGGTCGGCCAAAATGGCGCGGGCGATGGTCACGAGCTGGCGCTGACCCTGCGACAGGTTAGTGCCCTCCTCGTTAATCATAAAGTCGTAACCGCCGGCGAGTGTATGGATAAAGTGGTCGCAGCGTGCGGCGCGTGCTGCGGCTTCGACCTCGGCATCGCTCGCGTCGGGGCGTCCGTAACGGATGTTCTCGCGGATAGTGCCGTTAAACAGCCAGGTATCCTGCAGCACCATGGCAAACTCGCCGCGCAGCGCCGCGCGGTCCCAGTCGCGCACGTCGACACCCTCGACGCGCAGCGAACCGCCGTCCACGTCGTAAAAGCGCTGCAGCAGCTTGATGAGCGTGGTCTTGCCGGCGCCGGTGGGCCCGACGATGGCGATGGTCTGGCCGGGCTGCGCCTCGCAGCTAAAGTCGTGGATGATGGTCTTGTCGGGCGTGTAGCCAAACTTGACATGGTCAAACTCCACGTGGCCGGGGCGCTTTTCGGGAATCTGCGCGTTGGCCTTCTGCTCCTCCTCGGGCGCGGCTAGGAACTCAAAGACGCGCTCGGTGGCGGCTGCCATCGACTGCATCGTGTTGCTCACGTTGCCCAGCTGCTGCACCGGCTGCGTAAAGTTGCGCACGTACTGGATAAAGCTCTGGATGTCGCCGGGCGTGGCATTGCCGGTCAGCGCGAGCTGCGCGCCCACCACGACGACGCCCACGTAGCCCATGTTGCCCACCAGGCTCATAAGCGGCATCATCAGGCCCGACAGGAATTGCGAACGCCAGCCGCTAATAAAGAGGCGGTCGTTTTGACGGTCGAACTCCTCGATCGAGGCCTCGGCGCGGTCGAACACCTGAATGACGTTCTGGCCGGCAAAGTCCTCCTCGATAATGCCGTTGACGGTGCCCAGGACCTGCTGCTGCTCGCGGAAGTACGGCTGCGAGAAGTGAATCATTACGGTCAGGATAATCGCGGCTGCCGGCAGCGTGAGCACGGTGACGCCGGTGAGCGGCAGACTGATCGACAGCATCATGACGAGTACGCCGATAATCTGCGTTACCGACGTGATGAGCTGCGTCACGCTTTGGTTGAGCGACTGGCCGAGCGTATCGACGTCGTTGGTGATGCGGCTGAGCACGTCGCCCTTGCTGTGGCCGTTGAAGTAGCTCATCGGAACGACAGCGATCTTGGCGGCGATCTCCTTGCGCATGCGGTAGCAAATCTTTTGCGTGACGCCGGTCATAAGCCAGCCTTGGATGAGGCTGCAAATAGAGCTTGCCAGATACAGGCAGAGCAAAAAGCCAAGCGTCTTGGCGATCCAGGCAAAGTCAACGTCGCCGGTACCGTTTACCTTGGCAACCAGGCCCTCGAACAGCTTGGTCGTAACCTGGCCAAGTACTTTGGGCCCCACAATGTTAAAGATGACCGAGCACACGGCAAAGGCGACGGCGGCAAACACGGCAATCTTGTGCTGGCCGATATAGCCGAGCAGCTGCCTCATGGTGCCCTTAAAGTCCTTGGCCTTTTCGCCGCGACGCATGCCGCCCATGCGGCCCATGGGACCACGCTGGCGGGTGGGCTTGGGAATCTGAGTCTTGGTCTCGTCTGCCATTAGCGCTCGCCTCCTTCCATGACGGCTGCAATTTCTTCTTGGGTAAGCCCCAGCTCCTCGGCGGAAAGCTGCGACTGTGCGATCTCCAGGTACGCCGGGCAGCTGCGCAGCAGCTCCTCGTGCGTGCCGGTGCCCACCACGTGGCCGTCGTCGAGCACGATGATTTGATCGGCGTGCATGATGGTCGCGATGCGCTGGGCCACGACCACGAGTGCGGCGTCGGTAACGTTTTTGGCCAGCTCTTCGCGCAGGCGCGCGTCGGTCTTGTAGTCGAGGGCGCTAAACGAGTCATCGAACACCACAACCTCGGGCTTTTTTGCCAAGGCGCGGGCGATGGCCAGACGCTGGCGCTGACCGCCCGAGACATTGGAACCGCCCTGGCTGATGGGGGAGTTGTAGCCGCCCTCGCGCTCGGCGATAAAGTCCTCGGCCTGTGCGATGCGTGCCGCCCGGTGCATGTCCTCGTCGCTCACCATGTCGCCGGCAAACTTGAGGTTGCTCTCGACGGTGCCCGAGAACAGACGCCCCTGCTGCGGGATGTATCCAATGCGGCCGCGCAGCTCGGAAAGGGTCATGTCGCGCACGTCGATGCCGTCGAGCGAAATGCTGCCGCCCGTGACGTCGTATAAGCGCGGGATCAGCTGCACGAGCGTAGATTTGCCCGAGCCCGTGGAGCCAATGATGCCGAGCATCTGACCGGCATGCGTGGTGAAGTTCACGCCGCTGATGACATCGGCGCGGGCATCGGGATACTGGAAGCTCACGTCGCGGAAGCACAGCTCACCGCGCGGCGCGCTGGTCGCAGGCAGTTTGGGCGAGGCAGGGTCGTTGATGCTCGTGGGACAAGTGATGACCTCTTCTACGCGCTCGGCTGCGACCTCGGCGCGGGGCAGGATGACCGAAACCATGGTGAGGATCATAAACGCCATGACGATCTGCATGGTGTAGGAGATAAACGCCATCATGTTGCCGACCTGCATCACGCCGTCGGACACGCCCTGCGCGCCAAACCAGACGATAAGCACGGTGATGCAGTTCATGACCAGCATCATGAGCGGCATCATAAAGCTCATGGCTCGGTTGGTGTAGAGCTGCGTGGTCATCAGGTCGAGCGAAGCCTTGTCAAAACGCTCGAGCTCATGCTCCTCGCGGTTGAACGAGCGGATAGGCATAAGGCCGTCGAGCAGCTCGCGGGCGGTAAGGTTCACGCGGTCCACGTAACTTTGCATCTTTTTGAACTTGGGCATGGTGAGGCCCATGAGCACGCCGACGACGGCCGAGACCGCGATGATGGCAACGGCGATGGTCCACTCCAGGCCGGTATGGTTGGCCAGGACGCGCATGACGGCGACGATGCCCATGACGGGGGCCATCAGACACATGCGGATAAACAGGGTTGCGGCCATCTGGATCTGCTGAATGTCATTGGTGCAGCGGGTGATGAGCGAGGCCTGGCTAAACTTGCCCACCTCGGCCGGCGAGAAGTGCATAACCTTGTTGAAGGTCTCGCGGCGCAGGTCGCGGGCGATGGAGCAGGCAGTGCGCGAAGCAACGGCACCGGTCAGGATGGTGGCGACCAGCGACACCAGACACAGCCCAAACATCGTGGTCGCCATGCGGCCCAGGTAGGCGTTCTGCACGTCGGCGGGGTCGATGCCCTGTGCCTTGTACTCGTCCTGCACATAGCTCACGGCGCGTTGGGTCACGATGGAGCCCGACATGGAGCCCATTTTGTCCGCCATATCGTTGGCGCCCTCGACGAGCTTGCCCTGGTCGATTAGGCCGCCTTCAACGCCTAGACGCAGACCCTTCATGGTGATCTTACCGCCGTCGGCATCAATCTGCTTTTGCATATTCTGCGCCGCTGCGGCCTTCTGCTGCATCTCGGCGAGCTGCTCGGGCGTCATCGCCGCCATTTGCTCGGGCGTGGGCATGGCCTGAGCGGCGTCGCTGTCTTTCTCGCTGGACGTGCCGGTCATGTCGCCCATGGAGTCGGCGTCGATGCCCTGGTTGAAGGCGAGCACGACGGTCTCAGGCAGGCTCATAATGTCGGCAATCTTGCTGCCGTCGGCACGCTCTTCCTCGGTGCCCTTGTACGTTCGAATGCCGTTCTTGTCTGCCTTGCCAAACACGGCCTCCACAGCTTTGGCGTCCTTGGCGCGCATAAAGAGTTCGAGGTCGTCGAGCGATTCGGCGCGAATGGTGTCGGGCACGGGCGAGGCAATGCCGCCTTGCTGCACGCCCACGTCGACGATGTCGCTCATATAGGTAGGCAGCGCCAGGTCGGCGTTGCAGCTGATTACGATAAGTACGATAGCTGCGAACAGTGCCAGGACATGCTTTTTAAAGAGCTTGAGAATCCTCACTCGGCATCTCTCCTTTCTTGATTGCGGTCGATAATTTCGTTGGCACGTCTTAGAAGGCGCACCATCTCTTGGGTATCTGTTTCGCCGAGCTGCTCGAGGAAAGCCGCGGTGCGCTCCTCGAATTCCCGGCGTTTGATTTCGAGATCCTGGAATCCCTTGTCGGTCACTATGACGTGTACGCGACGACGGTCGGTCTTTGAATGCTCGCGCTCAATCCAACCCTTGGCCTCGAGGGCGCGCAAGATATTGGCGATGCGGGCGCTCGAGACCCAGGCACGATCAGCGAGTTCGCTCGGCGTGAGCGAACCGCCAGAGAGCATGAGGGCGCGCATGACGGCCATCTCGCCGCTGAGAACTTTGTCCACAAAGCGCGAAACGCGCTGGTGAATGCCGCCAAACTCAGTAAGGAGCTGACGTCCAAGCTCATGGAAATCGGTATCTTCCACCGAAAACCCCTAACACTAGAAACTATTTTCGGTGAAAGATGATACCCTTGCACGCGCACCCTATACGGTAGATTTTGGGTCATGCCTAGAAAACAACCTTTAGGCGACCTCCGTACACCGTCGGTATCAGCAAAGTAAGGGGTAGATCGTAAGGCATGTCCCAAAGCCTACTCAGAGGCACTTTACCCTGCTAAAACTGGCATAACAGCTAGAGTGAACGTCGTACAAAGGCAAGCAAAAATACCAAACAAATCGGTGAACGGTAGTTGTTCACGCTCTCATTTCCTGCGGGTTTGTAAAAAACGCCCTTATGATATAAAAAAAGAAACATATAACAGCCCAGATGGAGAGGGTCGCTATGTTATCCTTCTCAGACGGGTGAAATCTTGGGTTTTGGGTTGTAGTTCCAAGGTGGACAAACGTTTTTCTCTGCACCAACGTGTGGTGAAGAACGGAAGAAGCCGGTAGTGCAAGCCGATAATTCAAGAATTCAATAAGCAGCGGTGTGAGAGAGCGCCGCATTACACGTAACTAGGAGCGTGGTTACACAATGCAGGAGGCATGGGAAGGCTTCAAGGAAGGCATCTGGACGGGAGAGGTTGACGTCCGAGACTTCATCCAGAAGAACTACACCCCCTACGAGGGCGACGAGTCGTTCCTCGCCGGCCCGACCGAGCGTACCAAGGAGCTGTGGGGCGAGGTTCTCGACCTGCTGCTTAAGGAGCGCGAGCAGGGCGGCGTCCTCGATATGGACACCAAGACCGTCACGGGTATCGTGAGCCACCCCGCTGGCTACATCGATAACGCCCATCGCGACAAGGAGACCATCGTCGGCCTCCAGACCGACAAGCCGCTCAAGCGTGCGCTGCACGTCAACGGTGGTATCCGCATCGCTTGCCAGGCTGCCAGCCAGCACGGCTACAAGATCGACGAGAACGTTGTCGAGCGCTACACCTTCGAGCGCAAGACCCACAACGCCGGCGTCTTCGATGTCTACACCCCCGAGATGCGCGCCTGCCGTTCGGCCCACATCATCACCGGTCTGCCCGATGGCTATGGCCGCGGCCGCATCATTGGCGACTACCGTCGTGTCGCCCTGTACGGTGTCGACTACCTGATCAAGGACAAGGAGGCCCAGAAGGCTTCCACCCCGACGGTCATGACCGCCGACAACATCCGCGATCGTGAGGAGCTGCAGGAGCAGATCCGCGCCCTCGGCGAGCTCAAGATGATGGCCGAGACCTATGGTTTCGACATTTCCAACCCTGCTACCAACACGCAGGAGGCCATCCAGTGGATGTACTTCGCCTACCTCGCTGCCGTTAAGGAGCAGAACGGCGCCGCTATGTCCATCGGCCGTACCTCCACGTTCATCGACATCTACGCTGAGCGCGACCTTGCCAACGGCACCTTCACCGAGGAGCAGATCCAGGAGTTCGTGGATCACTTCATCATGAAGCTTCGCATGGTTAAGTTTGCCCGTACCCCCGAGTACCAGGCCCTGTTCACCGGCGACCCGCAGTGGGTCACCGAGTCCATCGGCGGCATGGGTGTCGACGGCCGTACGCTCGTTACCAAGATGAGCTACCGCTACCTGCACACGCTCGAGAACATGGGCACCAGCCCCGAGCCCAACATGACCGTTCTGTGGTCGACCCGTCTGCCCGAGAACTTCAAGAAGTTCTGCGCCAAGACTTCTGTCGCCAGCTCCTCGATCCAGTACGAGAACGACGACCTCATGCGCGTTTACCACGGCGACGACTACGGTATCGCCTGCTGCGTGTCCTCCATGCGCATCGGCAAGGAGATGCAGTTCTTCGGCGCCCGTGCCAACCTGGCCAAGTGCCTGCTCTACGCGCTCAACGGCGGTGTTGACGAGGTCTCCAAGAAGCAGGTCGGCCCCAAGTACCGCGCCGTCGAGGGCGATACGCTCGATTACGACGACGTTGTGGCCAAGTACAACGACATGATGAAGTGGCTCGCTGGCGTGTACGTCAACTCGCTGAACATCATTCACTACATGCACGACAAGTACTGCTACGAGCGCATCCAGATGGCTCTGCACGACAAGCACGTGCATCGCTGGTTCGCTACGGGCATCGCTGGCCTTTCCGTCGTGGCTGACTCCCTGTCCGCCATCAAGTACGCCAAGGTCCACCCCGTCCGTGACGAGAACGGCATCATCGTCGACTTCGAGACCGAGGGCGAGTTCCCCAAGTACGGTAACGACGACGACCGCGTCGACCAGATCGCTCACGACGTTGTGCACCAGTTCATGGAGTACATCCGCATGAACGACACCTACCGCAACTCCGTGCCTACGACCTCGGTTCTGACCATTACCTCCAACGTCGTGTACGGTAAGAAGACCGGCTCCACGCCCGACGGCCGCAAGGCTGGCCAGCCGTTCGCCCCGGGTGCTAACCCCATGCACAAGCGCGATAGCCACGGCGCCATCGCTTCGCTGTCTTCGGTTTCCAAGCTCCCGTTCCGCGATGCTCAGGATGGCATCTCCAACACCTTCTCCATCATCCCGGGTGCGCTCGGCAAGGAGGACCAGGTGTTCTTTGGCGATATCGACCTTGATCAGCTGGGCGAGTAGCTATTGTTAGTGCTATACTAACAATAACGATTACTGATTAGCGCGCCGGTTTCGGCCGGCGCCTATCGATCGAAGGAGACACATTATGAAGGTTTCTGAAGTTTCCGAGACTCAGGCCGATAACCTGGTCCACATGCTCGACGCTTACGCCGAGAAGGGTGGCCACCACCTGAACATCAACGTCTTCAACCGTGAGACGCTGCTCGACGCTCAGGCTCACCCCGAGAAGTACCCGCAGCTGACCATCCGCGTTTCCGGCTATGCCGTGAACTTCCACACGCTCACCAAGGAGCAGCAGGACGAGGTCATTTCGCGTACCTTCCACGACAAGTTCTAAAGGGGTTTAACTCCCGCAGGATCGCTGGGGCTGTTTGGGCTACCTCCCAAAACGTCCTCGGACATGCAAGAAGCCCTCGCTGCGCACTTCGTGCGGCGAGGGCTTCTTGCGTCCTGCGGAATATTTTGGGAGGTAGCCCAAACAGCCCCGGCGGGGTCCTGTGTAGTCACCCTTTAGGCGGAACTCTCCTAATGGGTTGAGCGTTCTGGATTCTTGCTTGCTACCGTTTATCGCGGGTTGATTTTCAATCTCAACGCAACAGCCTGAACGGTCCCCGCGTTTCCGCAGC
>DXLR01000103.1:0-12682 GCA_019414625.1 Collinsella sp.
CCATCGATGGTGCCACGCGCGTGCTGCTCTCCATCGCCGGTTCCAAGGACCTGGGCATCCAGGAGATCAGCGACGCCGCCGACGTTGTCGCCAACGCCGTCGACCCCGAGGCCAACATCATCTTCGGTACCGTTGTCGACGAGTCCCTGGGCGATCAGGTGCGTATCACCGTCATCGCTACGGGCTTCTCCGACTCCAACGTCAACCGTCAGGACGAGCTCTTTGCTGCTCAGCAGTCTCAGAGCAAGGCCGCTGCCTCCGCTGAGCCGCAGCGCACCGCTCCTGCCACGAGCCCGGCTCAGGCCGCTCCGACCCGCAACGTCGGTGGCACCGAGCTTCCTAACTTCGGCAACGATCAGTTCGAGCTTCCCGACTTCCTGAAGCGCGGTAGCTTCTAAGTCGTTCTTTGCATTGTTGTGCGCAGGGGCGTGTCCGTATGGACGCGCCCTTTTTATTTCGACTTTGTAAACTAGAACCTCCAATCTCTTTACGTTCCCTTTACGATTGCCTCCAGCGCAGCAGGTATCCTTTTAGAGAAGTATGACAGCCGTATAAACGCGGACTGCGCGGCGATGCCGCGGTACTTGTGTTATTAGGAGGCTTTAGTATGGCAGCACGTGCGGACAAAGTTTCGCGTGTCGACCATGATGGAGTTACGTTGGTGGAGGGCGCGACATCCGATGTTCGCTTTGCCTTCACCGAGCGCGCCGGTGGCGTTTCCGAAGATGCGTACTCCTCACTCAACTTGGGCTCGCATGTTGGCGATGACCCCTTTGCTGTTCAAGAAAATCGTCGTCGCGCGCTCGAGGCTATGGGTGCCGCCGAGTACGAGCACAACCTGCTCATTCCCAATCAGGTCCATGGTGACCATATCGTTGCGGTGGCCTCGAACGGCGCCGATGACCTTGAGGACGTCCGCGAGCAGATTGCTGAGGGCTGCGATGCCATCGTCTGTACGGCGCGTAACGTGCCCGTGCTGCTCTGCTTTGCCGACTGCGTTCCCGTGGTGCTGGTGGCCCCTGGCGGATTTGCCGTGGTGCACTCCGGTTGGAAGGGCACGATTGCACGTATTTCTGCCAAGGCGTGCCAGGCGCTTTGCGATGCTGCCGGCTGCGATGCGAGCGACGTTTCCGCCTATATTGGCCCCCATATCTTGGGTGACGAATATGAGGTATCCCAGGAACTCATGGATCGCTTTGCCGCCGAGTTCTCTTGCATCGATGCGAATACCTCTCGCATGCTTGATCTTTCCGCTGCCATTCGCGAGGCGCTGGTAGATGTCGGTGTCGACGCGGATAATATCGTAGATACCCAGCTTTCGACCGTGCGTCAGAACGACCGCTTTTATTCCTACCGTAACGAGGACGGCACCTGTGGGCGCCATGCTGCGATCGGCGTGATGCTATGAGAAAGATCGTATCGGTTCTGAGCGCCGCTGTGCTTACGCTTACGCTGTGCGCCTGTTCTTCGGGATCTTCGACCTCTTCCATTACCGTGGCCGGCTCCACGACCTGCCTTCCTATCGCCGAGATTGCGGCCGAGGGCTTTAAGGAGGAGACCGGCATCGACGTGCTCGTTTCCGGTTTGGGTTCTTCCGCTGGGATCGAGGCCGTCAGCGCCGGCACGGCCGATATCGCCAGCTCCTCCCGTGGACTCAATGCCGACGAACAGGATCTGGGCCTGACTCCCATCGTCATTGCCCACGACGGTATCGCGGTCATCGTGAACGACGACAACCCCGTCGATAACCTCTCGACCGAGCAGCTCCGCGATATCTACGCCGGCAAGATTACCAATTGGAAAGAGGTCGGTGGCGAGGACCTGAGGATTCAGGTCATCAACCGAGACGAGGCGTCCGGTACGCGCGAGGCCTTCCGTACCATCGTGATGGATGGCACGCCGTTCGATCGCCGCTCGGCTGTTCTTTCGGGTACGGGCCAGGTGCGCGACGTGGTATCTCGTTCGCGTGGGGCCATCGGCTACATTTCGCTGGGCTTCGTCGATAGCCTCAACGCCAAGACCTCGGTCAAGGCCGTCTCGGTCAATCATGTTGAGGCGTCCGAGAAGACGGTCGCGAGTGGCGGCTATCCCATCTCGCGCGACCTTTACTTCTTTGTGAAGGGTGTGCCTTCGCAGCAGGCGCAGGATTACATCGACTATGTGACGTCCGAAAAGATGGACAAGCAGATTCGCGAGGCGGGCTTTATTCCCGTCACCAACGACGAGAAGGGGAGTGAGTAGCATGGAAGCACAGGAAAACTCCCAGACTGAGCAGAATGTTCAGACGCCCAAGAAGCGCGAGCTGGCGCTCGTATCGCGCAGTACCTATATCAAGGAGAAGGCGCTGCAGTGGATCTTCTTTGCCTGCGCGTTCTTGGCGGTCGTTACCGTCATCCTGATTTTTGTCTTTACCACGTACTCGGCGCTGCCCGTCTTTACTGACATCGGTCTGGCTGACTTCTTTAGCTTTACGTGGGCGCCTTCCGAGGGCCACTACGGCATCTTGTCGCTGCTTGCCGGCTCGGGTCTGGTGACCGTCGGTGCGCTCGCCATGGGCGTGCCGCTGGGCGTGGGTACGGCCGTTTACCTGGTCGAGATTGCCAGCAAGCGCGTGCGCAAGCTCATCAGCCCCGCCGTTGACCTGCTGGCGGGCATACCCTCCATCATCTACGGCTTCTTTGGCATGATCATCATCCGCCCGTTTATCGCACAACTGACCGGCGGCCTTGGTTTTGGTGCGCTGACGGCGTGGTTTGTGCTCGCCATCATGATCGTCCCTACCATCACCACGCTCACCATCGATGCTCTCAATTCCATTCCCATGGGCATTCGCGAGGCATCGTATGCCATGGGCGCCACAAAGTGGCAGACCATCTATAAGGTCGTGCTACCTGCCGCGAAGCTGGGTATCGTTGATGCCATCGTGCTGGGTATGGGCCGTGCCATCGGCGAGACCATGGCCGTGCTCATGGTCGTAGGTAACGCCCCGGTTATTCCCGACAGCATTGCGAGCCCCATCTCGACGCTCACGAGCCAGATTGCGCTCGACATGAGCTATTCCTCGGGTCTGCACCGCTCGGCGCTGTTCGGCATGGGTGTGGTCCTGTTTATCATCTCCGCCACGCTGGTGGGTATCGTCCGTCTGATTTCCAAGAAGAAGAGGGGGTAGGCTATGTCCGATTCCGTTGACACGACGGTCGATACGACCTCGTCGCGCGAGCGCATCAAGCGTGCCCTTTCCCACGGCAAGAAGGGCCGCATCAACAAGGACCTGTCCAACAAGATCATGCTTGGCGTGTTTCGTGCCGCTGCCTACATCACCACGCTGGTGCTGGTCGCTATCATCGCCTACGTGGTCATCAACGGCCTGCCACACATCTCGCTCGACTTTATCTTCGGTTGGCCCCAGGGCGTCAACGCCGAGGGCGGAATTTGGCCCACGATCGTCTCGACCGTCTACGTGACGGCGCTCGCCATGCTTATCTGCACGCCGATCGCTGTGCTGGCAGCCGTCTATCTGGCCGAGTACGCCAAGCAGGGCAAGGTCGTCGAGCTCATTCGCTACGCTGCTGACGCTTTGGCCTCGGTGCCCTCCATCGTTATGGGCCTGTTTGGCTACGCCTTGTTTGTCGAGGCTATGGGCCTGGGCCTTTCGATGGTCTCGGCCGCTCTGGCGCTCGCGCTCTTGATGCTTCCCATCGTCATGCGCACCACCGAAGAAGCCATTCGCGCCGTTCCGCGCTATATCCGTTGGGGCGCGTACGGCCTGGGCGCTACCAAGTGGCAGGTCGTCTCCAAGATCGTGCTTCCTTCGGCCTTTGGCCGCATTGCCACGGGCATCGTCCTTGCCATCGGCCGTGCCATCGGCGAGACCGCCGTGGTGCTCTACACCATGGGCCAGGCCATCAATCTACCTATTTCGCCGCTCGATTCCGGTCGTCCCATGACCGTTCACCTGTACCTGCTTGCCAACGACGGCATCAACATGAACGCAGCCTACGGCACTGCGCTCTTGCTGATGGTGATCATTTTGGCCTTCAACCTGTTTGCGCGCTTCCTGTCGCGTAAGCGTCGCTAGTTAAGGAGTCCCATGTCCGTTTATCAGTCCGCTCCCGCGTTGGAGCAAGCGGCCATTACGGCCAAGGATTTCAACTTTTGGTACGGTGACTTTCATGCGCTGACGGGGCTTGACCTCAACATCGCCAAAAACGCCATCACCTCCTTCATTGGCCCTTCGGGCTGCGGCAAGTCGACGTTTTTGCGCTGCATCAACCGCATGAATGACCTGATCGAGGGTACGCGCGTCGAGGGCACCATGACGCTCGACGGCAACGATATCTATGCCGAGGGTGTCGACCCGGTCGACCTCCGTCGCCGCGTGGGCATGATCTTTCAGCAGCCCAATCCGTTTCCCAAATCCATCTACGAGAATGTCGCCTTTGGCCCTCGTCTGCAGGGCGTGACTAGCAAAAGTGACCTCGATGACATCGTGGAAGAATCGCTCAAGCGCGCCAACCTCTGGAAAGAGGTATCCAATCAGCTCAACAAGGATGGTTTGGCGCTCTCGGGCGGTCAGCAGCAGCGTCTGTGCATCGCGCGCGTGCTTGCGGTGCAACCCGATGTCCTTCTGATGGACGAGCCCTGCTCCGCCATCGACCCCACGTCCGTCTCTAAGGTCGAGGATTTGATGGCCGAGCTGGCGCCCGAGATGACGATCATCATCGTCACGCATTCAATGCAGCAGGCAGCTCGCATTAGCGACTACACCGCATTCTTCTTGCAGGAAGTTGCCGGCGAGCCCGCTACGCTCATCGAGTATGGTCAAACCGACGCGATCTTCACCAGCCCGGTGGACTCGCGGACGGAAGACTATATCACCGGCCGCTTTGGCTGATCGGTGCGACTAGTCCCAAGCCGATCGGACCTGGTCCGGTGCGTATTCACTGTGCGGGCGGCATGACCGCACCCAACTGATTGGAGTGAACCATGCGCAAACTGTTTTCCCGTCAGCTCATCGAGGCCCGCCACGAGATGCTGAGCATCTACGAGGCCGTCGATCTGGCCCTCCACGATGCCGTGAGGGCCTATGTTACCGACGACCGCAAGCTCGCCACCAAGACCAAGAAGCGCACGCTTTCGATTGACGCACGCTGCGCCAACCTGGAGGCCGTCTGCTACAACCTGATTGCCACGCAGTCACCGGTCGCCTCCGACTTCCGCTTGCTGCAGACGATCATCTACGTCGACTTTAACCTGCAGCGCATGACCGATAAGGTTCGCCAGATTTGCCGCGCCACGCGTCATATGATCAAGGCCGACATCTCGCTGCCCAAGGAGCTTGTCGGCACGGTCGAGGCCGAGGCTGAGGCCGTCTACCAGGTGCTGGGCTCTTCGCTTTCCGCGCTCGTCACCAACGACATGTCCATCATCTGCAACTTGGCCGTCGAGGACGAGCCAGTGCACGCCGCCTACGAGAAGTTCTTCCGCACCTTTAACCGCATGGACACGGGCGATTTTATGGACGACGACAGCAACTATGACGACCTGCGCCGCGCCATCATGGTATCGCGCTATCTCGATCGCATCGCCTCGATTTCCATCGATGCCGCCTGCCGTCTGACCTTCCTGTTGACCGGACAGCGTATGACTGCCGGTGATATCGCCTGCACTGATGAGGATGAGCTCGAGAGCATGCGCGTGCCTTCGGGCGAGGGTGTTATCATGAGGCCCGCCGTCGATGCACGCTACGTTGCCAAGGTGCCCGTTAACGAGGTCAGCGAGGGTCTTCGCTACCTGCTCGATCATCTTGAGGATGAGGACGATGGCGAGGACGACGAGGAGTAAGTAACCCCGTTCGTCGAAAGATTGTAAATACCTAAGTGAGCGCGGCCTTGCACATGCGGGGCCGCGCTCTTGCGTTAGCATGGGACTACTTGTTTGGCTGTCAGCGGAGGCGATTGGCAATGGATAACTATTTGGACTTGATGCGCGCTCGCCGCGAGCAGATTCTGGAACGTTTTTATGCGGCGCTCGATCGCGCGGGCCGTCCCCACGACGCCGCGAGCCTCATTGCCGTGTCCAAGACCGTTGGTGTCGATGAGACCGTTGCCGCCATCCAGGCGGGGTATCGCCATTTTGCCGAGAACCGCCCGCAGGAGCTGGTTCGCAAGCTCACGGGTCTGGCGGAGCATCCGGAGCTGCCCGAGGTGCGCTTCGATATGATCGGCAACCTGCAGACCAATAAGATCAATGCGGTGCTGGGCTCAGCCGAGCTGATTCACTCGGTGGGTTCGCTGCATCTGGCGCAGGCGATCTCGAGCCGTGCTGTTCGCAAGATTGAGGCAGGCGAGCTCGTCGGCCCCCAGCGTGTGCTCATTGAGGTCAATGTGAGTGGTGAGGAGTCGAAGGGAGGCTTTTCACCCGATGAGATTCGCGCCGCCGCGGGTGAGCTTGCAGAACTTGAGGGAATTTGCGTACAGGGGCTTATGACTATGGCGCCCCGGGGGAATAAGGATGTGGCACGCCGCACCTTTGCGGGGCTTCGTGAGCTGAGGGATGAGCTGGAGGCGGCGCATCCCGATTTGAACCTGCCTGAGCTTTCCTGCGGTATGAGCGAGGACTTTGAGTCTGCCCTTGAGGAGGGCTCTACGCTCGTTCGCCTGGGCAGGGTAGTATTTAGCCCGGAGTTTGCAGTAAAATAAGGCTCTGAAGTGCGCACTGATTATCGGGGCGCCTGCACTAAACCGCGAGAGGACACAACCATGGGCTTCCTTGACGAGATTAAAAATAAGATGCACCTGGGCGGCCAGCAGGGTTACGACCAGGGTTATGGCCAGGACGACGACTACGGCTACGATGACGGCTACGACGATGGCTATCAGAACAACGGCTACAGTGGTGCTTCGGGCGAGGGCTTCTACACCCAAGACGAGCCGAGCAACGGCCTGCTTGGCCAGACGCGCCGCGGTGAAGCTGAGTCGGTTGCCGTGTATACGCGCTCCGGTCAGCTGGTCGGCGATGACTCCCGCCATGCCACGACGTATAACCCGCCTTCGCGCTCGCAGGACAGTGTTGCGAGCGGTTATCGTCCTGGTGCCTATGACACGCCGTCGAGCTACGCCGAGAATACCCGCGCCCGTGCCGCCGCTGCACCCGCGCCTGCACCGAGCGATGCCTCGGCCTATGCGAGCAATATCATCAACGCCACGCCGCAGCTGCCGGCCTATGTCCTGCGCCCCGAGAGCTATGACGACGTGGAGACCGTGGTGCGCCGCGTTCGCACCAAGCAGCCTGTCGCACTGATTTTTGTGGGCGTACGCACCGAAGTTGCCAAGCGCGTCTTGGACTTCTCTTACGGCTTTGCCTGCGGTCTGGGTGCCACGGTCAAGGAGGTGGGCGACCGCGTGTTCATGGTGCTGCCCGCCGGTTGCGAGGTCAAAGATTCCGATCTCAAGAAGCTTCGTGCCGACGGCTACCTTAAGTAAAGACAAGACGAGGAGATTCCCATCAACATCTACACTATCGTCCAGCTGGTCAACACGCTGTTCAACTTCTATTCCACGCTCATTGTCGTCTACTGCTTTATGACGTGGATTCCCATGAAGCAGGGTGGTTTGCTTCAGGATATTGCCGCGGTGCTTGATAGCGTGTGCGGTCCGTGGCTCAACCTGTTCCGTCGTTTCATCCCGCCGATGGGCGGTATCGATTTTTCGCCGGTCGTTGCGATTATTGCGTTGCAGTTGGTGCAGAGGCTGGTTCTGCAGCTTCTTATAGGTATACTCGTGTAGAACTGACTTAGTAACTTACGTCGGGCGTGTAGCGCCGAGGCGATGAAAAAGGAGACTTGTTATGGCTATTACCCCTGCAGACATCCAGGCTCAGACTTTCTCTGAGGCCAAGCGTGGCTACGATCCTGCTGAGGTCGACGTCTTCTTGGAGACGCTGTCCTCCGAGGTTGACGCTATGCTCGCTAAGATCGTCGACCTTAAGGGTCGTCTGACTGCTACCGAGCAGCAGCTTGCCGATGCGCAGGCTCAGCTTGCCCAAGCTCAGGATGCCACCGCCCAGGCCGTTCCTGCCGCCCCCGTGACTGTTCCCGCCCCTGACTTCTCCGCTCAGGAGCGCCAGATTTCCGCTGCCCTGATCGCTGCCCAGCAGACCGCTGAGACCATCGTCAACGATGCCAACGAGAACGCTGAGCGTATCCGCAACGAGGCTGACGCCAAGGCCCGCGAGGTTATCCGCCAGGCTCTGACCGAGAAGCAGGCCGAGCTCGAGGAGATCGATCGTCTCAAGGCTTCTCGTGAGGAGTTCAAGGCCGAGTACCTCAAGCTCATCCAGCACTTCATGGACGATGCCCAGAATTCCTTCCCGGCCGATCTGATGGCCTCCACGCCGGTCGGTTCTGCCGCTTCTCCTGCAGTGACTGTTCCCGCCGAGCCGCTGCCCGTCGCTGACCCGGTTGTCCCCGTGGCCGATCCCTTCGCCCCGATCGACAACTTTGCTGCCGACGACCTGGACTAACATTCGGCCTACAATTTAGTGCCTAGAAAGGACCCGCAGCTTGCGGGTCCTTTTTTATGACTGTGCAGGGGCGCGCAACATAAAAAACCGAGCCCTGCACATTGTGGCGCAGAACTCGGCGAATGGGTGAGCGGTAAAAGGTAGGTTTTAGGGCATGTCCCAAAACCTACTTGAGGAGGAAGTCGGAGAGGGGAATGGTACGGGCCTCGCGATGCTCGGGATCGGCGATGTGGTCGGCAGGATATCCACAGACGAGCATGTGATAGGGATAGACGCCCTTGGGCAGATTGAACTGCTCCTGTGCCACCTCAGGCTTAAAATGGCATACCCAGCACGTTCCCAGGCCCTGCTCGGTGGCCTCCATCATCATCTGATCACACACGATGGACGTATCGATTTCGCTGGAATTCATCTGATCATACGGGCGCACCCAAGCATCATCGGTAACGCTGCAAATAAGGAAGATGAGCGGAGCGCCAAAGATAGATCCATCACGAGCAAACCGAGGCTGACAAGCAGCAGCCTTCTCCAGAAGCTCAGGCGTATCCAGCACCATCACACGAGAAGGATGATTATTACAAGCAGAAGGAGCAATCCGCCCAGCCTCAACAATGGCATCCACCACAGCCTGCTCAACAGAACGGTCCTCAAAAGAACGACAAGAATACCGACCACGAGCCAGATCCAAATAAGACATACAAGCCCTCCTAAAATTAAAAATCAAACAAACCAAAAGTAACCCAAAGAGTACCCAAAGCAGCAATCAGCCAAACGCTCATCAAGGGCCAAAGTGTCCGAACGGATACCAAAGGTCCCTTCAGCCAAACCCCCGTCGCGCTAAATCTATCAGCCAAAGTTCCCAATGGTGGTGCATAAGGGAGCGGGCCCGGCCACTAATAACCTTTTGAACGACTCTGCTTGCAGCCGGAGTGAAAAAGGTTATTAGTGGCCGGGCCCGCGACCGGTGGGACATGTACCCCCAATTAACTGTTCTTCATGACAATCGAATCCACGACATCGGCCACATTCTCGCAGCAGTCGGCGCAGTACTCCAGGAAGGCGTACACGTCACGCCAAGCGATGACCTCGAGCGGGTCCTTGCCGTTAACGTGCAGGTTACGCATGGCGTTGATATAGAGCTCGTCGGCCTCGGACTCGATGGTGTTGATCTGGATGACGAGCTCGCGCAGCGTTTTGGACTTGCGGTAGTTAGGCAGCTCGACCATAAGGTCCTTCATGGCGCGGCAGGCGTCGGTCACCTTGTGGGCGATGACGATGGCGTCGGGATGGATGCTCTGGATGTTGGTGAAGTAGACGCGCTGCACGACGCCCTCGATACGGTCGAGCACGGTGTCGAGCGAGCAGCTCATCAGATCCAGGTCCTCGCGCTCAAGCGGGGTGATAAAGGCCGTGAGCAGGGCGTCCTCAAGCTCATGGTGCTTCTTGTCGGCCGCATGCTCGATCGCATGCATCTTGTCGAGCATATCGTGAATCTTTGCGGGATCGAAGTTCTCGAAAATCTTGGTAAGCAGCTCGGCGGCCTGGACGGCGAGGTCGGCGCAGGCGACGTAGTTGTCAAAGTAGAACGAATCGGGTTTCTTTGCCATGAGTGGGTCCTTTCGAGGCGAAGACGGGTGGGCGAGGTGTTACGGTCCGGATGGACGTTCGGTTTGACTAGATGAACATCATGAACAGCTTGGCCATGACAAAGCTGATGAGTCCACAGGCGGGGAAGGTGAAGAACCAGGTGAACATCATGTCCTTGACTACGCCGAAGTTGATGGCCGAAAGGCGCTTGACGGCGCCGACGCCCATGATGGCGCAGGTCTTGATGTGTGTGGAGGACACGGGGATGCCGGTAAGGGTGGCAAGCAGCAGGTTCGCGGCGCCCGCCAGGTCGGCGGAGAAGCCCTGGTACTTTTCGAGCTTGACCATGCTCTGGCCAACGGACTTGATGATGCGCTCGCCGCCCACGCTGGTGCCGATGCCCATGGTGGCCGAGCATAGCAGCATAATCCAGATGGGGATGCCGGCATCGCCGACGCTCGTCTGGCCGCTGGCAAAGGCCACGCCTAAAAAGAGCACGCCGATGAACTTCTGTCCATCCTGCGCGCCGTGCATAAAGCTCATGGCCGCAGCGCTCGCGATCTGAGCGTATTTAAAGAAGACATTGGCACGTCGCCTGTTGGCGGCGGCGAAAAGAATCGAGACGAGCTTGCACAGGACCCAGCCCATGACAAAGCCCAGACCGATGGAGAGCGCCAGGCCGTAGATGACCTTCATCCACTCGTGGACGTTGACGCTGCTCGCACCGCCGAGGGCGATGGCGGCACCGGTCAGGCCGGCGATAAGGCTGTGGCTTTGCGAGGTGGGGATGCCAAAACGCGACGCTGTGGCGCCGTAGACGACGATGGAGAACAGCGCCGCGCACAGACAGGCGAGCGCCATGGTGCTGTTTCCTCCAAAGTCGACAATATGGGAGATGGTGTTGGCGACGCTCGCGTTAAAGTGCGTCATGATGAGCACGCCAAGGAAGTTGAATGCGGCACTCATGAGAATAGCGGCGCGGGCGGGCATGCAACGCGTAGTGACGCAGGTCGCGATGGCGTTGGGTGCGTCGGTCCATCCATTGACGAAGATGGCGCCGAGCGCGAGGATCACGGTGACGGCAAGGACTGGGTTCGACACAAGTTGGCCGAGGAAGGTTGAGAACGTTACGTCCATATATGGGCTTTCTCGAAGTTTGCAGGCACGTTACAGAAACATGATAAATCGTATCACCTCCTGCGGGTTTCTTTACCGAGTTCTGATGGGAGCAGTGAATTTTTTGGCACTAAAAATGAATATTAGCCCTGTTGACCGTGGGTGTTCTTTTTGCTAACACACCATGAGGACACGTGCGCGCGCCCCAACACCCCAAAACCACAGCCTGTTCGCTTTACAACATGCAAACATGCGTTCGATAATAGGAGGCATGGAATATCGACAGACAGATGGCAAAACTCGGCGCGTGCACAAGCAGTATGTGGACGTCGTGGCTCGCATCCTCGCGGGCGGACAGGTCGTGCCGGTCACCGTCTGCTGGGTCGACGGTCGTTGCTTTACGATTGACGAGATTGTCTCGACCACTGGGTTTGGCCTGACGGTTCACGGCATTCGTACGGCAACCTATAAGGTGCGTTTTGGCGGGCACGCGACCGAGTTGTATCTGGAGGACCAGACGCGCGAGCGGGCGGACGGCTCGCAGGCACACGTGATGCGTTGGTGGGTGTGGGCGTTCGACCGAACACTCGAGAGCGGGCGCCGCAGGTAAGAACGCGTGGCGTTCGGGTACAATGGCAGGAAACTTGTCAGCTACGGCGCCGTCGCGGTGCTTTTTGAAAGGACGAAATTATGAACGATATCCAGGGCTATCAGAATGGCCCCATCGAGACCGGCGCAAGCCGTGCCAAGGAGATGTCGCCGCGCGCGTACAACCTTGTCATGTCTGCTCTGATCTTTTTGGGCTTTTGCGCCATGGGCGCCGGTGTTTACTTTACGAGCACCATGTCGTTTGCGCGCATGATGATGAGCGGCGCCGCTTTGCCGCTGGTCTTTGGCTCATTTATTTTGACCATCGTCGGCATGGTCATGATGTCGGCTGCTGCCAGCAAACAGTCCGTGGGCCTGTCACTCGTGGGCTACGTGGTCTTTGCGAGCACCTTTGGCCTGACGGCGTCGTTTGGTCTTGCCAACTACGACCTGCCTACCATTAACACCGCCTTTATCGCCACGGCCGCCATCACCTTTGTCTTTGGTGCGCTGGGCGTGACCTTCCCCAAGTTCTTCCAGCGTGTGTATGGCATTGGTTTTGGCATCCTGCTTGCCACGATTCTGGTCGAGATCGTGCTGATGTTCATGGGCGTTTCGCAGTCCATCACCGACCTGATCGTGATCGTGGTGTTCGCCGGCTTCATCGGCTACGACACCTATGTGGCAACGACGGTGCCGCCCACGCTGCCCAACGCCGTGCTCATGGCATCCAACCTGTTCGTGGACATTATCAACGTGTTCCTGCGCATTCTGAACATCCTCGGCCGTCGCGATTAAAGCGCGGCATTGCGATGCTTCCTGCCGGACACGGTAAAACGATGCGAAAGGCGGTCCTTCGGGGCCGTCT
>DXLR01000104.1:0-15029 GCA_019414625.1 Collinsella sp.
TGCGACACATCTGGTGTGTCCATCCTCGCAGTATCCGGTTCTCAAGGTGCACGCCCCGCGGCTGATCCGGTCTCACCGGGCCGCGCGGCAAGGAGATATATTGCCAGACCGGAGGGGCCCCGGGGGCGGGAATCTGGGCCTCCACGGTTCCTACACAAATGAGGATGGGACCTTCTCTGTGAGAGACTAGAAAGAACAGGGCCGCGGCCCCCCTATTAGAGCGGCCCTTCGGTTTTCCAACGGTTAAGCTTCGGCCGCATTAATGGCTGTATACCCATTAGAAATGGGACATAGCAGCGTTAACGAGTTCAAAAACGATTAGTCCAATAAGAGCCGCTGCGGCAAACTTGATGGCATTCGCAAGCTGTGGATGCTCGTAAGCCCAGCCCGTCCTCGTCTCTTCGCTGTCCGCCTTCTTTCCGTCCAAGAAGTCGGATATCTCTTGATACGTCACCAAATCATTCTTCTTCTTGATATGTTCCGCTGCAAGCGCGCAGCACATTGCGCCAGCACCAAAGACGCCTGCCAACACCATCGTCGGAACGCACTGGACCATCCCCCACCCGTGGTTTTGTTGCCACATGAGCCAGGCCATAGAGACGGTAAACGCAAGAAGCCCAGCCAACATCCCCGCACCCAAGCGATAGAGCGTGCCCCTATCGCGTTCAACCCTTTCTCTAATTATTGAAATGTCGCCTTTAACAAGCTCGTCAATCGTTACATCCAGTTGTTCAGACAGCAGTAGGAGACTCTGGATGTCGGGGTACGTTTTACCGCGCTCCCAATTACTGATGGTCTGACGTGTTACAAAAATGCGCCTTGCAAGATCCTCCTGGGACAAACCAGCATCGAGTCGATACTGTTTAAGGTGTTTTGGCAGCTGCATGGCGTTCCCTTCGAATGCATCTCAACTCTTATTGGGCGGCTACACAACAGAAGCCGGCAAGCAAAGCGTAATCCCAAAATCAAACCCATACGGATGGCTGCGCGCAGATTAGAGTGTCAAAAATCTTTGACACATACGCTACCTGCTCTTTCTTGCAACTCGGACGCTATCGAATTGATCGGTTTGGCTACGTCCCAAATCGATCACATCCCTAATCAATCAAAAAGGGGCGCTTCCGGATTGGAAGCGCCCCTTTAAGATGCAAGAAGCAATTAAGCCTCGAGAGCCTTCTTGGCAATGGCAGCCAGCTCGTTGAAGGACTCGATGTCCTCGTAAGCCATCTGAGCCAGAACCTTGCGGTCGAGCTCGATGCCGGCAACCTTCAGGCCGTGCATGAACTGAGAGTAAGAGATGTCGTTCAGGCGAGCGGCAGCGTTGATGCGGGTGATCCAGAGAGAGCGGATCTCGCGCTTCTTGTTGCGGCGATCACGATACTGATACTGCAGGGAGTGCTGGACCTGCTCTTTAGCATGCTTGTAAGTACGCGAAGCGGCACCGTAGTAACCCTTCGCACGGTGCATAACGGTACGGCGCTTCTTCTTGGCGGCAACAGCGCGCTTAATACGTGCCATGTTCTATCAACTCCTAGACGGTAAAACGAAAAACGGGAACGCGAACTTAGGCGAGACGCGACTTGATGACCTTGCGGTCGGCAGCGGCGATCTCGGTCTCCTGACGGAAGCCACGCTTACGCTTGGTGGACTTCTTGCTCAGGATGTGGCTCTTGAAAGCCTTGGCGCGCATAAGCTTGCCGGTGCCAGTCTTGCGGAAACGCTTCTTGGTGCCGCTGTGGGACTTCATCTTAGGCATGAAATACTCCTTAATCGGTTACAGAACACTAGTTACTTGGTATCGCTTGCCGCTTTATCCTCATCGAAGGCGCCCTTAATCGGGGCGAGCAGCATAAGCATGTTACGGCCTTCCATCTTAGGCTTGGACTCGACCGTAGCGTAAGGCTTGAGATCCTCGGCGAGACGCTCGAGAACGTTAAGACCCTGCTCCGGGTGAGCCATCTCACGGCCGCGGAACATGATGGTGATCTTAACGCGTGCGCCCTTCTTGAGGAAACGCAGAACGTGGCCCTTCTTGGTCTCGTAATCGCCAACGTCGATCTTGGGTCGGAACTTCATTTCCTTGACCTCGACCTTAGACTGGTTCTTACGAGCGGCCTTGGCCTTCATGGCCTGCTGGTACTTGAACTTACCGTAGTCCATGACCTTGCAGACCGGCGGCTCCGCGTTGGGAGCGATCTCGACCAGGTCGAGACCCTGATCGTCAGCGACGCGCTGGGCATCGCGGATGGCGAACAGGCCGAGCTGAGAGCCATCGACGCCAATCAAACGGCACGAAGATGCAGTGATCTCGTCGTTGATGCGGGTGTCATCAGACTTAGCTATTTTCCCTACCTCCATTCATAAAAAAATAACCCGGCGCTTCTTTGCAACCAGGTCGTACACATAGACATCCTCGATACGAGGAAGGGAATCTAAGTTGTATGACCAGTCAGCTGCTCATTGGCGCCAAAAGGTGGGAACCCTCGGGTTCCTCTTTAGGGCATTGCGGGAACAACGCCTTGCGAATAATAACACGTATAGTGCGCTATCACATTACGTACACGAAAAAGGGGGTCTTGACCCCCTTGAACGCTCAGTTGCATGTATGGTGCCCGAGGCGAGACTCGAACTCGCACGTTGTTGCCAACGGTGGATTTTGAGTCCACTGCGTCTGCCAATTCCGCCACTCGGGCACGTAATGCGTGAGTTAGTTTATCACAGCTTTCTGTTGATTAGTCCGAAAATGGAACTTCGAGCATTTCGATGAGTTCGACCGTGCGGAGCATCTCACGCTGACGGCATCCGCGACCGTCGACCGAAGCCTCACCCATCTGGTTATCGTAAGGGTCCTCGCGCATGCCGTCGAAAGAGGGCTCAAACTCTGCCTGGAATCGATTGTTGGCCACCATACGCCACGGGTCGAGATTGCCAAAGTAGTGATGGCGGCGCCACTCCTCCCCCATCCTGCGAGCAGAAGATCCAAATGACACGTCGGCGTTGAGCCAACCGGTCCGCGGCGTATAGAACTCTGCCCAGTCGTGCGGCCCCACCGAATCGGGCGCAACATACAGGCCGCTCTGCCAACGGGCAGGCACGCCCGCGATACGGCACATGGTGATGAACGTGAGCGCCATAACGCCGCAATCGCCACGGAGCGAATGCGCGCAGTCATCGGCAATAGATCCCAAAAGCAGGTACGGCGGCTGATAGCGATAGTCGATATGCTGCGTCAGGTAATCATAGATAGCACGGGCGCGATCGAGCGGATCCTCGAGTCCGTCAACAACACCGGCCGTCAGCTGCTGCAGATACGGCGTGAATGCAATGTGCGGACGGTCCTCGGAAATATCTTCGGGCAACGGCGCGTCCATACAGGGATGCGCTGGAAGTGCACCCCCATAGATATCGCGATAAGCGGCATCGATTTGATAGCGATAGGTCACCGAGAATGTGCGATCGGTCGAGGAGACCCACGAGGCAGTACGCGCCGAGGCGCTCGCAGGAGCAATGGCCCCCTCCGGCGTCATATCAAGTATCTCGACCTGGGACTGCTGGCGGCAGGCGGCGGCAACGGGAAGCCACGCGCGAACGGTCTCCCCCTCCAAAGCACCGGGGACAGACACGCATGCCTTAAGCGTAATGGTGCGAGACAGCCCGCCCTGCGACTCCATCTCCTCGAGCATCTGGTTGCGCAGCGCAATTCCATCCGCAGAATCGGGACGCAGACCCGGAACCTCCTTGGGATACACGCGCAAAGAATCAAGGAAGTTGTCAAGAACGAACAGCTCGCCATCGATAAAGCGCCAATCGATACGCTTGCGGTCAATCAGGTCGTCAAACTGCTCTTCGGTAAACTCAGGCCACTCCTCGCGGATCATCTCGATAGCCCGATCACGCGACACCGAAAAATGAAGCGGCGTCTCGATCATGCGATACCGCTCGGCGCGAACGCAGGCAGCCAGCGAAGGCTCAGGGTTCTGCTCCAAAAGGCGATCGCAGGCGGCAACAGCCTGCGTCAAATACCCGGCATCCTTAAGACGAAGAATCTCAGGCGGTAGCCCAATATCGAGATGGCGAAAATCATCACAGCAAACATCAGCAGAGCAACCAACTGGACCCTCGTCAATAACCTTCCCATCCGAAGGCAGCACATTAATAACAGCCATACCAAAACTCCAAGTCACTAGAACGCTTGAAGCCCATTGTAGCGAGATAAAAAAGAAAGCCCCAATTAAGGAGCCCCCAACACTGATAAACGGTGCCTATAAAAAATGAATTCAGCCCAGTAACCCTGCGGCGTTAAACGAAGGAGGCCCCGTTTCCCCGGAGCTGATTCCGTCGCGCGACTTCTGGCGAAGCCAGGTGAGCGCGAGGGAAACAGCGTAGGGGAAACGGGGCCTCCGGCGGGAAAGTTAAACCGCTACTTACGCCTTGTTGACGGAGCCAAACTCCTCCATGAGCTCCTTGGTGCGGGCAACGATGTTGTCGCGACCAGGCTTGAGGAGCTTGCGGGGATCAAAGCCCTTGCCCTGCTGATCCTTGCCAGCCTCGATGTACTCGCGGACGCCCTTGGCGAAGACGAGCTGCAGGTCGGTGTTGACGTTGATCTTGGAGATGCCCAGGGAGATGGCCTTCTTGATCTGATCCTCGGGGATGCCGGTACCACCGTGCAGAACGAGGGGCAGGTCGCCGGTCTGAGCCTTGATCTCGCCCAGACGCTCGAAGGAAAGGCCAGCCCAGTCGGCGGGATACACGCCGTGGATGTTGCCGATGCCGCAGGCGAGGAAGTCGACGCCCAGGTCAGCAATCTGCTTGCACTCAGCAGGGTCAGCGAGCTCGCCGTTGGAGGTCACGCCGTCCTCGGTGCCGCCGATGCCGCCGACCTCGGCCTCGATGGACATGCCCTTGGAGTGGGCAAGCTCAACGAGCTCCTTGGTGCGGTCGAGGTTAAGCTGGAAGGTCTCCTCGTGAGAGCCGTCATACATGATGGACGTGAAGCCGGCCTCGATGCACTTGAAGCAGTCCTCGTAAGAACCGTGATCGAGGTGAAGGGCGACGGGAACGGTAACGCCCGTGGCCTCGACGGCAGCCTTGACCATGTCGGCGCAGACCTTGAAACCGCCCATCCACTTAGCGGCACCAGCGGTGCACTGAAGGATCAGCGGAGACTTGGCCTCCTCGGCGGCCTGGAGAATAGCCAGGGTCCACTCGAGGTTGTTGGTGTTGAAGGCACCGAGAGCGTACTTGCCGGCCTCGGCCTTCTTGAGCATGTCTGCTGCGTTGACGAGCATAAAAGAAACCTCCTGTAAGGTTGCTCCGATAACGCCTGAGATTTTACCACGGCGTACCCGAGCATAAACGTTCGTTTGTTCACGAATATCGTCCAAACAGACTTTTTTTGACCGTTTGCCCTACGGAATCGACCCGTTGGGGAAAAATAGCTTGACGTTTGGACGCTTCTCGTGCTTCAGGAGCTGACTATAAAGCTACACCTGCATGAAAGGGTTCTGCATGAGCTCGCGTGCCATGGTGGTCGAATCGCCATGGCCGGTTAGGCAAACGGTATCGGGCGGGAGAAGCCGGGCGAGCTTGGAGAGCGAGCGCAGAATCGCCGCCTCGTCTCCTCCAGAAAGATCGGTGCGGCCGTGGCTGCCCGGGAATAGTGTGTCGCCCACAAAGGCAATGTTCCCCTGCTCGGTGGCAGCAAACAAGACGATCCCGCCCGGCGTATGCCCTGGCGTCTCGATCACCTGCAGGCAGATATCGCCCACCTCGATAGCATCGCCTTCGGCGAGCAGGCGCGTCGGCTCCCCGGGGTCAGGCGTCTCAATGCCCCACATAGCTCGCTGTTCCTCGATGTTCGCATGCGGCACCGCCACATCCTTGGCACACAGCTCATACTGGCAGCCCTCGCCAACGGTGGTTCGCACGCCGGCAACACCACCAACATGATCGGCATGGCCATGAGTGCATACGGCGCCAAGCACGCGTACACCGGCATGTTCGGCTCGAATATGCTCCACCAAACGCTCGCCTTCCCATGCGGGGTCGATAATCACGCACTCATTGTCCGAAATAACAGCATAGCTATTGGTCTGAATGGGACCGTTTACGAGCGTCTCAATCTCGACCGATCCCTTGGGAGTTAAATCCAAGGACACAGCACTCATGTCCCTCTCCTCTCTATAGAACTCGAGGCATCAAACGATGCCTCGAGTGTAGCGAATATCGATAATGTGACACGTTCGTCGCGACTAAACGCGGCGCTTAAGCTGGGCTCCACCCTCGCCGGGCATCAGGCGGCGCGCGTCGTAGACCGAGTCGACGCTGCTGATAGAGGCCAGCAGCGGATCCAGACCACTCGCGTCCGAGATCTCGACCATAAAGCGCAAGGTTGCAATACCCTCGCGGTTGGTCGACGTGGCGGCGGAAAGAATATTGCCGCCTGCATCGCCAATGGCGATGGTGACGTCCTTGAGCAGGCCCATGCGGTCCAGGCACTCGACCACAATCTCGACCTGGAAAAGCGTATCGGCAGCACCATCCCACTCTACGTCAATCATGCGCTCGGGATGTTCCATAAGGCCCTTGACGTTGGGGCAGTTGGCGCGATGCACCGAAACGCCACGACCGCGCGTGATGAAGCCGACGATGTCGTCGCCCGTCACGGGGTTGCAGCAATGAGCCAGACGGACCAGCAGGCCGCTGTTGCTCTCGCCCTTGACGATAATGCCGTTACTGGCGCTCTTACCGCGCTTTTGCGGCTTGCGGTTGGAGCCGCGAGCGGGCTGCTTTACGACCTCGGCGATAGCCTCGGCCTTGGTGAGCTGTTCCTCGGGCTTGGGGTCCAAGATTTGCTCGACCTTATTGCCCACAGCGCGCGGGGCGACCTTGCCCGCGCCAACGGCTGCAAAAAGGTCCTCGAGCTGCTTGAAGTTAAACTGCTCCGCCACGGCGTTGAGCGCACGCGTGGATCGTGGCGTAGAGATGCCATACCCGCGCTTACGCAGGTCCTTGGCCAGTATATCGCGGCCGGCGGCAGCGTCGTCATCCTTGGTCGCGGCGGTGAAATAACGGCGAATCTTTGACTTGGCCGAAGGTGTCTTGACGATCTTGAGCCAATCGCGCGACGGCTTAGAGCTCTTGTTAGTCAGAATCTCGACACGGTCACCCGTCTTGATCTCGTGCGTGAGCGGCGCCACCGCACCGTTGATTTTGGCGCCGACACAGTGGTTACCGACCTCGGTATGAACGGCGTAGGCAAAGTCGAGCGGTGTAGAGCCGGCACGAAGCGCCATGACCTCGCCCTTGGGCGTAAAGACAAAAATTTCCTGGTCGAACAAGTCGACCTTCAGCGAATGCAGGTATTCCTTGGCATCGGTGATCTCGTCAGACGCCGCCCAGTCGAGTGAGTGCTTGAGCCAGTTGATCTGGTCGTCCAGACGCTGCGCATCGTTAGTCTTGGAGGCAGACGATCCGCCCGACTTCTTATACAGCCAGTGGGCAGCGATGCCATACTCGGCCTGCTCGTGCATTTCGTAGGTTCGAATCTGAATCTCGAGCGGACGGGCCGTGGGGCCGATAACCGTCGTGTGAAGCGATTGGTAGTTATTGACCTTGGGCATGGCGATATAGTCTTTAAAACGACCGGGCATGGGATGCCACAGGGTATGCACGGCACCAAGCGTGGAATAGCAATCGCGCACCGAATGAGTGATGACGCGCAGCGCCACCAGGTCGTAAATCTCGGAGAACTCCTTGCCCTTGCGCTTCATCTTTTGATAGATGGACCAATAGTGCTTGGAACGACCGTTGATCTGAAAGCCCTCAAGACCAATGCGATTGAGCTCATCGGTGAGCGTCTTGATGGTCTCGGCCAGATAACGCTCGCGAACCTCGCGCGACTCGGATACCATGCGCGCGATGCGCTGGTAGGCATCGGGCTCCAAGTAGAAAAAGGACAGGTCCTCGAGCTCCCACTTGATTGAACTCATGCCCAGGCGGTCGGCCAAAGGCGCGTACACGTCCATGGTCTCGCGTGCCTTAAACAGGCGGCGGTCCTCGCGCAGAGCGGCAAGCGTGCGCATGTTATGCAGGCGGTCGGCGAGCTTGACGATGATGACGCGGATGTCCTTGGACATGGCGAGGAACATCTTGCGCAGCGTAAGCGCCTGCTTCTCGTCCATGCTGTCGACTTCAATGTTGGTGAGCTTGGTCACGCCGTCGACGAGCCCTGCCACGGTTTCGCCAAACAGACCCGAAACATCGGCAAGCGAGGTCTCGGTGTCCTCGACGGTATCGTGCAGCAACGCGGCGCACACCACATCGCAGTCCATCTTGAGGTCAGCCAGAATGATAGCTACCTCGACGGGATGGTTAATGTACATCTCACCCGAGCGCCGCTTTTGGTTGCAGTGCTTCTCGGCAGCAAAGCAGTAGGCCTGCTCCACATTGGAGAAGTCGTCCTCGTTCATATATTTGAGGCACAGACGCTCCAGCTTGTCGTAGCTGTCCGCCATAATCTCGGGCGGCAGCTCATCGGCATGTTTATAGTGCTCCATCTCCGAAAACCGCTGGAGGGTGGAATCATGGGCGGTACGGGCTGCGGCGTCCATCGAGGTCCCCTTCCCCTAGGCCCGCGGTACGATCGGGCGGTTAACTTTGGCTAGCATATCAGAAGCGCACGAATCGAGTGCCCAGCTCCGAAAAGCCGTGAACTCCATGCGCGAGCGCAAGCCCTCCAAATAGCGAATTGACCTGCTTAATTGCACGCGACCGGGGTTTTCCGCCATCGCGATGCGACGCGTATCGTCAAACCCCGAAACGCGGCAGAAACCGAGTTCTTCGAAGATTCCCAGGCCGCTTTCCACCGAGCGCTCGTCGACCGGCGTGCGGGCATCGATGGCAAGACACATCTGCGCAATGTCGATATCGCTCGCGCAGAATGAATCGTCCCCCGTCTTGCCACGGTTGGAGCGCCACATGGTCTGCAGCGCTCGATAGAGAGTGACAAGCTCATCGCGCTCGGGCGCGTAACAATCGAGCAGGCGCTCATTAATACGAGCGTCACGCGACGAATAGAGCAGGTGAATCACGGCGGGCTGTCCATCGCGGCCGGCACGGCCACTCATCTGGTTAAACTCAATCGCACCAAACGGCATGTGGTAGAGCACGACATGACGGATATCGGGCAGGTTGACGCCCTCACCGAAGGCAGAGGTCGAAACGATGCAACTGAGGCTTCCGTCGCGAAACGCTTCCTCGACACGGCGGCGATCGGAGCGCGCAAGCCCGGCGTTATAGAACGCAATATGGGTCGCGCAGTCGGGCACGCGTTTGCCCAACGTCTTGGCAAGCGCCACGGACTGGTCGCGCGAGTTGACGTAGATGACGGTCTTCTCCCCCGTCGCCACGATTGACACCAGGCGATTTTCGCGGCTCGCAAGGTCACGGTCGTCCTCGAGTTGCAGGTTCTCGCGAACGGTCTCGTCGACCACCGTCCTGGTAATCGGCAATACACGAGCAAGCTCCGCCACGACCGGGGCCGTCGCGGTAGCCGTTGCCGCCATGACAACGGGGTCGCCCAGGGCTTTGAGAATATCGGGCATGTCGAGGTAGGCGCTCCGGTCGCCGCCTTTGGCAAGACCGGCATGGTGTGCCTCATCGATAACGACAAAGCCAATACGTCCAGAACGTGCAAAGCGATCGCGATGGATAGACAGGAACTCCGGCGTCGTGAGAACGATGCCGGTGCGGCCCGAAGCCAGGCCGGCAAACACGTCATCGCGCGCTGCCTCCACGGTCTCGCCGGTCAACACGCCCACGCCAATGCCGAGCGCAGCCATCGTCGACGAGAGGTGATAAGCCTGGTCGGCAACGAGCGCGCGCAGCGGATAGACAAAGATGCTCGCCCGCCCACGAAGGACCGCCTCGCGCGCGGCGTGCACATGGAAGATGAGCGACTTGCCGCGCCCCGTCCCCATAACGGCCAAGACGCTCTGGTGGTCGGCGAGCGCGTCGAGTGCCTCGACCTGCGCGCGATGCGGCTGGTTCGAGCCGATAAAGCTATGGATAAGCGAGCGCGTGAGCTCGGTATAAGAAAGCTGGGCGAGCGTCTCACGTTTACGCGACTCCAGGCGCAGGCCAGAATCCGCTGGTTGCACGCCGCGGCGAAGCTCACATGCCGGATCGTCGATATTGGGCGCCGCGGTATCGCGCACCAAGACATCTTTAATCATGAGCTTGGGCTTCACACGTCCCTGCCAATGTTCGGCCACGGCCTCGAACACCAAGTCGACGGCACTGTCGCAATTGATGAGTTTATCGATCTGCGGCACGCGGAACATGATGGCCGGCACGCTCGCGGCGCCATCGGTCGCCACAAAGCGCATGTGCTCGCCGGTTTTGCCCACCACGGCGCGATCGCACATCGTCACGCCCTCGGCGGCCAGAAGCGGCACCTTATTGCCCTGGCCAAACGGCTCAAGACGGGAAATCTGCTCGATGGTCTCGATATTCAGCTCGGAGAGGTCAACGGTGGCGGCAACCTCGTCAGTGTCCTCAAAGTCATCGGCAGGAAGCTCCGATAGCACGGCCGAAAGGCGACGGCGGAACTCATCGAGCTTGGATGCCTCGATGGTCACGCCCACCGCACCGGCATGCCCGCCGCGACGAATCAGCAGGTCGGAGCAGCGTTCTACGGCGTCGAACAGGTTGACTTTGCCCACCGAGCGACCCGAACCGCGAGCGATACCGTCCTCGATCGAGAACAGCAGCGCCGGCACGTGATAACGGTTGGTCAGGCGGCTCGCCACGATGCCCTTGACGCCCTCGTGCCAACCTTCGCCGCCCACGACAATCGCGCGCCCGCCGTCATAAGTCTCCTCGACCTTCGCCATGGCATCGCGCGTAAGCTCGGCCTCGATCTCGCGGCGTTGGCGATTGATTTCCTCGAGCTCGGCGGCAAGCGCGCTCGCTTCGATGGGGTCGCGGGCAAGCAGCAGGTCGAGCGCCAGCTTGGGATCGGCCATGCGACCGGCGGCGTTCAAGCGGGGAATGAGCGAAAACGACAGGCCATCGGCCGTAATGCTAGAGAGGTCGGCCTTGGCGAGCGCTGCCAGCGCGATGTAGCCGGGACGAGCCGTCACGCGCATCTGCTGGATGCCCTCGGCGACCAACGCGCGGTTCTCGGGCGTGAGCGGCATCATGTCGGACACGGTGCCCAGCGCCGCGACCTCGATTAGCGAACGCCAATACGACGGCTTGCCCAGGCGCTCACCCAGGACTTGCACCAGCTTGAGCGCCACACCAGCACCGGCAAGTTCACGCGAGGGCCCCTCATCCTCGAGCTTGGGGTCGGTCAGGGGCACACCCTGCGGCACCTGGTCGGAGGGCTCGTGATGGTCCGTGACCACCAAATCGATCCCCAGGCTCTCCAGATAGGAAACCTCTTCCTTGGCGGCAATGCCGTTATCGACGGTCACGATCAGCTGGGGGCGAGCGAGCTCGTTAACGCGGTCGAGCGCCGCGCGCGAAAGACCGTAACCCTCGTCAAAGCGATGCGGAATAAACGGCGTGACATCGGCGCCAAACGTGCGTAGTGCCTCGGTCAACAGACAGGTCGACGTAATACCGTCAACGTCAAAATCGCCAAAGACCGCAATGTGCTCGTGGTTGCAAATAGCACGCTCGACGCGGTCGGCAACGACCGACATGCCCGGGATAATGAGTGGGTCGGCCCAGTCGCGATCGAGCGAAGGCGTCAAAAACAGCTGACCTTCTTCGATGGATGTAATGCCGTGCGCAACCATAATACGCGCCACCAGCCCGGGAATGCCCAGGCCAGCCGAAAGCTCCTTTTCGAGCTCGGGGTTTTGCTGAGCGACCGCCCAGCGATGCGTCGTCTTAAGCGATGACATAGGCGCCCACCCCCGATAGGGGCAGGTCGCCGCGATACCTCTCACGGTTCATAGCGATGAGTCCTCTGTGTATGCCCGCTTCGGCAGGCAGATCTGTTGAACGGATTTATTATACCGTGCAGAGCAGACGCAAATCGCCGCAGCACGCCGCGGTTTCGGTAAACGATGCCGGTAATAGCCTCGAAATAATCGAGCGTTTCTGACGCACGGACGCATGCGAGCGTCTAGCATATCCATTCAAAAACGGGTTCACGGGCAAAGGGAGTCACAAGCGCATATGAAGCAATGGGTTGGACTGGGCAAGTTTCTCGCGGGGCACATGCAGGTCATCGTTCCGATTTGCGTGGCACTCGGCGTGCTCTTTCCCCAACAGATTGGCGTACTCAAGCCCATCGTTCCCGCCCTGTTTGCCTTTATGACATTCCAAGGCGCGCTCAGCAACACTTTCCATCAGGTTACTGAGGTGTTCCGCCGTCCGCTGCATCTGATTGCGGCATTGCTCGTCTCGGCGGCACTCATCCCCCTTGCAGCCTATGCCGCAGGATCGTTGTTCTTTGGCTCCAACCCAAACCTTGTCTGCGGCATCGTGCTCGAGTACAGCGTACCCGTGGCAGTCACCGCCTTTATGTGGATTAGCATGTTCGGCGGCAACGGCCCGCTCGCGCTCACCATCATCCTGACGTCCTCGGTCATCTCGCCCGTCACGATTCCGCTCACGCTTAAGCTCCTGCTGGGTGCCACCGTTGCAATCGACGTGCCGAACATGATGCAGAACATGGCCTTTATGATCGCCATCCCCGCTGTGCTCGGTATTGTCATCAATGAACTCACGCGCGGCTGGGGCCACGAGAAACTCTCCCCCGCGCTCTCGCCCGCCTGCAAGTTCATGATGATGGGCGTCATCGCGTCCAACTCCACCGCTATGAGCGAGTACGTGCTACACATGAATGTTGAGCGCTTAGAAGTCGCGCTCTTTATCCTGGTGTTCGCCATCAGCGGCTTTATCATCGGCGTCCTGATCGCCCGGGCCCTGCACCTGCCGTATAGCGAGACGACCACCATGTGCTTTACCTGCGGCATGCGCAACATCTCTTCGGGTGCCGTCATCGCCACGCAGTATTTTCCCGGCGAAGTGGTATTCCCCGTCATGTGCGGCACGCTGTTTCAGCAGGTGTTGGCCTCAATTATCGGACACCTCTTTGAGCGCCTGACCGGCAAGGAGCGCGCCGCCCAGCGCAAGCGGGCCGAGGCTGGCCGCGACGCCATGGCGCGCTAGGCTGTCCGCATTACGCGGGTGTTAGTCTTGCTATACGAGCGTTTCCAGATGCGCACGCAGACGCTCAGCATCGATATCGAGCGTCGTCTCGGCATTGACCTGGGCCAAACGATAGCCGACAAAGTAGGGCGAAACCACCCAACGCGGCAGCGCCTTGGCAATGGTCCGACCGCCCAGGTGATAGAAGAACAAGTTGTACGACTCTGCGCGACCACCGTGGTGCTCGTTCAGGATATAGCGCAGAGCCACCTGGATCGCATCGGCGAAGAGATCTGCCTCGGCTTGGTCTCTTGTGTCATCGCTGGCGGCGATTCCCTGCGGGGCTGAAACGTTGACCTCAAAGAACCCCATGATCGGTTCGGTTGAGATGTTGGCCGCGATTCTCCCCTGTTGCCAGACATTGATGCCTTCGAAATTGGCGGAAGTCAACGAAGCATAGCCGTCTTCCTGCTCCAAACCCACAATCTGCATGTGCGGATGAACGAGACTACCGCCCGAGAGAGGACCCTTGTTCTTGTACATGAGCACGCTTCGATACTGCCGTGAATCGATCATCTGCTGCCAGCAATCCAGGGCAAACCTCATCACATGGTGGAGTTCATCTGGCTCATAGGTCACCAGGTCGGCATCGTGATCGGCTGACTCGATCAGCACGGTTTGACGGGTGGCGCGCAGGGTTTTGAACTTATTCTCGAGCCAGATGCAGTCGCCGTCGCGCCGGATGATATTGGCGAGTCCCTCGGTATCGCAAAAGGGGCACGCGGTGCCAGGGCGCCGGTTGTCGTCGGGCTTGCCGCTCGCCTGCTGAACGTCAAATACCAGCGCCACGGGTTACGCCTCCAGCGGCACGATCTTGGTGCCATGGAGCTCGGAGACGCCCAATGCCGCCGCCACGGTATCGCGGTTGGCCGTGGAAATGCCGCCGCCGGGAAGGATGGTCAGGCGGTCGCCCGCATACTCGACAAGACGCGATAGGTGCTCCAGATTGTCCTCGATCGGCGTTCCGGCAGCACCACCATGCGTCAGGATACGCGTGATGCCGCAGTCGGCGAGTGTGTCGACGGCATCGAGCTGAGCCTCGGGCGAGAGCTGGTCAAACGCCATGTGGAAGGTGATGTCAAGGGACTCGCGCTTGCACTCCTCGGTCGCGCAGCCCGCGGCCATCACGAGGGCGCCCAACGTAAGCTCGTCGAGCGCCCAGCCGCCGGCACAAGGCTTGCAGCAGCCAAAGACCAAGCCATCGGCGCCGGCGCTCACGGCAAGACCCAAGTCCATCTCCATCATGCGCAGCTCGTCCTGGTTGTAGTGAAAGTCACCGCCACGCGGGCGAATCATGCACATCGCTCGTGCGTCATGCTCGTGAGCATAGCTGACCGTAGCGCTGATAACACCAGCCGAGGGCGTAGTGCCACCGACGGCAAGGTTGTCGCACAACTCGATGCGCTTAGCACCGGCATCGATAGCCGCCGGCACACGCTCAAAGTTCTCGGCACAAAACTCGTACAGCATAGATAGCCCCCAGGAGACATTTCGATTTCCACACGGCATTGTCGCACGTTAAATAGCAACCCGCACGATGGAACAAAACCTTGACAAGGAGTGTCCCAAAGTGCCGGCACATAAGGAACGTCCCCAGGTGCCACCTTGAGCGATGGGTACTCATTTAAGTACGTCCCCAATGAGTACCCGCAGGGGACAGACAGACCGGACTCCCTATACGACAACTGTTGACATCATATACTATGTGTCATATAGTAGGTGTTACACAGTATGCTACGAAAGGAGGTGTGCGGATGGAGGCACAGATGAAGCGCGGCTTCCTGGAGGCCTGCGTG
>DXLR01000105.1:0-38662 GCA_019414625.1 Collinsella sp.
CCTCAAGCGCGCGATCCACACCCTCGACATCGTGCTCGGCCAAATGGATCGCGAGTGGTTGCCCGTCATCAAATCCTGGAAGCTCAACGAGCGCCACTACGGCGCGTTGCAGGGTCTCAACAAGGCCGATGCCGCGGCAGAGCACGGCGACGAGCAGGTGCTCATCTGGCGCCGCTCCTTCGATGTCTGCCCGCCGGCACTCGAGCCGGACGACGCGCGCGATCCCCACTCCCAGGAGCAATACCGTGATGTCGCGCCCGATCAGCTGCCCTATACCGAGTGCCTCAAGGACACGATCGCCCGCGCCTGGCCCTATTTCGAAGACGAGATTCGCCCCCAGATGCTCGCCGGCAAGCGCGTACTCATCGCCGCACACGGCAACTCCCTGCGCTCACTCGTCATGAAGCTCGAGCACCTCACGCCCGAGGAGATCCTCAAGGTCAACATCCCCACCGGCGTGCCGCTCGTCTACACCTTCGACACCGATTTCAACGTCCTCGACAAGCGCTACATCGGCGACCCGGCGACCATCGCCGCCAAGATCGACGCCGTGGCCAATCAGGGCAAAGCGCACAAGTAGCCCCAACCCAAATCCGACGCGTGGCGCCGCACGACCCAGATGCGACGTCACGCCGCCCATACGCAGGAGCGCACCATGCTCAACCATCTCAAACAACACTTTGGCTCCCGGCGCACCGGTGGTCACGGAGGCCTAGACATTGCGCGGCATATCGGCCCCGGGCTGCTCGTGACCGTCGGCTTTATCGACCCGGGCAACTGGGCCTCCAATATGGCCGCGGGCTCGCAGTTTGGCTACGCGCTGCTGTGGATCGTCACGCTGTCCACGATTATGCTCATTGTGCTGCAGCACAACGCTGCGCACCTGGGTATCGCCACGGGCGCCTGCCTTGCCGAGGCCACGACACGTTACCTCCCCCGCTTCGTTGGACGCACGGTACTCGCCAGTGCCTATCTCGCGGCTGTCGCCACCGCCATGGCCGAAGTCCTGGGTGGCGCGATTGCCCTTCAAATGCTCTTTGGGCTGCCCGTGCGCGCGGGCTGCGTCATCGTGGCGGCAGTATCGATGGCGATGCTCATGACGAACTCCTACAAGCATGCCGAACGCTGGATCATCGCCTTCGTAGGCGTGGTAGGACTCTCGTTTTTGGCCGAGCTTGCACTAGTCAAGGTCGACTGGCCGCAAGCCGCCGCAAGCTGGATCACGCCTAGTATGCCCACTGGCTCTGCCGCGATTATCGTGAGTGTCCTGGGTGCGGTCGTTATGCCACACAACCTTTTTCTGCACTCCGAGGTCATCCAATCCATGCACTTCGAAGGCCAAGGCGAGCAGGTTATCGAAGAGCGTCTGCGCTACGAGCTCTTCGACACGCTCTTTTCGATGGGCGTGGGCTGGGCAATCAACTCGGCCATGGTCATCCTGGCCGCAACGACCTTCTTTGCGCACGGCATGGTCGTAGACGACCTCGCCGTCGCAGCGGCCACGCTCTCCCCCATTCTGGGCCCGGCGAGCTCGACCATCTTTGCGGTAGCGCTGCTGTTCGCGGGACTATCGAGCAGCGTGACAGCGGGCATGGCGGCGGGGACCATCACTGCGGGCATGTTCGACGAGGAATACGATATCCACGACCGACATTCCTCGATCGGGGTGGCGGTCTGTTTCGTCGGCGCAGTGACGGCGTGCCTGGTCGTCCCAAATCCTTTTGAAGGTCTCATCTGGAGTCAGGCACTGCTGTCGCTTCAACTGCCGATTACGGTCTTTGTGCTCATACGGCTCACCAGTTCACCCCGCGTCATGGGCAAATTCGCCAACTCGCGTCCACTCAACGCGCTGCTTGTAGGGATCGGTGCCATCGTGACGATTCTCGATGTCGTGTTGTTGACAGGGATGTAATGGGGCGGGACACCTGCCCAGGCAAATGTCTCGATCTGTAACAGGAAGACCCGCTTTTGATGTCTAGATGTTACAGATCGAGATCATTCCGAGGGATAACTCCGTTTGTCTCGATCTATAACAGGAAGACCCGTTTTGAGCCGTTAGACGTTACAGATTAAGACAAAAGGTCGGCCGGACTCACAACAGACAGGATCGGCCAACAGCAACCGTGATCCCTTGGGGGCGGAGGAAAAGGGCCCCGGCCGAGAATTCGACCGAGGCCCTTGGACAGAGCTATGTTCGGCTTTCGCCGTGTGTCTGCGAGCTACTCCTCGACGAGCTCAAACTGATCGGGACCGACGCCGCACACCGGGCACACATAATCCTCGGGCAGCTCGGGCGTATCGACCTCAACCTCGTAACCGCAAACGACGCACACGAACTTATACGTCTTCTTCTCCTCAGCCATGATGTTCTCCTCTCAAACGCGACTGGTGATGTACTTCATTTATCAGTATAGATTCTCAATAATATAATGCAAGTATTTTTAAAACATTTCTAGCCTTGATACGAGGACGCCTTCGGAGGCGTCTTGCCCTTCAGGACCTTATGGTAGTAATCGTAGGTGAGCGGCGTCTCGTCACTCAAGCGCTCGGCATCCTCGACCTCGCCGATAAACAGTAGATGCGTGCCAACATCCACAGTGTCGATCAAATGGCAGCTAAACAGGGCCGCCGCGTGCTCGGGCACATAGGGCATGCCCAGAGCCGTCTCGCGGGTCTCGTATTTGGCAAACTTGTCATAATCGCTGCTGGTGCGGAACCCAAAGTTACCGATGTAGAGCATATCGGCGGTCTGATCGATCACGGTCAGCGCGAACGCTTTGGCCGAAGCGATGACGCCCGAGGTGACGTTGTCCTTGTTCACGGCAACCGAAATACGCGGCGGCATGGACGTCACCTGCACCGCAGTGTTGATGACGCAGCCGGCGCGCAGCCCGTCTGCCGCGGCGCTCACCACGTACAGGCCGCTCGGCATGGTAAAGAACGCAGTTTTGTCCATAACGATCACTCCCCTAGCTCGGGTTGGAACCTCATGGATGTATGTACCCACAAAAAAGGCAGCGCCCATAACGGACACCGCCTTTGAAACATATGTGTCAGAACAGTAAGAAAGATGAGACACCCGCAGTTGCGGTGAAATAGGGACTGAATAGCCCCTCAAACAGGCAAAACAGTCCGTATTCCACCGCAACTTATGAAGGACGGTCAGCGGTTGCGTTCCTTGAGGGCGCGGTCGATCTCGCGTTGGACATCACGCTTGGCCATGTCCTCGCGCTTGTCGTAGAGCTTCTTGCCGCGACCCAGGCCCAGCAGCAGTTTTACGCGACCGTCGGTATTAAAGTAGAGCTCCAACGGAACCAGCGCATAACCACGGTTGCGAAGTTTGCCGTCAAGAAAGTCGATCTCCTTGCGGTGCAGCAGCAGACGGCGCCGACGGTCGGGATCGCGATTCCACACGCCACCATGGCTATAAGGGTGGATATGCAGGCCGACGAGCCAGCACTCACCGCCACGAATCAGTGCGAAGGTATCGGTAATCTGGCACGCGCGCTCGCGAATCGACTTGACCTCGGTACCGCTCAGCTCAATACCGCACTCAAACGTCTCATCGATAAAGTACTCGTGATGTGCCGAGCGATTCTTGGAAATGAGCTTGCGCTCGCGCTTACTGGGCATCGCCGGCCTCCTTGGCGCCATCGGCGTTTGAGCCCGCAGCCTCGCGCTTTGCCCTGCACTCGGCATTAAGCTCGGCATCGCTCTCGCGCACCAGCTTGATAATCGCCGCGCATGCCTCCTCGCCCACCAGGTCGCGGGCACGGACCGTCAGACGCGTAGCCTCCTGCTTGTCGCCGTCGCTTGCAGCATCGGTCGCGCACATGATCAGGCAGATGGCGATCTCGGCCGAAGGCGAGGTCGGCACGCCCTGCAGGGCGAGCTCACCCATCACATGGTCGTCACTCTCGTCCGCGGCATCCGGATAGGTGGTATGGATCTTGTTGAGCAGGCGTGTCGTATGCGCATCATTGGGCGCCAGGCGCAGCGCCAGACGCGCGCAGCCCACGGCAGCCGAAATGTTCTCGGTCTCGGGCTCCAAGAAGTACTGACCCAAATTGGTGTAGGCGCGTGCGGCGCACTTACCGTCGCTCGCGCGCTCCAGCACCGAGAACGAGAGCGATGCCCACTCCTGCTTGTCCTCGAGCGCGCGGAACAGCTCGGCCAAGTCCAAGCGATAGTTGCAGTTCATGGGATCCCAACGCACGGCCTGCATCAGGGCATTCCGAGCACTCACATAATCCTGCTGGCGAATGTAGGCAAACGCCATGTCGGAGTACAGGCGGTCAAAGGGAACCTCGACCTGCACCAGCTCGCGCGGATCCTTCTCCACGCGGCGATAGGCCAGGCGCTCAAACTTGCTGTCGAAGCTAAAGTACTGGCGCTTCTCCTCCGTCTTGCACTCAGCGTCGATATACTCCTCGGCGAGCTCCACCAGACGCTCAAGCAGCGGCGTCGCCGTAGCCAGGTCGCCCTGCGCCAGATAGTTCTCGGCATACGTGATGTCTTCCAAGCTGATAGGCAGGTCCATGACAACTCCTCGGTCCGGGCGGCAGACTCAACGCGCGCCTTAAATATCGGTCAATACACAAAACCCGGGTCTCTTACGAGGCCCGGGCGTTCAATTTTGGTAGCCCGTACCAGATTCGAACTGGTGATCTCCGCCTTGAGAGGGCGGCGTCCTAAACCGCTAGACGAACGGGCCATATGTAGCAAATGCAATGGCTGGGATGGAGGGAGTCGAACCCCCATTGACGGAACCAGAATCCGCTGTCCTGCCATTAGACGACATCCCAATGACTGCATCGCTGCGCTCGGCTGTGCCTTTGCGCAAGAAAGAAATATACGGGAAGTCCCGCCGTGACGCAAGCCCTAATTTTGACTTTTTTGAAATTCAGTCAAATACGGCCGACACGTGAAGGACCTGTGAAGCACCAGCGACACGTACGGCGCCAAAGCCCGTAAAACATCCCACATCTACCGCTGGTAGATTACAACAATGCAGCACTCACGGCTGATGGCACAATCAAACCGTCATCATTACACGGATATCGAGGCGCCATGGACGAAGAGCTTGATTACCTATGGGAGACCCTGGGCCTCGAGATCACTGCTGACCTTTGGCCCGAACGGGACAAAATCCATCCCACTCTGCGCCCCGCCATCACGGTGATGCAGGCAAAATACCGCCGTGCATCCTTTTTGATCATGCGGATGTCATGGCACGCGGGACTCCCCGACCTTAAGCGAATCCAGGCAAGCCTCGTCGAGCTGTCCGGTATGCCGACCGTCATATCCGAGGCGCACCTGGAGCAGCGCCAACGCGAGCGACTGCAGCAGCAGCGGATTCCCTTTATCTGCCCCGGCGTTCAGGCATATCTGCCCTTTATGGACGAGGAGTACTGGAGCGGCAAGCCCAACAAGCACGTAAAGGTCTACGATCCGCACGAATGGGCGCAGCTCGATGATTGAGCCGAGCGAGCCCGCCGATGGAAAACACGTCCCACCCTGAGCACTCAAAACGGGTCGCACTTTCCGCAGCCGCTACAGCAACGCCTCGACCCAAGCCGATTCCCTAAAGCCGGGAATCGCAAAGTCGTCGCCCACCAACAGCGGACGCTTAACCAGCATGCCGTCGGTCGCCAGCAGCTCGTAGCACTCCCAATCCGTCATGCCCGCATCTAGACGCGCCTTCAGGCCCAGCTCTCGATATTTCATGCCCGACGAATTAAAGAAGCGCCGCACCGGCAGTCCCGAACGAGCAATCCAGGTCGCAAGCTCATCAGCCGTGGGATTGTCCAAAACGATATCGCGGTCGATATACTCTACCCCGTGTTCGTCCAGCCATGCCTTGGCCTTCTTACAGGTCGAGCACTTGGGATATTCAACAAACAGTACGGTCATGGGAATCCTCCGAATATAGATCGGCCAACGCAGGCACACGCCACACGAGGCGCCTTCGCATGATGGGCCAATTGTAGCCCACGGGTCACACGCTAAACGAACCGTACCCCGAATCCGCGTTTGATGAACGGCAGCAGCTCCATTGCCTCGGGCGTGATATGGCCCGCAACGTTCATGCGCTCGTCACCGGGAAGATCGACCCGCGCAATCTCAAGCTCGCCTTCGTAGCGCCCATAGCCGCTATTGCTCACAGCGATCGACCCCGTCTTTCGTGACAGGCCGGCACCGGCATCCATCGGCACGGAATCCGGCTTAAGCGTCGTACGCGACTCCTGAGACCTAAAGATGAGGGTGCTCGAATCGGGTCGGTCGTGATGAATCTGCCCACGTACATAGGCATAACCGGGCTCAAGCTCGCATTGCAGGTCCACGTATCCGGCGGAAACATGAGCAAACTGCGTCCAGCCCGCATCGGAAAGATCGGGGTCGCCGGCCAACACAATGTCGCAATCGGCGCCATGTGCAAGCTCAAGCATATTGAGAGCAACCTTTGACGCGCGACCGCGCTGTGCCTCGACCGTCGGCAGTCCCTCGAATACCGGCCCGCGAACGTTGGCATCACCCGGCACAAAAGCCATGATTTCGAATCCAAGCGCCGCAAGACGAAGATTCACCCGAGCAATGTCCTCCAGAGCTAAACCGGTATAAGGCTTGGGGTAAAAATTGTGACAGGCGGCAAAACGAGTCACATCGGCACCGGCCTCACACCACGATGCGATTTCATCAGAACTCACCGTCGATGCATTGACCACAATGCGAAATACACCGGACAGCTCCGCGACCCGCTGGGCGCTAAAGCCATAGTCCAAACGAAGGTATTCCAACCCCAGATCGCGCAGGTCCTCGATGCGCTCAAGCCCGAGCAAATCGCACGTGCGCGGCCCCACATCGGCGATGAGCGCAATGCCGCGGGCGGAAAGCAGCGACAGCACATGACGGACCTTATCGGCATACGCCGCCCCCCCATCCTCGGGAATATGCAGCGAGGTGAACGCATAGCGCGCACCCGCCGCGGCACCATGCTCAATCGTCCGCTCAATATCCTGCAGAGGGCTGGAAAGATAAATCGAAATACCCGTTTTCACGTTTCAACGCTCCTTTAAAAAAGGCCGGCGGAGCAGTTAGCCCCGCCGGCACAACCATAGCATCAAGAAATCTGCCGCGCGCTGCGAGCCCTGAGCAACACGGCTCGCGATATCAAACTATTCGCCAAAGAACTCGTTGATCTTCTGCTCGTCGACGCCAAAGAACCACGTCAGGACAAAGCCGGCGGCATAGGCAAGCAGCATAGCGGCAACGTAGCCGAGCTGCTGGCCAGGAACGACGATCAGCAGGCCAAACAGACCGGAAACGCCCTGAGAAACCGTGCCGATGTGAAGCAGCGCCGCGAGCGCGCCGCCAAATCCGGCACCCAGGCAGGCCGTCACAAACGGACGAACGAGCGGCAGCGTAACGGCATACATCAGAGGCTCGCCCACACCGAGGATTCCAACGGGAATGGACTCTGCGACGTACTTCTTGAGCTTGGCGTTCTTGGTCTTAAAGTACAGCGCCAGACCGGCACCGACCTGGCCGCCGCCAGCCATCATAAGGATGGGAAGCAGGTAATTGATGCCCTTGGTAGCGCCGTCGGGATCGTTGAGCATAGCGTGGATCGGCGTGAGCGCCTGATGCAGGCCGACGGACACCAGCGGCAAGAAGCCTGCCGACAGGATATAGCCGCCCAGGACGCCCAGCTTCTCGAAGATAAAGGTCAAAACGCTAAAGATGGCAGTCGTCAGCCATGCGCCAACCGGCTGGATGACGAGCATCAGAGCAAAGGCACCGATGATGAGCACCAGCAGCGGGGATAGGAACGTGTCGAGTGCGTTGGGCATAACCTTGCGAATCTGACGCTCCATCCAGGCAAAAAATGCACCAGCGATGAGAGCCGCGATCATGCCGCCCGCTGCGGGGTTGTACTGCGCATTGGTGAGCGGCAGCAGAATGGCAGTGGCAGGATCAGCCGCGCCAGGCGCAAGCAGGGGCATGGCACTGTTGGCGATGCACATCATGCCAGCGATGCCGCCCAGCGCAGCGGAACCACCAAACTCACGTGCCGCGTTATAGCCCACCAAGATGGGCAGATAGGCAAACAGGGCCCAGCCCATGGAACGAATGCCCTGATACCACCACTCGCCTGCAAGCGCTCCTGCCGTCGAGACGTTAATGACGTTGCAGATACCGTTGATGAGGCCAGCCGCAATGATGCCGGGAAGCAGGGCGACGAAGACATTGGAAATCTTCTTGAGGAAGGCCTGAACCGGCTTGGACTCGTACTTGGCCTTCTGCGCGGCCTTGTTTGTGGCCGCAGCGTCAACCACGCTCTCGTCAGCAACGCCTTTCGCAAGGCCGGTGAGCTTGGAGAACTCCTCGAGCACCTTATTCACCTTGCCCGGACCCAGCACGATCTGCATCGTGTCGTCCTCGACCAGGCCCATCACGCCGTCGAGTGCCTTAATACCCTCCGTGTCGACGTTGCCCGTGTCTTTGACGGTCACGCGCAGGCGCGTCATGCACGCCGCGTTTGCGAGCACGTTGTCTTTACCGCCCAAAAGGTCCAACAGCTTTTGGGCCAGCTCTTTGTTCGTCATAACTCCTCCTTGTATTGGGTATCTCGTCTGGATGTCATATCAGCTCACGCCGCGCACCTATTGGGCGTCGGCATTGCTCTTCTCATGGCCACTTACCGCAGCACGGACATGGCCGCGCGCCCGCTCAAGAGCCACCGCAGCCTGCTCGGCATCGCAGTCCAGCAGTACCGAGACAATAGCGGTTTTTACATGGCCGCCGGCATCTGCAAGCGCCTGAACAGCGCGCTCGCGCGTGCAGCCGGTCGCCTCCATCACGATGTTCTGGCCGCGCACCACCAACTTCTCGTTCGTCTGCTGCACATCGACCATCAGGTTTTGGTATACCTTGCCGATCTTGACCATGGCACCGGTCGAAATCATGTTGAGAATGAGCTTTTGAACCGTTCCCGCCTTGAGCCTCGTTGAGCCGGTCAGCACCTCGGAACCGGGCACGGGCTCAATGGCAAGATCTGCGCTCTCCCCGATCTTCGACCCTTGGTTGCAGGCAATTGCAATGGTCTTGCACCCAGTTGCCTTGGCGTACGCAAGGCCGCCCACCACATAAGGAGTACGACCGCTTGCCGCCAGGCCAACGACAAGATCCTTGTCCGAGAGTCCACGCTCCCGCAGGTCGCTCGCGCCAAGCTCCTCGCTGTCTTCGGCACCTTCGACAGCCTTGATAAACGCCGTCTCGCCTCCGGCAATGAGCCCGACAATCAAGTCGGGTGACACGCCAAACGTGGGCGGACACTCCGAAGCGTCGAGTACGCCCAAACGACCGCTGGTGCCTGCGCCCATGTAAAAGACGCGCCCGCCGCGCTCGAGTGCCTCAGCAGCCCAGTCGATTGCTGTGGCAACCTGGGGCAGCACTTTTGTGACCGACTGGACGGCACGAAGATCCTCATCGTTCATCGTCGTGACGATTTGCAGCGATGTCATCGTATCGAGGTCCATAGACCTTTGATTACGCTGTTCGGTCGTGAATTTTGTTAAATCGAGCATTTCATTCACCTCATCTTTCCTGTTTCTCGATGTAGTTTTGCTTAATGACATGCGTCGCCCGTTCGTAGTCGCTGGCAACGTAAGCAGCGTACAGGGCATCGACAACCATAAGCTGGGCCATACGCGAAGCCATGGCACCGCTGCGGACCAAGGGCTCACTCGCAGCGACGCCGAGCACGGCATCGGCCATGGTGGCAAGCTTGGATGATCCATCTACTTTGGTCACGGCCACAACGGGACAGTTGTGACGTTGGGCCTCGGCGGCGCAGTCCAGCACCTCTTGCGTCAAGCCCGAGTAGCTAAAGGCGATTGCCATATCGCCCTCATGCATGTTCTTGGCACACAAGAGCTGATCATGCCAGTCGTCGTACAGATGGCACTCTTTGTCGACACGCATGAGCTTTTGCGCCAGATCGTGCGCGACCAAACGAGAGGCACCGATACCGAACAGATTGACCGCGCGTGCCCGCTTAAGATAGGCCGCACATCGCTCCAAGACGGTGTAATCGAGCGTTCGCGCCGTCGCTTCGATCGTGCGCACGTTGCTTTTCATCACCTTCCCCACGATACGTTCGACGCTGTCATCCATGGAGATGTCCTCGAGGGCAACGTCTTTCTTGTCACCCAAGAGCGCCAGCTCGGCAATCAGTTCGCGCTGGAACTCCTTGTAGCCCGCAAAACCCAAGCGCTTGCAAAAGCGCAAAATGCTCGAGGGCGAGGAGAACGTGGCATCGGCAAGACCGCGGACGGACAGCCCGACCACCTCGTGCGGATGAGCGCTTACATATGCGATGACATTGTGTTCCGCCGGGCTCGCGCTGAGCTCACGCTCGCGAAGCCGCAAAAGCAATCCGTTTGCCATCTCAAACACCTCCGTTGAGAAGAATTAAAGACCAACGAACGATTCGTACCGGATATAAACAGCTTTTACGGTACATTGTGCCGCATCGTGGCGCACAAAGGGCGAGCGTTCTACCGCTCGCCCCTCAAATCCGACCGCTCGGAAATACGCGCGACACAAAATAATTCAACAAGATCGCATTATCAAAAACGGGCTTGTTACCGGCTAGCGCCTCGCATGGGCGCCGATCGGCCGAGTCGCATGGCGCACCAACGCCGCCGTCAGCAATACCAACAGCATGGCGGTGACATAGCCCACAGCATCGAATCCTAAATCGATAACGTCGAAATGCCTGCCGGGAACAAAGATCTTATGTACCTGATCGCCAACGGAGCAGACGGCGCAAAAGAGCAACACGGGCACGCAACGGGAGCATACGCTCCACGGACGCCTGGAAAAGCAAACCACGACCACCGAGGCGAACAATCCGACGAAGAAAAACTCTACGGTATGGGCAACGCGACGGACGTTCGTGCCCACCCACATGCGAATGGAAGCAAGTCGGCCAGACCGGACATTCGAAGCAGCCGAATCGGTGCCCCCGGTCATCCCGTTCTCGGTCTGAGCTTCACCCGCGACATCGACAGCCTGTACGCCCGTAGCTTGACCCTCCACCACACGCGCGGTGGACTCGCTCAGCAACGACGTCTCCACCGCATTTTGCTCCGTCAGCACCCAGATGCCCGCCAGCGTTGCAGTAAACAGAACGATCGCGGTCCATCCGATTATTTGTTTTACGCGCGCCAAGGGCCTACCTCCTTTTTTGAATATCAGCGAGTGTAGCCCCAAATGACATCGTCAGCGTATCAAAATTTGAATCGCAACAGGAAGCGCCAAAGCGGCGCAAACCCCTACCCCGCCTCGCGCATCCAGCGATCGAACGTCCCCACGCACACGCCCAGGCACTTTGCTGCCTGGCTGCGGGTAATATCGCCTGCCTCATAGCTATCGCGTACCAGCTCAAACTGAGGAGGGCACGGCTTGCGAGGTCGACCGAAACGGACCCCTCGCGCCCGCGCCGCTGCAATCCCCTCCGCTTGGCGCCGATGGATATTCTCGCGCTCCACCTGCGCCACGTAGCTCAGCAGTTGCAGCACAATATCGGCAATCAGGGTATTAGTCACATCCGGCGCGCCGCTGGCCCTGGCGCGCGTGTCAAGCAATGGCATGTCCAACACCACAATGGCAACCCCGAGCTCCTTGGTAATACGACGCCATTCCTCAAGAATCTCGGAGTAATTACGACCAAGTCGGTCGATAGAAAGCACCACCAGCACGTCCCCGTCTCCCAGGACGTGCAGCAGCTCGCGATAGCGCGGTCGATCGAAGTCCTTGCCGCTCGCATGGTCGGCATAAATATTCGCCGAGCCCACGCCATAGGCGCCCAGCGCATCCAGCTGCCGATTAAGATTCTGATCGCGCGAACTCACCCGCGCATAACCATACACCGTCGCCATCTCATCCCCGCTTTCTTGTAAACCTGCCAAAAAGGGACAGGTTTATTTTGGTAGGTTTTACCTCTCGAATAGCAGGTAAGCGGGCGGCCGAGCAGACGGCAAGGTAGCCATGATCCAAATGCGGAGGGCGGCCCCGAAAGACCGCCCTCCGCTCTCCCGCCATGAGTCGAGATTTGGCTAATGGATAAGCTTAAAGTCCAAGTGCCCGCGCGTGGTATTGACGCGCGAGACCTCGATAATCACGCGCTGGCCCAGTTCATAGCGAGTCCCCGTGTCGGCGCCCGTCAGCGTAAGCGCATCCTCGTCGAACTCGAACCACTCGTTGCCCAGGCTCTTGATCGAAACCAAGCCTTCGACCTGCGTCAGGTCCAAGCGCACAAAGAGGCCCATGCTGCTAACCCACGAGACGGTTCCGGCATAGCGCTCGCCCAGACGGTCCTCATAGTACTGGGCAATCTTGATCTTTTGCGTCGCATGGCTAGCGGCATCTGCCGCGCGCTCGGCATCGCTGCATGCGCGGCAGATCTGCGGCAGAATGCGCGGCAGCGACTCGCGCCCCTTGCCGATCAGCCGCGGCGTACGGACCAAGGCGTCCTTGCCGCCGAGCTGCTCATAGGCCAACTGCAGCTTGAGTACGCGGTGCACCACCAGATCGGGGTAGCGACGGATGGGACTCGTAAAGTGACAGTAGCACGGCGCGGCGAGCGCAAAGTGGCCCTCGTTGCGCGGCTTGTACAGCGCGCGCTGCATGCTGCGCAGGAGCAGCGTGTTGACGAGCGGTGCGTTGGCCGTACCGGCGGCAGCATCGACTGCAGCCTGCAGCTCATCGGGACTCCCCAGGGCGATACCAGCAGCACGGCGATCGTCGATGATGCCTAGCTGCGCCAGCGCAACGGCGGCACCGTGCAGGCTATCGGGGCTCGGATCCTCATGCACGCGATAGCAGGCCTCGATATCACGGTCTGCCAGCCACTCTGCAACGCACTCGTTGGCGAGCAGCATGGCTTCCTCGATAAGCGACGTGGCACACGAACGCTCACGCGCCACAATCTGCACGGGCACTCCGTCCTCATCCAAGAGAGCGCGAATCTCGGCCGTGTCAAAATCGACCGAGCCGCGGGCGCGACGAATACGACGGCGAAGTTCGGCGAGTTCGTTAGCGGCGACAAGGAAATCGCCGAGGTCGATGTTGTAGCCGCGGGCGGCCTCCTCGCACGCAAGACCGCGCTTAAGCGCTTCCTCGCGCGAGGTCTCAGCAGCCGCAACATCTTCAGCGGCGCCTTCCAGCACCGAATACTCCACCGCGCCGGCACGCACCAGCAGCGCCTCGGCGCCGTCGTAGTCCATACGCACACGCGAGCGAATCACACTGGGGTACGGATCGTAATGCCGCACGCGACCCTGCGCATCGAGCTCGATATCGACGGTAAACGCAAGACGGTCCTCGTCAGGGCGAAGCGAGCACAGGTCACAGGACAGGCGTTCGGGCAGCATGGGAAGCACGCGATCGGCCAGATACACCGATGTCGTACGATGGCGAGCCTCAAGATCGATATGCCCGTCCCAAGCCACATAGTGTGAAACGTCGGCGATATGCACACCCAGCTTGTAGCCACCCTCGGGCGTGCGCTCCAGCGAAATGGCATCGTCAAAGTCGCGCGCGTCGACTGGGTCGATCGTGATGACAAAGCGGTCGCGCAGATCGCGGCGGAGCGGGTCCTTAAGCGCCGCGGACACATCGAGCGAAAGCCCCTCGGCCTCGTCCAGCGCGGCCTCGGGATAGCTATCGGTATAGCCGTAACGCGCCATCACATATTGAACGCCCAAATCGGGCGCGTCATCTCCGCCAATGCGGCGTTCGATCGTCACGGTGCCCGATTCCAGGCGCGTCGGGTAGGTCAAAATGCGCGCGACAACGGCATCACCCGGGTGGACGCCCAGACGATCCGCCGAGGTATCCTCGGGCAGAATGAAGAAGTCGGCCTTCAGGCGCGAATCGAGCGGCTCAATCACACCGAGCGGACCGGCGATCTGGTACGTGCCCACCACGCTTATAGCTGCGCGCTCGACCACGCCCTCGATCACGGCACGCCGCTCGCCATGCGGGCTGTTCTTAATGCTCACGGCAACGGTATCGCCATCCATGATCTCGCGCTTACCGCGGCCCATGACCTTGTAGTCGCCGTTTTCGGTTACAACGTAGGCGCTATGCTCATGGAGCTGCACGCGTCCGGTCAGGCTCGGACGGCGTTCGTTGCGCACCGGCCCGCGCTTATTGCGAGCTCCACGCTTATGCTTGTTATTGCGCCCCATGGCGCCTCCTAACTATCGATTGCCGTTTACATCCCAAGAGTCTACCCAAATGATCCCTAGGGGACGAAGGAAAACGGATCACATAGATTGACCAGCGCCACGATGATCCGCAATCCTGCCGTCCCCTAGGGATCAAAAAACGGGCCGCCCCATAAGAGACGACCCGTTGGAAGGGGTGAATTCTAGGCATGCCTACACGCGCAGGTAGCGGCGCATGGCGATGGCAGAACCAAAGAGACCGATAATCACGCCGACCAGAATCAGCGCAGCATAGGTCACCAGGTAGTACTGCATCGGCAGGGCAAACGACATCCAGCCGATGCTCTCCTGCAGACGCGGAATCATCAGATTACGCAGCAGCTCCAGAACGCCGATGGAAAGCAGCGAGCCCAAAATGGCCTGCAGTACGCCCTCGGTGATAAACGGGCCACGAATGAAGCCGTTGCTGGCGCCGACCAGACGCATAATCGCAATCTCACGACGACGCGCCGTGATGGACAGGCGAATCGTGTTGTTGATGAAGATGAATGCGATAAAGGTCAGAAGGCCAACGAGCACCACGGCGGCGATGCGGATGTAGTTGGTCACCTGGAACAGGCGGCTCACTTCCTCCTGGCCGTACAGCACGCTCGCGTTGACGTCGCCGTCATCCGCGATCTTCTGGAAGTCGGCGTTCTTCTTGAGCTTCTCTGCCGTGCTCTCGACCTTGGACGGATCGTCCATCTCAATTGCAAACGAAGCCGGCAGCGGGTTCTGGCCATCGAGCGCGCTCATGGTGGCGTCGGCGTTGCCCGACATCTTGCTCGTATACTCGGCCAGCGCGTCGTCCTTGTCCTTATAGGTAACGGACTTGACGTTATTCCACGTCTTAAGCTCGGCCTCAAAAGCCTGAACATCGGCCTGATCGGCGTCATCGCTAATGAACGCGTTGATGACAACCTGATCCTCGACGGTGCCGATCACGGAGTTCAGCATCGCGGAGCCCATGATGAACAGGCCGATGATAAACAGCGAAAGGAAGATCGTGATGACGGCGCCGAGCGAGGTAGTCCAGTTACGGAAGAAGTGACTGATTGCCTCTTTGAAGGAGTAGCCCACGTTAGTTGGTGCCATAGTTGCCGTAACCTCCCCTCTCCTGGTCGCGGATAACGTGGCCGCCCTCGAGGGCGATCACGCGACGGTGCATGCTATCGACCATCTCGCGGTCGTGCGTGGCGACGATCACGGTGGTGCCGGTGCGGTTAATACGCTCGAGCAGCTTCATGATGCCCAGCGAGATCGCCGGGTCGAGGTTGCCCGTGGGCTCGTCGCAGATCAGCAGCGGCGGACGGTTGACCATAGCGCGGGCGACGGCGACGCGCTGCTGCTCGCCACCGGAAAGCTGGTCGGGCAGCGAATCCATCTGATCGGCCAGACCGACCAGACGCAGCACCTCCGGCACCTGGCTGCGAATGACGCCCTTGGGCTTGCCGATGCACTGCAGGGCAAACGCCACGTTTTCGTAGGCGGTCTTTTGCGGCAGAAGCTTAAAGTCCTGGAACACGGCGCCAATCTGGCGGCGCAGGAACGGAACCTTGCGGTTCTTGATCTTCATGAGGTCCTGACCGGCAACCAAGATGCGGCCGCTCGTCGGCTTGACGTCGCGGTTGAGCGTCGACAGCAGCGTGGTCTTACCCGAGCCGGAATGACCGACCAGGAAGACGAACTCGCCCGGATAGATCTCGATGTTGATGTCGTCGAGTGCAGGCTTGTTGGGCTGTGCCGGATAGATCTTGGTGACATGCTCCATAAGGATGACGGGCTCGACACCGGCCTGCTTGGCCATCTTCTTGCGGCTGGCCTGCGGATCGATGGGCGCAAACACCGACGTAAAATCGGGGTTGTTGAGCGCGTTATCGAGGCTTGCGACCTCGGCTGCCTGATCGCTCTCGACCACCGGGGCAGCAGGCTGCGTGGGATCGGGAATAGCGGCAAAGAGGCCGGACTGCGCAGGCTGAGGAGCCGGTGTCGCAGGAGCCATGGGGTCGGGAATGCCGGCCATGCTAGGCTGCGGCGCGGCGGCGCCAGCCTGAGGCTGCTCCACGCGAGCGGTCACGGCCTGAACGGGCTCAAAACCCGCCGTGCCGGAAAGCGCGACATCGCTGGTGGGATTGTAGGCAAAGGGATCGGATGCCGGCTGTGCCTGATCTGCCGGCTGAGTGGGGGCCTGAGCAACAGGCTGGCCCTCTGAATCCGGAGTGGCGAAACGACTGCCCTGGACGCCTGTCTGCGTCTTGGGGGCATCATCGCCCGCACCGGAGGTACGGAAGTGGTTACCCACTGGTGCTCCTTATCGTCGTGCGTTTAAACTACATGAGCGCTTTGTATTTTAGCAGCATTAGCTTTGCTGCACATAAGAAGCATGGCGGGGTTTGGTCCCACCGGCCGCGCACAGGGTTACCTCCCAAATCGTCCTCGGACATGTCGGCGCCCCCGCTGCGCGCTTCGCGCTGCGGGGGCGCCTCCGTCCTGCGGAAAGATTTGGGAGGTAACCCTGTGCGCGGCCTGCGGCTACTATGGGGTCGCCGCGTGATCTTGGGGTGCTGCACATACAAAGTTGGAAGGGCTGAATTGCACGTTGCCGTACTGGGCCCTTTTCCCGAAGAAGGCCTTGCTTGATGCGGCACTGATTTTGCTGAAATATAAAAACAGGGGCGTCCTCTTTTTGAGGGCGTCCCTGTCTACGTCTATTTGCTATTGGCTTGTGGCCGATTTGAGCGGTGGTTGCTCTATGCCAAGAACTCCTTGGTGGTCGCCACGATGTTGGCGGCGTCCAGGCCGTACTTGTGCAGGAGCTCGGCACCCGGGCCGGACTCGCCGAAGGTGTCGTTGACGCCAATCTTCTTGAGCGGCGTCGGGCACTGCTCGCACAGAACATCGGCAACGGCGCTGCCCAGGCCACCGATCACGGAGTGCTCCTCGACGGTCACGACGTGGCCGGTCTTGGTGGCGCTCTTGACGATCAGGTCGGCATCGATGGGCTTGATGGTGTGCATGTTGATGACCTCGGCATCGATGCCCTCGGCAGCAAGCTGCTCAGCGGCCTCGAGAGCCTCGCCGACCATCAGGCCGCAAGCGATGATGGTGACGTCGGCGCCCTCGCGCATGACGATGCCCTTGCCCACCTCGAACTTGTAGGTCTCGGGGTCGTTGATGACCGGCGAGGCCAGACGGGCAAAGCGCATGTACACGGGGCCGTCGCACTCGTAGGCGGCGCGCGTCACGGCGCGGGCCTCCACGTCGTCGGCGGGAACAATCACGGTCATGCCGGGGATAACGCGCATGAGGGCGATATCCTCGCAGCACTGGTGCGTGGCGCCATCCTCGCCCACCGAGATACCGGCGTGCGTGGCACCGATCTTGACGTTAAGGTGCGGGTAGCCGATGGAGTTACGAACCTGCTCAAAGGCGCGACCGGCAGCGAACATGGCAAAGGTACTCGCGAAGGCAACACGACCGGTGGTCGCGATACCGGCGGCGACGCCCATCAGGTTGCTCTCGGCAATGCCCACATCGAAGAAGCGGTCGGGGCAGGCCGCCTTGAACTTACCGGTCTGCGTGGCGGCGGCCAGATCGGCGTCGAGGACCACAAAGTCATCGTGCTCGTTGGCGAGCTCGACGAGGGCCTCGCCGTAGCTTACGCGCGTGGCGATTTTCTTGACGTCTGCCATCCTAGAGCTCCTCTCCGGCGGCCGTGAGCTCTGCCATGGCCTGCTCAAACTGTTCATCATTGGGGGCCTTGCCGTGCCAACCAACCTGGTTCTCCATAAAGGACACGCCCTTGCCCTTCAGGGTCTCGGCGATAATGGCGGTCGGCTGGCCCTTGGTAGCGCGAGCCTCGGCAAAGGCGGCGCGGATCTGATCGAAATCGTTGCCGTCGGCAAGCTCCACCACGTGGAACTTAAAGGCGCGGAACTTGTCGGCGAGCGGCATGGGGTCGTTGACCTCCTCGACGGGACCGTCGATCTGCAGGCCGTTGTGGTCGACGATCACACAGAGGTTGTCGAGCTGCTGGTTGCCGGCAAACATGGCGGCCTCCCAAACCTGGCCCTCCTCGCTCTCGCCATCGCCCAGCAGGGCGTACGTGCGATAAGTATCGCCCCAGTGCTTGGCGGCAACGGCCATGCCCACGGCGGCGGAGATGCCCTGGCCGAGCGAACCGGTGGACATGTCAACGCCCGGAGTGTCGTTCATGTTGGGATGGCCCTGCAGGTGGCTGCCGATGTGGCGCAGCGTCTCAAGATCCTCCTTGGGGAAGAACCCACGCTCGGCGAGCACGGCGTACAGACCAGGCGCGCAGTGACCCTTGGAAAGCACGAAGCGATCGCGGTCGGCCTTGCGGGGATCGGCCGGGTCGACGTTCATTTCCTCAAAGTACAGATAGGTCATGATGTCGGCAGCGCCGAGCGAACCGCCCGGATGGCCGGACTTGGCAGCGTGCACGCCGGTGACGATGCCCTTCCTTACCTCGTTGGCAACCTTTTTGAGCTCTTCGTCGCTCATTGTGCCTTCCTTTCATCCTCTTTAGACAAGATGCGCACGGCATGGAAAGGTAATCCCAACCCAGCCGCGATGCACGTACGTCCTTCATTATGCTGGAAACTGATGGCTTTACCAGACTTTTTATCATTATTTGAGCAATTGAGCAGGCAGAACCGCTGATGAAACGGTTTATCAATGTGAACGTCTTTTGGATGGGACGCGGTCGGCCCTACGCGCTAATGTCCTTGAATCCCTCGCCGAAAGCTTCCGTAACGTCGGCGACCGTCACGATGGCGTGAGGATCGCGCTCGCGCACGATCGTCTTGAGGGTATTGAGCTCTCGACGGCTCACGATGACCATGATCACCGGCTTCTCGGCACCCGAATACATGCCAGTCGCCTTAAACTTGGTACAACCACGACCCAGGCCATACATGATATCGGCAGCGATATCAGGGAACTTGTCCGAGATGATGAGTACCATACGGCGTTTGTTGCCACCATCGACCACGGCATCGATCACGTAGCCGCTAATGACCATCGAAAGGCCTGCATATAGTGCATTTTCGACTGAAAAGACCGGAGCCGACAGCGCGCATACGGCAACATCGATCGCCATGACGGTCGAGCCCACGGGCAGCGAGGTATTACGCGAGATGATTTGGCCAATCGTGTCCGAGCCGCCGGTGTTGGCGCCGGCGCGCAGCACCATGCCGTAACCGATGCCTGTAATAATGCCGCCCCACATGGCAGGGAGCATCAGGTCCGCATCCGCCAGAGGTGCTACAAACGGGGCGAACAGATCGGTAAAGAAGCCCAGCAGCACAAAGCCCGTCGCGGTCTGCACCACGTAGAACATGCCGCCCTCGCGCATAACGACCAGCAACAGCAAGGCGTTCATCACGATCGTCTGAATACCAACGGGAAGCGATATGCCGCGCGATGCGCCGACCGCCTGGATAATGGTGGCAAGGCCCGTAACACCACCGGCAGCAAGGCCGTTGGGAATCAAAAACAGGTCGGTCGCGATGGCGGCCAAGGCACACCCCAACATAATCTGGGGCAGGTCGTGAAAGAAGTTCATCGATAGAATGCGCTTGATGTCCAGACGATATGCCATGCTACCTCCCTCAAAAAAGCGCACCCAAACGGATGCGCTTCGAACTTCTTGCTGTATTCGATTCTACCGATTCGCCGAACAAAAACCACCCCTGCGCAGGGTTTGCTTTGGATACAAAACCACCCTGCTCGGAGGGTTTTATCCATTTCCACATAAACCGGGCGGTTTATGCAGATGGGATCTCCGCGTCAGCGTTGCCAGTGGCCCAGCGATGGTAGCCAATAACAAACGGGTCCAGGTCGCCATCGTCAAGAACTGCCTCGACGTTGCTGGTCTCAACGCCCGTGCGTAGGTCCTTAACCATCTGATACGGGTAGAGCACGTAGCTGCGGATCTGGTTGCCAAAACCAATCGTGGTTTTGGGTCCGCGAATCTCATCCAGGGCCTCGGCGCGCTTCTCGAGCTCAATCTCGTACAGGCGAGCCTTGAGGATCTGCATGCACGCGGCCTTGTTCTGGATCTGGCTGCGCTCGTTTTGGCAGGTGACCACAATGCCGCTGGGGAAATGCGTCACGCGCACGGCGGAGTCGGTGGTGTTCACGCCCTGACCGCCCGGGCCGCTCGCGTGGTACACGTCCACGCGGATGTCATCGGGGCTGATCTCGATATCGATATCATCGGGTAGCACGGGGATGACCTCGACGCCGGCGAACGTGGTCTGGCGGCGTTTCTTGTCGTCGGTGGGGCTAATGCGCACCAAGCGGTGGACGCCGGCCTCGGCGCGCAGCATGCCAAATGCGTCCTTGCCCTCGACGGTAAAGGTCGCGCGGTCGATGCCGATGACCTCAGCAGCGGGGCAGTCGTTAATCGTGACCTTCCAGCCGCGACGCTGGCAGTACTTCATGTACATCTTAAAGAGCATGAAGGTCCAGTCCTGGGCCTCCAGACCACCCTGTCCGGGCTTGATGGTCACAATGGCATCGCCGTGATCGAACTCACCGGTAAACCAGCTCGAAAGCTCAAGCTCATCGATGGCACGGGCCAGGCGCTCAGCCGTGGCTGTAGCCTCCTCGCGAAGGGCGGCGGCATCGGGGTCATCCCCCATCTCCTCGGCAAGCTCCAGCGCGGCGCGGGCATCGGAAAGCTCGCCGCGCGCGTTGTCCACGGCAGCGATATCTTCCTTGGTGCGCGCGATTTCCTCCATGGTGGCACGGGCGGCGTCGGCGTCATCCCAAAAGCCGGGGGCCACGCTTTTGGCCTCGAGCTCGGTCACGCGCGTGCGCTTTTCGTCCAAGTGGAGATACGACTCGACCTCGCCGAGCCGGTCCGCAAACGCGTCCAGCTCGGCGGGCGTTACCTCTAAAGCCTCAGCCATTAACGATTCCTGCCGTGGCAGTACTTAAACTTCTTGCCGCTACCGCAGGGGCACGGGTCGTTGCGGCCCACGTTGACGTACGGATCGTCGCTCTCGGACTTGCGATAGGTGGTCACCTTGCCACCGTTGTTGACGGCAGCCGGACCACCCTGGACAGCCGTGCGGGCCTGCACCTGCGCCTGCTTGCGCAGCACCGAGTCGCCGTTGTCACCATCGACCTCGGCAGGACCGGAGAAGTGCGCACCCTCGAGCGCGGGCTCCTCCTTGTGCTCCACGGCACGCGGGGCAGCCTTGATCTCGATGCGCAGAACCGTGCGCAGGTAATCCTCGTACATGGTGTCGACGAGGATCTGGAACGCGCCGTAGGCCTCGGTCTTGTACTCGACCAGCGGGTCGCGCTGGCCAAAGCCGCGCAGGCCGATGCCGGTCTTGAGATAGTCCATCTCCTGCAGGTAGTTCATCCAGCGGGTATCGATGACGCGCAGCATGACCTGGGTGTTGAGCTCGCGCATCAGGTCCTCGCCCAAGCGCTCGGCCTTCATGTTGTAGCACTTCTCTACGTAAGCCAGGACATCGGCAGCCAGAGCCTCATAATCCTCGTCGGGGAACTTCGGCGTATCGATGTGGCCGGTGAGCTCCACAACCCACTTGCGCAGGCCCTCCAGGTCGCGCTCGCCATCGTGACTGTCCTTGGTGCAGAACTCCTGAACGCAGCGGTACACGGTGTCGTGCATGACCTCGGTGATGTGGTCGGTCAGGTCCTTGCCGTCCAGAATCTTATTGCGCTCAGCGTAGATGACCTGGCGCTGCTTGTTCATGACGTCGTCGTACTCAAGGACGCTCTTGCGCATGGAGAAGTTGATGCTCTCGACCTTGTGCTGGGCGCTCTCGACGGCCTTGGAGATGATCTTGTGCTGGATGGGCATATCGTCGCCCATGTCGGCCGTGACCATCATCTTGGAGACGCGGTCCATCTTGTCGCCACCGAACAGGCGCATGAGGTCGTCCTCGAGCGACAGGTAGAACTGGGTCTCGCCCGGATCGCCCTGACGGCCGGAGCGGCCGCGCAGCTGGTTGTCGATACGACGGGACTCATGGCGCTCGGTGCCGATAACGGTCAGGCCGCCGGCGGCAAGCACGCGCTCGCGCTCGGCCTTGCAGGTCTCCTTGGCCTCGGCGTTAAACTGCTCAAGCTGCTCGGGCGTCACGTCCTCCATGGTCAGGCCCTCGTACTCAAGGCGCTCGCGCACCAGCTCGTCGGGGTTGCCGCCCAGCAGGATGTCGGTACCACGACCGGCCATGTTGGTAGCGATGGTCACGGCGCCGTAGCGTCCGGCCTGGGCAACGATATGAGCCTCGCGCTCGTGGTGCTTGGCGTTGAGGACCTCGTGCGCGATGCCGCGCTTGGTAAGGGCGGCCGACAGCTTCTCGGAGCTCTCGATGGAGACGGTGCCCACCAGGACCGGCTGGCCCTTGGCGTGACGCTGCTCGACATCGTCGGCGACGGCGTTGTACTTGGCCTGAATGGTACGGTACACCAGGTCCTCGTGGTCAACACGCTGAACGGGTTTGTTGGAGGGGATGACCTCGACGGGCAGCTTGTAGATCTCGCGGAACTCGGCATCCTCGGTGAGTGCCGTGCCGGTCATGCCGGAGAGCTTGTCATACAGACGGAAGTAGTTCTGCAAGGTGATAGTGGCCAGCGTCTGGTTCTCCTCGCGTACGAGCACGCCCTCTTTGGCCTCGATGGCCTGGTGCAGGCCCTCGGAGTAACGGCGGCCTTCCATAATGCGGCCGGTGAACTCGTCGACGATCTTGACCTCGCCGTTGGTGACCACGTACTGCTTGTCGCGGTGGAACATGTACTGGGCCTTCAGCGCCTGCTGCAGGTGGTTGACCAGCTGGCCTGAGAGATCGGCATAGATGTCATCGATACCCAGGCGGCGCTCGATCTTCTTAAGACCGCGCTCAGTGGCGGCGATGGTGTGCTTGGCCTCGTCCATGACGTAGTCGCCCGTGGGCTCAACATCCTCGGTGGCGGTAAGCATGTCGTGCGACACGTCCTCGCCGCGCTCAAGGCCACGCACGGCACGCGCGAAGTCCTTGTAGGTGCTGGCGGACTTAGTGCCGGCGCCCGAGATAATGAGCGGCGTCCTGGCCTCATCGATCAGGATGGAGTCGACCTCGTCGACGATGGCGTAGTTGTGACCGCGCTGCACGCGCTGCTCGGGACGGGTGACCATGTTGTCGCGCAGGTAATCAAAGCCGAACTCGGAGTTGGTGCCGTAGGTGACGTCGGCCTGGTAGGCCGGGCGCTTGAGCTCGAGCGGCATGTTGTTCTGGAGCAGACCGACGGTCATGCCCAGGTACTTGTAGATGCGGCCCATCCACTCGGAGTCGCGCTTGGCAAGGTAATCGTTGACAGTAACGACGTGCACGCCCTTGCCGGCAATAGCGTTGAGATAGCCGGCCAACGTGGAGACGAGGGTCTTACCTTCGCCGGTCTTCATCTCGGCGATGTGGCCCTCGTGCAGCGCCATGGCGCCAATGAGCTGCACGTCAAAGTGGCGCATACCCATGGTGCGCTTGGAAGCCTCACGCACGGTGGCAAAGGCCTCGGGGAGCATGTCGTCGAGCGACTCGCCGTTGGCGTAGCGCTCACGGAACTTATCGGTCTGGGCGCGGAGTTCCTCCTCGGTCATCTTCTCAAACTGGGGCTCAAGACCGTTGATCTGGTCGACGATCTTGTAGTAGCGCTTAAGGTCCTTATCGGATCCAAAGGACAGCAGCTTTGACATGAATCCCATGTGGTTTTCCTTTTTTGGCCATCGCCCACGCCATGCAGCCTTGGGCGAGTTAAACACAGATAATTGTACTTTAGCCAAACAGGGCGCGCCCTATACGGTCGACCTCGACCGCCACGTAATAACTACGACCAACCTGCCAAAAGAGACAGGTTTATTTTGGCAGCTTTTATCTGGGAAAACGCTGTCTCTCTGCCATTTGGTGCAAACCAACCTGTCCCCTTCGCACCAATCTGGTGCAATGGGGACAGGTTGGTTTGCACCAATAAAACGAAAAGGGCCGCGCACCCAAACGGATGCGCGGCCCTCATGCCATGAATGCGAGTGTTTCCGCGGCGAGCTATTTACTCAGCAGCCTCGGCGGTCTCGGCCTCGGCAGCGGCCTCCTCGACGGGAGCCTCTGCGGGAGCCTCGGCAGCCTGCTTGGCAGCCTCCTCGGCGAACTTAGCGGCACGCTTAGCCTTCTCGGCAGCCTTAGCCTCAGCGGCGGCCTTGCGAGCGGCCTCGGCCTCAGCAGCCTTGGCGGCCTTGGCGGCCTTGGCCTCCTCAGCCTTCTTGAGCTGGGCGGCAGCGGCGCCACCGAACTTGTCGGCGAAGCGCTGGACGCGTCCACCGGTGTCGACGAACTTCTGCTGGCCGGTGTAGAACGGGTGGCACTCGTTGCAAAGCTCGACCTTCATCTCGGACACGGTAGCGTGCGTCTTGAAGGTGTTGCCGCAGGAGCACGTCACCGTGCACTCGACATACTGGGGATGGATACCCTGCTTCATGGTAGGACTCCTTATTGGTCAGGCGCTGGTTACCGATCAGCGCATAAGGCGTCTTGGTTTCCGACCAAGACAACAAACTCGGCTATGGTACCACGGCGCCGCGCGTCCCACAAAAGGTTCACGGTCTTTTCGGAACGACACGAATCTGACCCATCGAAACACATCTCCACCGTTCCTTCAACTGGGAAAATGCCGTCCCCGGGGCCTGAGAAGGGCCCCGGGGACGTTCGACTGACTGCGGGAACGGCCTTTCCGCTCAATGTGTTCGGCTGAGATCGGAAATCAACCAAACTGAACTAGGTTCAGTTGACATGGTTAAAAACGAGGGGCGACGCTTTTGCGTCACCCCTCGTCCCGGCCGGTTGCTTTAGTTGTACACACGGTAGTTACACTTGAACTGGGTTATGTGTCCATAGTTGGAGCGGTACCAACCCGACGTATAGCTGATTGCCTCTGCGCCTAGATAGTCGTAGCCCTTGTTGTAGCGAAGCTGACGGTAGGTCGTGTCGTACTCTGCTACGTAAAACGTGTCTCCAGAGAAGGCTTTGTACCGGTCCTTAACCGTCGAAGCCATGTACGCGGGTTCGACATCGCCTTTCTCCCCGTTGAGCGCATAGATGGGTGCCGCGATTCCGCATAAAGCCGTTGCCACGAGGATGGCGTAGACAGCCATGCGCGACGCATTGGACTTCAGCTGTTCAAATAGTTTCACGTCATTCACCTCCTTCGTATGTATCGAGGTATTCCTGCTTGAGCGCCTGCGAGGACGACTTGATCTTTTCCACGAGCGTGCCGGCTTCGATGAAGTAGAACGAGTTGGTAAGGTCTGCCAGGTCGTCGAGTAGATGGCTTGAAATGAGCACGCTGCGTCCCCGCGCCACTTCGCTGCGCATCGCGTCGCAGGAGGTTTTCCGTTTTCCCGGATCGAGGCCGTTCAGCGGTTCATCGAGGATGAGGTACGGGCAATCGGTCGCTATCGCCATGGCAAGCTTTACCTGCTGCTTCATTCCTGTCGAGAGTTTACGGGTCGGCTTGTCGAGATATGGGGAGATTCCGAGGGAGTCGCAGAGCGAGTCGATGTCGGCGGCCGATTTCCACGCCTCCCTAACGAAAGCAAGGTGCTCGATGGCCGATAGCGTGGGATAGAGATCCGCGCCGCCCGAAGAGCTCAGGTAGACGAGTTCTGCAAATTCGGCTGATCGACGTTGGCAGATTCCGTCTGCCGCCAGGCTTCCCGAGCGGATGCGGGTGGGAAATTGGCCCGACAGCGCTTCAAGAAGGGTGGTTTTCCCCGAGCCGTTGGGAGCAACGAGGCCCGCCGCCGTTCCCGGGCTCAGGAAAAGCGACCCGATTGAAAGTATCGTCGTGCTCCCGTATCCCACGCTCGCGTCCAGAAGCTCGAGCCCATGGTGCTTTTTCGCGGGTCCAGGCTGTTTGGGGGAACGTGCCGCAACGGCGCCGACCGCAAAAAAGACCGCGACGTATGCCAGGGCCACGGCAAGCATCGATGCGCTGCCTGAACCGGAGCCAATGAATTCTGTCGGGAAGCATCCTACGTAACCCGTTGCCTCGATAGGCGAGAACACGGCCAGCGGCAGGAGATTGAGCGCGGCGTTATGCCCTAGTGCCGAATCGGACAGTAACGGGAATGCCGGGGCCGCGACAAGCAGCGCGGAGGTGAGGGGGCCCGCGAGGACGCGCCTCGTTGCGGTCGATAGGACGACGGAACAAACGGATATCAAGGTTCCGCCCGCAAGAAGCGCGATAAGCAGGGTCGTGAAGACGTTTCCCGCGGTCGTGGTGGTAAGCGCGCCGTCATGGAAGAAGGCGATCGGGTACCCAATTTGCCCGAAGCCGTTTAGGGCCAAGGCGTAAATGCCCCCGGGTGCGAGGCCGGCGAGGAGCATCGCGGTCCCCGCGACGATTATCGAAAACACGATCTGGATAAGGCACCGGAATTTGGGCGCGGGCGCCTTTGCCGCCAGGGTCCCGGGCCTTGTGGCGCCGAGCACGAGTATCGACGAGAGGAGGAAGGGGATGAAGGGAAGGAAAGACGGCGCCGTGGCAATGGCGTAAGGCAGGAAGGAAAGGAATGGCAGGTCGTTTGCGGAGGCTGGGATATCCGTGATGCCGGAGCTGCTCAGGGCACGGCAATACGCGAGGTCTGCGTCATTGGTCTCTTGGTCTCCCACGATGGATCCGGATTGGAAGCCTTCGTCCATGAGCGCGTAGTAGCTCTCGGCAGAATCGAGAAAGGCGGCGTCGGTTTGAGCGGCAAGGGCGGCGTTCGCGTATCTTGCAAGCTCCGCGTCAGCTTGCTGCTCTGGCGATAGGTCTGTGCCGTTGGCCTGGGGTGCGCGCGTATTGAATGCGTCGACAAAGCTCTGCATGCCCTGCTTCATAAAGAAGGGCCCGTAGATGGGTGAATTGAACGCAATGGGGACGGAAAAGGCTGCAGCGAGAACGAGCGTACAAATCCATGCGGCCTTGTCTCTTAGGATCAGTTTGAGAAGAAGTCGACAGTACATTTAGAAGCACCTACGTTCCTCAAAGAATCGTTAGATTAAAAGTAACAGACCGGATGAAGATACGTGCGACGGGGGCGAGGCGAATGGCTGAGCGGTATCGATATGCGGGTTCAACGGTATCACATTGGCCACATAGATTTTTAACTTGCATTTCTACCCGCCCTTTTCGTAGAGTCGCCGATACGTGCTTAGCGCACCCTCGGCGCGTCCGGCAGGCTTTGCGAAATGGGATCCAGGAGACTTCGGCGCCGCATCATCTTGCGGAATGCTTCTAATGAGCCTCCCATCCTTCAAAAACAGAATCTCATCGCACAGCCTATCGACCGAATCCAAGATGTGGGATGACATGATGATGCACGTACCAGAATCGGCCAGCTTCCTGAGAATCTCGGAATGCAAGTCCACCCTGCTGGGGTCGAGCGCGTTCATGGGCTCATCTAATAGAAGGTACCGCGCGCCCGTCGCATACGCAATCGCCAGGGTAAGCTGCTGCTTCATGCCCTGGCTCAGAGTGCGGATCCTCATCTTCGCGAACTCGCCTATCTGCGTTTGTTCCACTATCTCTTCGATATCGCGAGCATACGGCCACATATCGCAAACCATCTTGAGGTGATCTTCCGCACGCAATCCGGGATACAGCAGCGTCCCCTCACCAGGTGCATAGAAGATCATAGAACGGACCTCTCTCGCACCCGTACCCTGCACCTCATCCAGAACGATGCTCCCGTCCACGCGAGGACCCGGCAAACCTGCCATCGCACGCAGCAACGTCGTCTTTCCATGCCCGTTCGGAGCGACGAGACCGTAGACCGTACCCGGGGCAAACTCAGCGTTCACCGAATCTACGAGCACCTTCTTTCCATAAGAGATCGTCAGCGTTTGAAGGTCAATCATCGAGATCATCCCCTTTCGATCTTTGGAACACTCAGGCGCACCATCAACGGAGATACGGCGCCCAAGACCACCAGCAGAGCGCCCGATGCGCCGACGACCTCTCCAAAAGGCATCGCGTTCGTCCCTCGCCCAAGGAACCCAATCGTCCCCACCTGGGAAGCGGGATCAAACGAGGCGAATGGAGCCAGCAGCGCGACGCCCATGCCCACGCTTTCAACATGAGCGCTCAACGAACCCAACACCAAGAGAACCGCGCAAACCATTCCGGTGACAACGGGGTTGCGGCTAATCGCTGCTGTCAACGCAGCGACGACGGAAATCACGCCGTATGCCATGACCAGCAACGGAATACTGCACAACACCGCCTCCCCCACCATGGACGTTGTCGAAGCTCCCGCCCGAATGAGAGCGACGGGATACTCCGATCCACCCGCACCGTTCTTAATCACGGACACAACGACAGCGGGAACCATCGACACCAAAAGCAGCACCAAGCCAAGCAGGAGAGCCAGCGCAACAGCCGTCAGAAAACGCACATGCGCTGTTGCGGGGATCTGGAGAACCAGAAGGGAACGACACTGCAGGTGGGTGCACGCGAGCGATGTGACAACCACGGGCAACAGCAAAAAGAAGGAGGGAAGCGCTGCCTGGAGATACGAAAGGAGGATTAATGGGGGCATCTTCGTACTTAACTCGTAAACCTTGGGGTCCGGCAAGCTCGCGATCGACTCAAGCAGAAGGGCGCGCGCCTCCGCACGAGAAGGAGTCTCCGGCTCGATTCCGATCGATTGCAGGAGAGTCGCATCTGCCGCGCCCAGCTCACCTCGAGCGCGCTCGTACGTCGCAAGGCTTCGAAACCCCTCCGCAGGCATAGGCGCGTACACGAAACCCGAAAGAGCATCCCGCATGTCTTCCAGGGCCGCTTTGCCCTCGACGTCCATATTCGCAGCGTTCTGCTCTAGATACCGATCTATTGAACGGAGCTCCCCATCCCTATACCGAACAGCGGAAACGTTATCAGCGTCAGGAAACATCTCGACCAGAGCCGGGGCCAGCATCGTCGTCGACATTGCAATCGCGCATACGGCGAGGGTAGGAGAACGCAGGAGCAGTTTCCCCATCGTTCTTACGTATGCAACGGCGGAGGCACAAGCGCTCGAACGAGTTGCCGTTCTCGATGCAGTGAAGGAACCTCTCTCAAGACAAATCGGGGATATCGGGCACGCGCAGCCGCTCTTTCCAGCAACGCAAAGCAGGCTAATTGCCAGCACCTCGATCCCGATTGCGCATACGAGGGCAATCGCGCCACGCTCGAAGCAAAGTCCAGGCAGATTCACTATCTGCGTTGTCGGGTACGGGCTATAGGCGCCGACGGTCAACTCAGTGTTCGCATACGTAAGGGGATTCAACAGGGCGAACTCACGTAAAGCGATGGATCTTCCGTAATACCCGGGAACCATCGTCACCCCCATCAGGGCACATACGAACACGATTCCAAGCGTAGGGTTATTGGCAATCTTCACGGCAAGGTGAACGACAAGCGAGATGAACGCTGCCACCAAGAATTGCAAGATGGCCGTCTGCGCGAACACCAGCCAAGCCGGTTTGATAACCGGAGTCGCATATTGAATGTAGCCTATCGGATAGAACGGCGAGCCCGGGCCATTCTTCACAAGCGCGGCGATTATCCCTGGAAGATTGATGGCGAGGACGGCAAGCATTGCAAAAACACTCGCCCATACGCTCGATGCAACAAGTCTACCCAGCTCGCCCATCGGTGCCTGGATGATGAGCTTTTCACGTTTGTTAAGACGCGCGGCAAGGAACGAGACGGCAACGGCCGTTGCGACCCATAGCAAGTACTCCTTCGATCCGTCATAATAGGTGTACTCTCCATCCGATATCTGCAGAAACGGAAGTAGGGGAGAGAGCGGTGCCAAGATAAGACGTCCCGCGGCAAGAGGGTACAGAAGCGCGGGCATGCTTGATGAAGAGGTATAGACACCGTCCTCCCCCGCATTCACAAGCGCATCCGCATAGGATGCTGACAATTCCTGCTCAACACGGGTTATTCCCGACTCGAGGTATTCGACCCGTCCGTCGATGCCAGCCGCGCTCCTGAAGACGGGCAGAGCACAAAGAACCATCAACGCAACAACGACAACACAGAGCGACCTGGAGGAGAGAAGCGACCTAAAGATCGCCTTCGAGATTTTGAGCATACGTATCACCAGCTCGTTTCAACACGATTCAGCTCGATGCGCGGGGTTACGATTGCAGCATGCTGTGATTACTTGCCGGCAAAGTTAATTTAACATAAACTGTTAAAAAGTATCCTGAGTTTTTTAAATTCTTCGGAGGTTATTATGAGTTCCGACAATCGCACTCCCCGGCTTCATTCCTTCCGCATCGCATGTGCGATAGCCTCTGCGACCCTTTGCGCCACCGCCATCGCACAAGTGGCGTTCTCCTTAAAGCCAGCAATCGAAGTGCTCGACAACCCTGTAATTGCAGACTCCCCCGCGTATCCAGCCCTTGCGATCTCGACATTGGTCCCTGCCGTCATCGGTATCGCTACGACCATCCTCAGCGCCGTTCTCGTGTGGACGATCAAGAGCGGAGACCCCTTCAAGAAAGGGTCTGCGACATGCTTGAAGGTGCTCGGCATTCTCTTCGTTGTTCAAGCTGCCACCAGCCTCTACGCCGGCTCACTCAAAACCTCCGTTTCGATGTTTGGCGGCGAGGGGGCCGTCGGCGCCCAAGAGATCGCTTCATCATTCGATTGGACCTCTCTGGTTCTCGGCATCGTCCTGTTCATGCTTTCCCAGCTCTTCTTGTACGCCCGAGAGCTGTACCTCGACTCCGACGAGATTGCGTAAGGAAACGCCATGCCCGTAATTGTTCGCCTCGACAAGATCATGGCCGAGCGAAAGATTTCCTCGAACGAACTTGCCGAAAGGATTGGAACCACGCCCGTGAACCTGTCCCGTATTAAAAAAGGGCATATTCGCGGCATTCGCTTCAACACACTCGAGCAGCTATGCCTCGCCCTTCGTTGCCAACCCGGAGACCTTCTCGAAGTCATGAGCGAAGAGGATGCCCGAAAGGAGTTCGGACTCGATTGGTCCGCCGAGGATTAGAGGGCGGTCGTACTCGCCCTGCACACGGGGATGCGAATCGGCGAGGTCTGCGGCCTTCGGTGGTGCGATGTGGATTTCGAGACGGGCCTGATCTCGATCAGACACTCGGTGGCGTACGCGAAGGGAATGGGTTCGTTCATCAAGGACACCAAGACCCATGACGCCAGGGGTATCCCCATCGACCCGGTCGGCCTACTCCCCTTCCTGAAGGAGACCCACGAGATCGACTGCGGAAAGCTGCGCTTGCGCGGCCTTACCGGGGCGGTCGAGATCGGGGACTGCTACATCCTGTCGGAGCCGGGCGCGACCTTCGCGACGACAAGCTATATCCGCAGGGCGTTCAAGACGTTCTCGGAGACCAACGGCCTCATGGGCACCAACGACGAGCTGATCACGTTCCACGGCCTTCGCCACACGTTCGCAACGCAGTGGATCCGCCAAGGCGGCGATATCAAGGCGCTCCAATCGATCCTCGGCCACAAGGACGCCATGGCGACGCTCAACGTCTACGCCGACATCGAGCCCATCTCCAAAATCCATAACATGCTGCGCGCCACGCCGTGCCTTTGGCGCGGGCACCTCGGGCCGAGGGTCGATCCGGGTCCCATGTTCCAACAGAGGATCCAGGAGTCCATCGAGACGCTCCAGGCGTTCGGCTACGGCATCACCGAGCCGGACGACCGAAATATCGCCATACGCGACGTGAAGACGAACAGTTGGCTCTAGCTCACCGAGTACGCGGCAGTGCTGGGCCCATCCCAACTGAGGTCACGGTGGTCCGATAGGGGCGCCGCCCGCGGCATGCGCCGCGGAGCGGTATCCCCTACAGAAGGGCGGGGATGCCCTCCGCTTCCAGTTCGGAATCAGCCGTCGGAGGCGTTCGGCTGACTGCGGGAACGGCCTGTCCGCTCAATGTGTTCGGCTGAGATCGGAAATCAACCCAACACGAGCCGGACACGCGCCAGACGGCTCTTCCCCGTGCGGCCTTCCCCCTTACGCTCATGTTGCAGGCATGTAACGCCGCAGCGAGCGCGCCTTTTTTGCGCCAGACAGGTACAATGATGAACACTGTACCGTAGCGGAGCGCCCCGCGCGCGCCGCAATCACGCGAAAGGGTTTCCCATGGCCGAGATCTCGTCCTCCCGTATCGTCATCACCGTCCTTGGCAAGAACCGCCCCGGCATCGTCGCCGGCGTCACCCGTGTCCTGGGCGAGGCCAACGTCGACATCCGCGACATCACGCAGTCCATTATCGAGGACATCTTCACCATGACCATGCTGGCCGATACCGCCGAGTCCAAGCTCGACTTCGCTGAGCTGCAGAAGGCCCTGGCCGAGGCCGGCGAGCTTTCGGGCGTCAACGTGTCCATCCAGCGCGAGGACGTCTTTAACTTTATGTACCGCCTGTAGCGAACAAGCCGCTGGGGATAGCCTGACGCGCGCATGCCCATGCAAGTCACCCCGATGCGGCCCGGAGAGGAGCGCGCATGGCCTACGACGCCAAGAAAATCTATTACCGCTTCGATGACCACTTGAGCCGACTGGTTCTGGATTACGAAGCAAGCCGCCAGATTTCGCCTGAGAGCGAAAGCCTCTACCACGGCCTGCCGACCGACCCTTATGACGAGGGCCTGTTTGTTGAGCACAATGTCAAGCGCGGCCTGCGCAATGCCGACGGCTCGGGCGTGGTCGCGGGCCTCACTCGCATCTCGGATGTGCACGGCTACAACAAGGTCGACGGAAAGGTCGTGCCCGATCAGGGCAAGCTCACGCTTCGCGGCTACAGCATCGAGGATCTGGTCAACAATGCCCAGGCCGAGAATCGCTACGGCTACGAGGAAGTCGCCTATCTGCTTATCACGGGTTCGCTGCCCAACAAGGAAGAGCTCGACGGCTTTTGCGAGCGCCTGGGCGCCTTTAGACATCTGAGCGACGAGTACGTCAAAGAGTTCCCTATGACCACGGTGTCGTCGAGCATCATGAACGTGCTCCAGCGCGCCGTGCTGCTGCTCTACGCCTTCGATGCCGAACCAGACGTGATCACGCCCGAGCATGAGATCGACGTGGCTATTTCCATGCTCGCACGTCTCCCGCGCATCGCCGCCTTCGCACACATGGCCTCGATCGCCAAGCTTCGCGGCTCCGAGGTTCACGTGCCGCACCCCACGCCCGGCCTCTCCACCGCCGAGACCATCCTGCAGGTGTTGCGCGGCGGCATGGCATTCAACCGCGACGAAGCCATGCTGCTCGACGTGATGCTCATGCTGCATGCAGAGCACGGCGGCGGCAACAACTCCACGTTTGCCTGCCGCGTGCTGTCCTCCTCGGCCACCGACCCGTATTCCGCCTACGCCGCGGCCATCGGCTCGCTCAAGGGCCCGCGCCACGGCGGCGCCAACGCCAAGGTCGTGTCCATGCACGAGGACATCCGTGCGCATGTCTCCAATTGGGAGGACGAGGACGAGGTCGCGGCCTACCTGGGCAAGATCCTCGACAAGCAGGCCTTCGACGGCACCGGCCTCATCTACGGCATGGGCCACGCCGTCTATACGCTGAGCGACCCGCGCGCCGAGGTCTGCCGCCGTTACGCGCGCTCGCTTGCCGCCAAGAAGGACTTGGGCGAGGAGTTCGCGCTCATCGAGCGCATCGAGCGCCTGGCCCCGCAGGTGATGCGCGACCACGGCATGACCAAGCCCATCTGCGCCAACATCGACCTGTACACGGGCTTTATTTACAAAATGCTCGGCGTGCCCGAGACGCTCTTTACACCGCTGTTCGCCGTCGCCCGTATGGCCGGCTGGTCGGCGCACCGCATGGAAGAGCTCTTCTGCGCGCACCGCATCATCCGTCCCGCGTATCGCCCGGTTATCGAGCCGCTGGAATACAAGCCGCTCGCCGATCGCTAGGACGCGGACCGTTATAGAACCCGAGCGTGGCCAGGGCATCACCGCCCTCGGCCACGCTTTTTATGACAGTAGAAAGGATCGCAGCGAATGATTGTGTTTTCCGATATGGATGGAACGCTGCTGACGAGCGATAAGCAAATGAGCGATGCCACCTGGGCGATGCTCGACGAGCTCGCACGTCGTGGCATCGAGTTTGTTCCCTGCACGGGACGTCCACTGTCGGGCATCTTTGAGCCCATTCTCGCCCATCCCGCCGTGCATTACGCGGTCTGTGCCAACGGCGCCAGCGTCTGGCAGCTCGACGAGGATGCGCCCACCGACGCCTCGCGCGCCACGTGCATCTTGAGCCGTCCGCTCGACCGTGGCATTGCCCACCGCATCCATCGCATTGCCGCCGGCCACGATGTGACCTTCGATATCTTCGCGGATGGGCAGTGCTTCCTCCCCCGCTCGCTATACGGGCGTCTGGATGAGTTCTGTGGCGGCGACCCCCACATCGCGGCTTCGCTCAAGCGCACACGAACGCCGATCGACATGAATATCGACAGCAAGATCGACGAGGTCGAGACGCTCGAACGCATCGCTATGTACTGGCACGACCCCGCCGATCGCGACGCCATCGCGGCGGCGCTCGACACGCTCGGAGGCATTGAGGTCACGCGTTCGTACGCCATGAATATCGAGGTTATGGGCGAAGGCGCCACCAAGGGAACGGCCCTCACGTGGCTGTGTGCGCATCTGGGCGAGCGTCTCGCCGACGCCTGGGCGTTCGGCGACAACATCAACGACATCCCCATGCTGCAGGCAGCGGGCCATGGCATGGCCATGATCAACGCCGAGCCCGAAGATCGCGACGCCGCCGACGCCATCACCGAATACGACAACGACCACGACGGCGTCGCCCGCACCATCATGGCCGCCCTCGCCTAGTCATTGGTCAGTCATTGGGGACGTTCTTAAACGACTAGTCACTGGGGACACTCTTCGCAAAAAGCTGCAAGGACTGTCCCCCACTGTCGGCAGAAAAGGAACGTCCCCATCTGCCGGATTAGGAGAGACTCTCCAGCACGCGACGGAGCTCCTGCTGGACGGCGTGGTCGCGGTTACAACCCACCACGCGATCGGCCACCGCCTTAAGCGCGGGGCGCGCGTTTTCCATCGCGCAGCCCGTGCCGACAAAGCGAATGATCTCGTAGTCGTTCATCGAGTCGCCAAACGCCATGACCTCGTCGCGACCAATGCCGTAATGCTCCGCGAGCTGCGCGATACCCGAAGCCTTCGACACACCGGGCTGCATGGCATCGATCCACGCGTTGCCCGAAGGCGCAAAAGTAAAGAGCTGACCAAGTTCGCGCTGTAGCACGTACGCACTGTCCATAACCGCACTGTCGTCGCAAAAGATACTCGCTTTGATGATATTTACGCTGGGATCGGGCAGCTCCCAAATACGCTCGGCATTGGGAAGGTCCTTATCGACCTCACGCACGAACTTGCACTCGTCATCGAGCAGGAAGGACTTGGTTCGGTCAAAGAGCGCAAGATGCAGATTGGGAAACGTCCTGACGGCTTGGGCGAGCCTTCGAATCGCCAGGTGGGAATACACCTCACGGTCTACCATCTTACCGTCGGCGTAGACTTGGGCGCCGTTAGCGGCGACAAAGTCCATCTTGTCGCGAACGGGCGCAAAGAACTCGCACAGGCGATCGTAGCGACGACCTGACGATGCGGCGAAATGCACGCCATGCTCGTGTAGCGCCAGAATCAGTTCGTAGGTCTCGGGAGGCACCTGGCCGTTTTCGTCAAGCAGTGTGCCGTCCATATCGGATGCAATCAGTTTAAACATAGAAAAGCTCCCTTCGGGCTTGTTGGAATCGAACGTGTATCCGATTCCAACGTACCCAAAGGGAGCTCAAATAAGACTCCGCGGGCGTAAACGTTACATAGACCTGGCAAATAGCTCACGCGTGCCAGAGAGCCCACGACCGCGGCGGCAGGCGACACACGGAAGAGTGTCCCCGACGACTAGTCGTTTAAGAACGTCCCCGATGACTAGTCGGCGTAGGTGAAGGTGGTGACGTCGAACATGCCCTCGGGGCGGATGCGGAGCGTCGGGATCACCGGCAGGGGCAGGAAGATGATGCCCATGATGGGGTCGAGCGGCGGCTCGATGCCCATGGCGCGCGCCTTGACCATAAAGTCGTCGTGCTGCGCGGCGACATCCTCGGCCGTGCCCTCGCTCATCAGGCCACCGAGCGCCAGCGGGATGCGCGCTACGACCTCACCATCGCGTACCAGCACGTGGCCGCCCTGGCCAACAGCCTCGACGGCAGCCATCATGTTGGCCGCGTTGTCGCCCACCACGCACACGTTGTGCGAATCGTGGCCAATCGTCGAGGCGATGGCACCGCCCGTGATGGTAAAGCCGCGCACCCAGCCGCGACCAATGTGCTTGCCAACGAGACCCAGGCCCGCAGGACCATCACCGTCGGCGCCCTCGGCCTGCAGTGACACGCCGCGGCCGTGGCGCTCGATCAGCATAATGCGGCGCAGGCCCTCGGCGCTCTCGGGGCGAGCCATGCCCGTGATGGCCTTACCCGGCACCACGTCAATCACGGCCTCGCCCGGCTTAAAGGCATAGTCAAACACGTCGAGCGAAAGCTTCGGCAGCTTAACGGAGGCGCGCAGCTCATCGGCAAGGGCCGCAACCTCGGCCATCTCGGGTGCGATCTCGCCCACAAAGGTGCCGTCCTGCGCCACCAGAGCACCGGCGGCATATACGCGATGCGGAGCCTTGGCAAACGTCAGGTCATCGAGCAACAGCAGGTCGGCGCGTTTGCCCGGGGCGATCGCGCCACGGAGCTCATGCGGGTCGCGACAGCCGTGGTCCAGGCCAAATGCCTCAGCCGTGGAAAGGGACGCCATGGAGATGGCGACCACCGGGTCGATGCCGGCCTCGATGGCCACGCGGCAGGCATTGTCGATCATGCCGGTCGAAAGAGCATCGGAGGGAGCGCGGTCGTCGGTCGCAAAGCAGCAGCGGCGGGCGCGCGCGGGGTTCTCCAGCAGCATCGGCGACAGATTGGCCAGGTCATGGCTGCACGTGCCCTCGCGCAGCATCACGTACATGCCGCGGGACAGCTTGTCGAGCGCCTCCTCGGGAATCGTCGACTCGTGGTCGGCGATAATGCCCGCTGCGGCATAGGCGTTGAGGTCCATACCGGCAACGAGCGGCGCGTGGCCGTCAACCTGCTTGGACGGCGTCTGGTTGGCAGCGTCGATTCGAGCGCAGGTCTCGGGATCGGCCATAAAGACGCCCGGCAGGTTCATCATTTCGCCCAGACCAAAGACATCGCCCGGATGCTCGGCAAAAAACGCCTGCATGTCAGCGGCGGTAATCACAGCGCCCGCTTGCTCGTCGGGCAGTGCGGGCACGCACGAAGGCATCATGTACTTGATGGAGATGGGCGCACGACGACCATCCTCGATCATAAAGCGCAGGCCGTCGAGACCGGCAACATTGGCAATCTCGTGGCTGTCGGCAATGGCGGTGGGAGTACCGCGCGACGCCGCCATGCGAGCATACTCGGCGGGACGGATGTTCGAGGACTCAATGTGCAGATGCCCGTCAATAAAACCGGGAGCGAGATAGCGACCCTGGCAGTCGACGACCTCAGTTGCCTCGTAGGTGCCAGCGGCATCGTCGCGACCATCGTAGAGCACGCCGACGATCACACCGTCCTTGACGGCAACGCTACCGGGCGCCACACGCTGGCCATACACGTCGACGATCTGCGCATTGGTAAACAGCGTGTCGACGGGCACGCGGCCCTCGGCGGCCTCGATCACAGACCTCATGACCTCAACGGACATACATTCTCCTTTAACCGTAGAAAACAGCTGCGGAGCGGACAGGCCTTCACCGCAGCAAGACAATAGCCATTGTATGCCCAAACGATGGGTCGGGAATACACCCCCTCCGCTTAACGGCACACGCCACCCCGCGCAATGAGAAGGAGTGTCCCCCTACGACTACTCATTTATGTCTGTCCCCAATGAGTACCCCGATGTTCTGGCAACGACAGCGAAAACCCGCCAGAGCGAGCAAGGTGCCTTGAAACGAGGCGGCATTGACCTTCTGGTCATGCCGCCGAAGTTGAAAGACAGATTGCCGCTCTGGCGGGTTTGCAGCGTCAACCGGTTACGCGGTTTGGTAAAACCGCGTAACTAAACCAGCTTGAAGCCCTTGCGCTTGCCCACGGAGAGGGTGTCGCCCAGCTTGAGGGCGCTCGGATCGATGTTGTAGCTCTTGGAAGCCACAGCCTTGCCGTTGATCTTGACGCCGCCGCCGTCGATGTCGCGGCGGGCCTGACCGGGGCTGGCCGAAAGGCCCAGGTCTCTGTCTCTTA
>DXLR01000106.1:0-1199 GCA_019414625.1 Collinsella sp.
GGCAATGTCAGCAAGGCTCTCGCCGCGACGCTGGCTGATGGCGAATTGCTCTTCGAGGTCATCGACTCAGCCTCCGCACACAAGGTCTTTACCAGCCGTGAACTCATTGACCGCTTCTCTGCCGCAAAAGGCGTTGACCCAGACGACGTGACCGAGTTCATCGGTGCCCTCGAAGTCATGGACGGCTTCAGCGCCGTCTCCATCGGCCGCGAGATCATCGTTCAATATGCTCCGCTCGGCGACGGCCGCCCGTACCAGCTCTTCAAGTTCACCATCGGGCAGCATCGCTCGGACGTGGTGGCCGAGCCCCGTGTCACCCGACACCAGCTCCAGAGCAACGGGCGAGGTCCTGCCGAGGCCGACAGTTTCTTCGAGGCCCTCATTCCCTATGCGGACACGGCCTCAATGCAGCCTGCACCCGACGGCTCCATCAGTGTCTTGCCTCTCAGCATTGACGCCCTGATGGATGGCACGATGGGGCTTGTGGCAGCGGCCAGAGGCTTCGCAAAAGCAGTCTCGCAATAAAAACACATACGGGGCATCGCAGCAGCGGTGCCCCAAAACTATATCTAACGGTTACGTTACGTTTACGGTATAGGTTACGGTTACGGTATGGTTACGGTTATACACGGAACGTCCGTGGATTTTTGGTCGGACGTTCCTATGGAATATCCCGAAAAAGGAGGACTTCGTATGGCTTCTCGCATCGCCGAGAAACTGGCCGCGAAGAAGGCGGCCATCTATATTCGCGTCTCTACTCATTGGCAGGTGGACAAAGACTCCCTCAAAGTTCAGCGCCGCGAACTTATCGCCTATGTCACGCTGGTGCTGGGCATCACCGACTACGTCGTGTTTGAAGACCCTGGCTACTCGGCCAAGAACACAGACCGACCAGAATATCAGGCCATGATGGATCGCATCCGCACAGGCGAGTTTACCCACCTTGTCGTCTGGAAGATTGACCGTATCAGCCGCAACCTGATCGACTTCGCCGCCATGCACGACGAGCTGCAGTCCCTCGGCGTCACCTTCGTCTCCAAGAACGAGCAGTTCGACACCTCCTCCGCCATCGGTGAGGCCATGATGCGCATTATCCTGATCTTCGCCGAGCTGGAGCGCAAGACCACCGCCGAGCGCGTCACGGCCGTCATGCTCTCCCGTGCCTCAGACGGTCAATGGAATGGTGGCCGTGTTCCCTT
>DXLR01000107.1:0-3778 GCA_019414625.1 Collinsella sp.
GCCGCCGCCTGATCCAACACGCCGGCGCTGCGAATCAGATAGACCTCGCAGCCCGCGTCCACCTTACGTTTGCAATGCACGACGATGCGCTCTCCCGCAGCGGCATCCACGGGGCAAGGCACCTGTGGCCAGCGCTTGGGCACATCGGGACGCGCGTCGGCACCCGGGTAAAATCGAATTTCGAGCGTATCGCCCGCCGCCACGGCGGCATCAAGCTCAACCGTCACCTCTTCGTGACCCACCGCCACCAAGTGGCCCACGCGCACGCCCTGGTTGATCGCGCGCTCAAAGCTCATGAGCTCGGCACCCGAACGACCCCGCAGGTAAGCATCGGTAAACCCACGGTTAAACGACCTTCCCAGCTCGCGTTCAAGCTCTTCCACGGCACCGGAGTCCCACGCGCCGTCGCACAGCATATCGAGTGCCCGACGCCACACCCTCACAACGTTGAATACGTAATCGGAATTCTTCATGCGTCCCTCGATCTTGAGCGATGCCACGCCGGCGGCAACAAGCTCGGGCAGGTGCGCGATACCCAGATAGTCACGCGGACACAGTAGACGATCCCCCTCGACGGCGACAACGCTCTGTCCCGCCTCGTCCACTAGGTCGTACGCCAGACGGCACGGCTGCGTGCAGTCGCCGCGCATCGCCGAGCGCCCACGCCGCAGGACCGAGAACTCGCACGCCCCCGAATAGCCGATGCAAATCGCACCGTGGCAGAATACCTCGATGGGCACGCCCGTGGCACATAGCGCCGCAATCTCGTCGACCGTCAGCTCGCGTGCCGTCGTCACGCGCTCGACCCCCAGCTCATCGGCGGCAAGCCGCACGGCACCCTCGCTATGAGCGCCCGCCTGCGTGGACAGGTGAATCTCGACCCCGGGAATCGCCGCGCGCAGCGCGCAGGCCAACCCGGCATCGGCGACAATCAGAGCATCGGCGCCCAGCTCCAGTGCATGAGCTCCCAACGCCACCGCGTCGGACAACTCATCGTCAAACACGAACACGTTGAGCGTTACGTACACACGCACGCCATGGGCATGCGCCACGGCGCAGCCGCGCGCAAACTCGTTATCCGTAAAGCCATGGGCGCTCACACGGGCGTTAAAGCCGCCCAACCCCGCATAGATGGCATCGGCACCCGCGGCGATGGCCGCAAGCATCTGGTCGAGTCCGCCCGCCGGCGCCAGCAGCTCGGGCAGCGCCGCACCGGCAGCATCCAATCCAGTCTCGTATTGTCCGCTCGGCCCCATCGTCCGAATCGCCATCGACAAACTCCTTACCAAGGTATGCATTCACTCTGAAAAATGCCGTCTTCCAGCATACACGAGGCCTCGCGCGCCCCGTTTGGTTTATCGTGTAATAACTTATGTCCATCCTGCCCCGACGGCACATCCACCGTCCGGCACGACATACCTGGAGGTCAATATATGGGTCCTCGCCAACGACAGGGACGCAGCCGTTCAAAGACGCATGCTCTGCCCATAATCCTGCTCTCGTTTTTGGGCTTTCTGCTGATTGCGGGCGTGGCATTTGGCATCGGCATGGTCGGCAACGTCAACCGCTGGCTGTCCGATCTGCCCGACTACACCGACGCCAACGCGTATCTGGTGAGCGAGCCCACCGAGATCGTCGACTGCAACGGCAACAAGATCGCGAGCTTCTACACGCAAAACCGCAAATCCATCACCAAGGACGAGGTCTCCCCCTACGTGCTGCAGGGCACCGTTGACGTCGAGGACGAGCGCTTCTACGAGCACGGCGGTATCGACCTGTGGGGTATCGCGCGTGCTGCGGTGGCAACCCTCGGTGGCGGGCACGAAGGCGCCTCGACGATCACCCAGCAGCTTGTGCGCAACACCATCCTGCAGGAGGAGCAGTTCGACTCGACCATTGAGCGTAAGGTGCGCGAGGCCTACATCGCCATCAAGATGGAGGACATGTACTCCAAAGACGAGATCCTCATGATGTACCTCAACACCATCTATTACGGCCACGGCGCCTACGGCATCGAGGCCGCAGCCGAGACCTATCTGTCCAAGAGCGCCGCCGACCTCACCCTCAGCGAGGCCGCGCTGCTCATCGGCCTTCCCAACTCGCCTTCGCAGTACGACCCCACGGTCAACCCCGACCTGGCGCTGTCTCGCCGCAACAAGGTTCTCGACAACATGCTGCGCCTGGGCCACATCACCCAGGAGGAGCACGATGCCGCACAGGCCGAGCCCATCACCCTCAACGTGACCGAGATTTCGGGCAGCGGCGTCGACGTATACTCGCAGCCCTACTTTGTCTCCTACGTCAAGCAGCTACTGGAGCAGGAGTTCTCGACCGACGTGCTCTTTAAGGGCGGCCTGACCGTCAAGACCACCATCGACCCCACGATGCAGCAGGTGGCAGAGAATGCCGTCCGCGAGCAGCTCGACACGCTCTCGCTTGACGGCCTGGAAATGGGCATGGTCGTCGTCGACCCCAAGACCGGCTACATCAAGTGCATGGTGGGCGGCTACGACTACAACGCCGACGAGAACCACGTAAACCATGCCACGGCCAAGCGTCCCGTCGGCTCCACCTTTAAGGCCTTTACGCTGGCAACTGCCATCCAAAACGGCATGAACCCCAACGTCACCCTCAACTGCAACTCGCCGCTCAAGGCCAAGGGCACCACAACCGAGGTACAAAACTACGCCAACCAGAGCTATGGCAACATCACGCTTAAGCAGGCGACGGCATACTCCTCCAACACCGGCTACATCCAGGTGGCGGAAGCCGTCGGCAACAGCAAGATCATCTCGCTCGTCAAAAAGCTCGGCATCGACCCCGCCAAGGACAACATCGAGGACGTTCCCGTCATGACCCTCGGCACCGGCTCGATCTCGCCGCTCGAGATGGCCGCCGCCTACGCGACGTTTGCCAACGGCGGCTACTATCGCCAGCCGATCGCCATCACCGAGATTGACTCTCGTACCGGTTCGGTGCTGTACCAGCACACCGACAATCCCTCACAGGTGCTTACCGAGGGCGAGGCCGCCGCGGTCACCGATGTTCTGTCCGGCGTCATGAAGGGCAGCGGTACGGGTGCTGCCGGCGCCCTGAGTGTCAACCAGCCCTATGCCGGCAAGACGGGCACCACCGACAACACCACCAACCTGTGGTTCTGCGGCTATACCCCGCAGCTGGCGTGCGCCCTGTGGACCGGCTATTCCGCGGGCGAGATCCCCATCCAAAAATACGGCACGGACCTGCTGGGCGACAGCACCAACCTGCCTGTCTTTAAGCGGTTTATGAACACCGTTCTGACCGGTACCGAGCGCGAGGAGTTTGCGACCGGAACGGCGCCCACCTACAAGAACAACAGCGTCTGGAAGTTCTACGGCACCAACAACACCAAGAAGTCGGAGAACGACGACAAGGACAAGGACGAGGACGAGGACGAAGAGGAAACCACCACAACGACTACCACGACGACCACGACCACCGAGACCACGGGCGGCGACACCACCGGCGGCACCGGTACGACCGGTGGCTCGACGGGCGGCGACACCACCGGCGGCACCGGTACGACCGGTGGCTCGACGGGCGGCTCCACTGGTGGTTCGACCGGCGGCGATGGCGGCACGCCTACGCCTACGCCCACTCCCACTCCCGACCCCTCGCCCACGCCTGACGATACGGTCGGCTAAGAAGTACGCGACTAAAGCCAACAAGGCCCCGAGCAGCTTATGAACTGCCTCCCATTTCTTGGACATGAGAAATGGGAGGCTTTCTTTATGCGCGT
>DXLR01000108.1:0-13416 GCA_019414625.1 Collinsella sp.
GCGCATAAAGAAAGCCTCCCATTTCTCATGTCCAAGAAATGGGAGGCAGTTCACAACAGGGGAGCGGGTCTTTTTTGGTGAGGAACGTTGCCCCGACGAGCACGTCGGATTCCCGGAACGGGCGGCCCGCTGTTAAAGTTTGTCGCGAGTTCCGCACGCAAAGGAAAGCACTTAATGTGCTTTCCGTCTTGCGCAGGACTGTAGAGCAGCAAACTTAAACAGCGGGCCGCCCGTTCCGGGAATCCGCCCCCGCGCACAGAAGGGGATTCCTTTTGCCAATAAGGGACAGGTTTATTTTGGTCGGTTTTTCATGCTTGAATTTGAAACATTTCGCCCGACAAGAGCGTATCTATGGTGAGGGCCTCATCGAGAACCATTAATGTCACCGGGAGGTGATTATGGAAGAACAAGCTTTTAGACAGGCGGTCGAAGACCACCGGGATGTCGTGTTTCGGATCGCATTGACGTATCTGCGTGATCGCGCTGACGCCGACGATGTCGCTCAAGACGTCTTTCTTAAGTTGCTCAAAAGCGACGCGCAATTTGAAAACTGGGAGCATCTTCGTCGATGGCTTATCCGGGTCACGATCAATGAATGTAAATCTCTCTTTCGAAAGCCGTGGAGGCGCGTGGAGGATATTGAGAATCTGGCCGATTCGCTTTCGACGGCGCAGGAGGAGACCAAGGCGGTCCTGTCAGACGTTATGCGACTTCCGGAGCGATTCCGTATTCCTATCGTGCTCTATTACTATCTGGGCTTCTCGACTTCAGAAATTGCCGAGTTACTGCATGTGCCAGCCGCGACCGTTCGAACGCGTTTAGCTCGCGGCAGATCGAAGCTCAAGTTCATCCTAGAGGAGGGCGACCGTGAAATCCAACCAGATCAAGCAGGCCTTCGAGTCCGTCCAAGCCGATAGCGATCTTGCTGACCGTGTTCTTTATGCCGCTGCTGGCGAGCCGCTTCGCCGAAAGGGTCACGCGAAGCCTCTGTATGTTGCCGTAATCGGATGTCTTGCCGGAGTGCTGGCGACCGGAGGGGTCGCCTACGCTGTTGTCAATTCCAGTTATTTTGCCTCTGCCTGGGGAAACCATGGCAACGGAGAGTCCGTTACCTGGACAAATGGCGGCTCGTCGGGGACGAAATATACCTACACCAGAGAGTTTGGTGATGGTATCGCGCCCCAAAGCCTGGAGGGTGCAGTCCAGAAGGTCAATCTGTCCGTCGAGGGCAACGGCTATACGCTCGACATTCATGAGATGGCAATCGACGAGAACGGTTGCGGTGCTGTGACGTTTACATTGTCCAATCCGAATGGCGTTAACTACTACAAGCCGGCGGCAGAGCTTGGCGAACTTGTTCTCTATGGTGAAGAAGAAGGGGGCGTCAGTACACCCAGCATGAACTTCGGCGAGGAATGGGCTGATACACGCTGCACCATTGATAAAGACACATCAAGCGACACGGTCATTAACGGCACGATGTACTTTGCATCTTGGAATCGCGATCGAGATTTACGACATGCGGTCACCTGGAATATCAGTTGGACGGAGGGCAAAGGTGAGGATGCGAAGGTGATCGAGGTATCGACGCCAGAGTTTAACGTCGGAGCGCACGTCGATACAAAAGAACTCCGCTCCGATGACTCGCCTCTCGAGATCAGTCCGTTTTCCATCCAGACGCACATCGATGATCTGGGCTATGAAGCAGTTGATCATAAACTGACCGTCACCTACAAGGATGGGTCAGAGCAGATTATCGAAGATGACGACGCAGGGGCGTACAATTTCTATGTTTCGATGGGACGCAATAGCGGAGAGAACATTTGGGTGCCAACGAAGTTGATTGATGTCGACCAAGTGGTTTCAGTAACGCTCGAAGGCACACGCTGCACTTCAACAGGGGGCGCCGAAACGTCGGAACCCTTTACCATCGTCTATTCGTAAGATTTGGGGCCGCTTTCTACTAGGGGAAGCGGCCTTCTTTGCGGTAAATGGGCGGTTAGACCGCACGATATTCGCCTGCATTCCTGAAGTATGCGGCAAAATCTTGATGGGTCGACCACACCGTATATGCTCAAGCGCTCTACCTGCGGGTTTATTATCGCAAAACCCCGGTGCGCTCGGCGGGTCCAGAATTTGCCGCATACTTCCGAAAGCGCCGCCGATTTCCATGCGACAGGTGAGAGCAGATCACCGTTGGAGCGCGACGTTTCCCCAGATAAAACCGACCAAAATAAACCTGTCCCTTTTTGGCAGGTAACGTTGCCCCGACGAGCGCGTCGGATTCCCGGCCCGGGCGGCCCGCCGTTTAAGTTTGTCACGAGTTCCGCACGCAAAGGAAAGCACTTAATGTGCTTTCCGTCTTGCGCAGGACTGTAGAGCAGCAAACTTAAACGGCGGGCCGCCCGGGCCGGGAATCCGCCCCCGTGCACAGGAGGGGATTCCTTTTGTGTAGGCTTTGCGGAAATGTGCCGATTTTGGGATACGCCCGGCGGCGTGGTTTGTTGACGGCACAGCTAACGGCACGTATCCTATCGAACTGCGTGTTTCGTAGGGGGATGCTGACCCCTCGATTCAAGCCGTTGCACTTTACAGAAAGCTGGAATCATTCGAGAAGGAGTACGCTTTGCCTACTATTAACCAGCTGGTTCGCCAGGGCCGTCGTTCCGTGCCCAAGAAGTCCAAGAACGCTGCTCTGCAGCACAACTCCCAGAAGCGCGGCGTGTGCACCCGCGTCTTCACCACGAGCCCCAAGAAGCCGAACTCGGCTCTTCGTAAGGTTGCCCGTGTTCGCCTCGTCAACGGCATCGAAGTTACTGCTTACATCCCGGGTGAGGGCCACAACCTGCAGGAGCACTCCATCGTGCTCGTCCGCGGTGGTCGTGTCCGTGACCTCCCTGGTGTCCGTTATCACGTCATCCGTGGCGCCTACGACGCTGCTCCGGTCCAGAACCGTATGCAGGCCCGTTCCAAGTACGGTGCTAAGCGCCCCAAGGCCAAATAAGCCAGATAACGTTTTGATACTTTCGCCGTGTGCCGCCTAAGCGCCGCACGGTAGACACTTAAGGAGATTTCACATGCCGCGTCGTGCAGCAGCTAATCGTCGTGAGGTTCAACCTGACGCCGTTTACAACAACCGCCTGGTGACTCAGCTCATCAACAAGGTCCTTCTTGACGGCAAGAAGGCCACCGCTGAGCGCATCGTTTACACCGCTTTCGAGATCGTTGCCGAGAAGTCCGAGGGTGGCGACGCTCTCGCTACCTTCAAGAAGGCTATGGACAACGTCAAGCCCACGCTCGAGGTTAAGCCCAAGCGTGTCGGTGGCGCTACCTATCAGGTCCCGATGGAGGTCAACTCCCGTCGTTCCACCGCTCTGGGTATCCGCTGGATCGTCAACTTCTCCCGCGCTCGCAAGGAGAAGACCATGGCCGAGCGTCTCGCCAACGAGATCCTCGACGCTTCCAACGGCCTGGGCGCTTCCGTCAAGAAGCGTGAGGACGTCTTCAAGATGGCCGAGGCCAACCGCGCGTTCTCTCACTATCGTTGGTAAGTTAAGGTAAGGAACTAACATGGCTAAGCCTAAGTACAAGCTTTCCGATACCCGTAACATCGGCATCATGGCCCACATCGATGCCGGTAAGACCACCACGACCGAGCGTATTCTTTACTACACCGGTAAGACCCACAAGATCGGTGAGGTCCATGAGGGCGCTGCCACCATGGACTGGATGGTTCAGGAGCAGGAGCGCGGCGTAACCATTACCTCCGCTGCTACCACCTGCTTCTGGAACAAGGACGGCAAGGACTACCGCATCCAGATCATCGACACCCCGGGCCACGTTGACTTCACCGCCGAGGTCGAGCGCTGCCTGCGCGTCCTCGATGGCGCTGTCGCCGTCTTCGACGCCGTTGCCGGCGTTCAGCCCCAGTCTGAGACCGTTTGGCGTCAGGCTTCTACCTTCAACGTTCCCCGCATCGCCTTCATCAACAAGTATGACCGCGTGGGCGCTGACTTCTTCAACGCTATCGAGACCATGAAGGATCGTCTCGACGCTAACGCCGTGGCCGCTCAGGTCCCGATGGGCGCCGAGGACAACTTCTGGGGCGTCATCGACCTGGTCACCATGACTGCATGGGACTTCAAGGCCGACGAGAAGGGCATGACCTACCCCGAGCCGATGGACGAGATCCCGGCTGAGTTCGCCGACATCGCTGCCACCAAGCGCGAGGAGCTCCTCGACGCTGCTGCCAGCTTTGACGACGAGCTCATGGAGAAGATCCTCATGGAGGAGGACTTCACCGTCGAGGAGCTCAAGGCTGCTCTGCGCAAGGGCGTTCTGGCCAACGAGCTCAACCTCGTCTTCGTGGGTTCCGCCTACAAGAACAAGGGCGTTCAGGAGCTGCTCGACGCTGTCGTCGACTACCTGCCCAGCCCGCTTGACGTTGAGGCCGTCACCGGTACCGATCCGGACACCGGCGAGGAGATCCAGCGTCATCCTTCCTTCGACGAGCCCTTCTCCGGCCTGGTCTTCAAGATCATGACCGACCCGTTCGTCGGTAAGCTCACCTACGTCCGCGTTTACTCCGGCCGCGCCGAGTCCGGCTCCTACGTTGTCAACGCTTCCAACGGTCAGCGCGAGCGCCTCGGCCGCATCCTCGAGATGAACGCTGCCGAGCGTATCGACCGTGACGACGCTGCCGCCGGCGACATCGTCGCTTGCGTCGGCTTCAAGAACTCCACCACCGGTGACACCCTGTGCGCCGAGGGCAAGGAGATCGTCCTCGAGAAGATCGAGTTCGCTAAGCCCGTTATCGACGTTGCCATCGAGCCCAAGACCAAGGCCGAGCAGGACAAGATGTCCCTGGCTCTGACCAAGCTCGCCGAGGAGGACCCGACCTTCCAGGTGTCCACCAACCACGAGACCGGTCAGACCATCATCGCCGGCATGGGCGAGCTGCACCTCGAGATCATCGTCGACCGTCTGCTCCGCGAGTTCAAGGTTGACGCTAACGTTGGTAAGCCCCAGGTTGCCTACCGCGAGACCGCTGGTCACGACGTCGAGAAGGCTGAGGGCAAGTTCGTCCGTCAGTCCGGCGGTCGCGGTCAGTACGGCCACGCCGTCATCAAGCTCGAGAAGATGGAGGAGGGCTTCGGCTACGAGTTCGTCAACGCTATCGTCGGCGGCGTCGTGCCCAAGGAGTACATCCCGTCCATCGACAAGGGCATCCAGGAGGCCCTGAACACCGGTGTTATCGCCGGCTTCCCGGTCCTCGACGTCAAGGTCACCCTGTTCGACGGTTCTTACCACGAGGTCGACTCCTCCGAGGCCGCCTTTAAGATCGCCGGTTCCATGGCTATCAAGGACGCTCTCAAGAAGTCCGATCCGCAGCTGCTCGAGCCGATCATGGCTGTCGAGGTCGAGACCCCCGAGCAGTACATGGGCGACGTTATGGGCAACCTCTCCGGTCGCCGCGGCAAGATCGAGGGCATGGAGGATCGCAAGAACAGCAAGCTCATCCGTGCCAAGGTGCCGCTGGGCGAGATGTTCGGTTACGCTACCGACCTTCGCTCCCAGACCCAGGGCCGTGCATCCTACACGATGCAGTTCGACTCTTATGAGCCCGCGCCCAAGTCCATCGTGGACGAGGTCATGAGCAAGAACGCCTAAGTTCGAGCTCCCTGTTACGTAATCCTGCGAGAACATCTCTCGCACTCTTTGGAGGTTTAAGTTGGCTACCCAGAAGATCCGCATTCGCCTCAAGGGCTATGATCACGAGGTCGTCGATCAGTCCGCGAAGCTCATCGTCGAGACCGCTCAGAAGACCGGCGCTCGCGTTTCCGGTCCTGTCCCCCTGCCCACCGAGCGCAACCTGTACACGGTTATCCGCTCGCCGCACGTGAACAAGGACTCCCGTGAGCAGTTCGAGATGCGCACCCACAAGCGCCTCATCGACATCCTCGACCCCACCTCGGGCACCGTTGATTCGCTTATGCGTCTCGACCTCCCCGCTGGCGTCGACATCGACATCAAGCTCTAAGCGATATCGCTCATAGCTTAAAGGGCCCCGCTGCCGTTACGGTAGCGGGGCCCTTTTGTTTTGCATGATGGGTTTGGATCGCCGAGTAAGGCTGCCGAGCGGCTGGCTGTGGCGACCTACTCACTCAAGGGGCGCAATGACGCTTCCTCAAAATGGAAGGATCGCAAGCCGTCTTCTGTTTCGATGCACGCACGACCAAAGCCATCGACCGTTTTAAAGATGCCTCGCGCCAGCTCGTCACCGGCAGGGGAGCGGGCGATAACGTGCTTTCCAATCCAATTGAGGTGAGCGACATATTCGCCGTGGACGGGCGCGAGCGGTCCGGTGTTTTCTTCCATGGCGTTGAGGCGTTCTGCCCAGGCATCTATAGCGTCTATAACTGCGTGATAGACCTCATCGAGGAGCATGTCGACAGCTGGAACGTTCTCGTTAAGGTCCGAGAGACCGATTGCCGGCAGGCCGCCATCGGGCACCTCTTGGGGCGCATAGTTCACATTGACACCAATGCCACAGACGGCGAAAGGTTTGCCTTCGTTATCGCGTGCGGCCTCGACCAGAATGCCGCCGAGTTTGCGTCCACGCGCGACCAGGTCGTTGGGCCATTTGAGGCCAATCTCGTTTGCAAGACCCTGTTTTTCGAGCGCCTCGAGCACCGCTAGGCCGCTGACGGCAGCAAGACCAGAGTACTTCGCAGGATTAACGCATGGACGCAGGACAATCGAAAGCAATAGGTTGCCGGCGGTTGAATCCCACTTGTGGCCGCGCCGGCCGCGTCCTGCTGTCTGAGCCCGGGCGGCAAGTCCTGTGCCGTGCGGCGCTCCCTGTTTTCCTGCTTCGAGCAGGTCATCGTTGGTCGATCCGGTTACGTCGACTATCGTTAATTTGGCATCCATAACGGCTGCTACCTCCTTAATGAATAAGTGAATAACGCAATGGTGTCGAGAGAGACACAATGTGAAGCCTTTGTCGCATTTGGACAATTTAATGCTAACACGTTAACAACGACTGAAATGCGCTATCCTCTCTTGGTCGATGTAAACACGTCAACAACTCAAAGGAGGTTAGTGATGGGTTTCACGATTCTTGGAACAGGCTCGGCGCTTCCTAAGCGCAGTGTTTCCAATGACGAGCTGTCCGAGTTCCTCGATACCTCGGATGAGTGGATTTTTACCCGCACAGGTATTAAGAGTCGCCACGTCTGCACCACCGAGTCACTTGACGACCTTGCCGTAGCGGCGAGCGAGCGGGCACTTCAGGTGTCCGGAATCGACGCGAGCCAGTTGGATCTGATCGTCTGCTCGACGACGACGGGTGACCACCTTGTTCCCGCCGAGGCGTGTGCCGTTGCTGAGCGACTGGGCGCGACGTGCCCTGCCTTCGATGTCTCGGCTGCCTGCGCCGGCTTCGTATTTGCGCTCGATGTTGCCGAGGGCTATATCGCCCGAGGACGAGCCAAGCATGTGCTTGTCGTTGCCGCCGAGCAGATGACGCGCGCGCTCGACTGGACCGACCGCGCCACCTGTGTGCTCTTTGGCGATGGGGCAGGCGCCGCGGTGATTGAGGCTGGGGGAGACAGCCCCCTTGCCGTTGAGCTTTCGACGGCGCCCGACGTCGAGACGTTGTGCGTTCCCGGTCTGGTCGGCACCTCGCCGTTTAAGGCCTCCGCAGATAGCGAGAGCGTGCTGTCCATGAATGGCCGCCGCGTGTTCAAGTTCGGCGTCAACGCGATTTGCGACACGGTCCATAAGCTTGCGAGCGATGCGGGCATTTCGGTCGAGGACATCGACCATTTTGTATTCCATCAGGCTAACGAACGAATCCTGAGTCAGGCGGTCAAGCGCCTCGGTGTGCCAGACAAGCGCGTGGTTCGAACGCTGCGCGAGACCGGCAACATTTCGAGCGCATGCATTCCGCTTGCCCTCGACCGGCTGGCAAACGCCGGTGCACTTCACACGGGCGACACCATCACCCTCGTTGGATTTGGCGCCGGTCTGGATATAGGTGGCTATCTACTTCGTTGGAAGTAGTCGCACATAGGAAATAAAAACGCCCCTAGGGCACAAACAAAGGAGAACTACCATGGCAGATCAGAAGACCTTCGAGCGCGTTTGCGATGTTATCCGCGAGACCGCCGGTCTTGACGATGTCGAGATGAAGCCCGAGTCCACGCTCGAGGAGATTGGTCTCGACAGTCTGGGCACCGTCGAGATCCTCGTCGCCGTTGAGGACGAGTTTGGCATCCAGCTCGATACCGAGGAGAACCCCAAGACGGTCGGCGAGTTCGCCGATACGGTCGAGGCGGCATTGGAGAAGTAGAGATGCTCAAGACTCCTCTCTGCGATCTGCTCGGCATCGAAAAGCCCGTGTTCCAGGGCGGTATGGCCTGGATCGCCGACGCCTCGCTGGCGTCCGCAGTGTCCGAGGCGGGCGGCTTAGGGATTATCGCGGCCATGAACGCCGACGCCAACTGGCTGCGCGACCAGATTCATGAGCTGCGCGCCAGGACGGATAAGCCCTTTGGCGTCAACGTCATGCTCATGAGCCCGTTTGCCGACGAGGTCGCGCGGGTCGTGATTGACGAGCGGGTACCGGTCGTCGTGACGGGTGCCGGCAATCCCACCAAGTACATGAAGGCGTGGAACGAGGCGGGCATCAAGGTCATCCCGGTCGTTGCCTCGGTGGCGCTGGCGCGCCTCGTGGCGCGTCGTGGAGCCACTGCCGTGGTTGCCGAGGGTACCGAATCAGGCGGCCATATTGGCGAGACCTCGACGATGGCACTGGTGCCGCAGGTTGTCGATGCGGTCGATATTCCCGTGGTTGCGGCTGGCGGTATCGCCGATGGCCGCGGCGTGGCGGCCGCCTTTATGCTGGGCGCCGCCGGCGTGCAGGGGGGTACGCGCTTTCTGATCGCAGATGAGTGCACCGTATCGGAGCAGTACAAGGAGATGGTCCTGAAGGCCAACGACACCTCGACGCGTGCGACCGGCCGCTCGACGGGACACCCGGTGCGTGCCCTCAAGAGCCCCTTCACCAACGCCTACGCCAAGAGCGAGGCGGCGGGCGTAAGCGTCGAGGAGCTCGGGGCCATGGGCACGGGCGCCCTTCGCAAGGCCGCCAAGGACGGCAATTACGAAGAGGGCTCGTTTTTGTGTGGACAGATTGCCGGCATGGTCAACGAGCGCCAAAGCGCACGTGAAATCGTTGACGACCTGGTCGATGGCGCCGAGCACGTCCTGAAGGGTGCGTGCGCATGGGTGGCGTAGCGTTTCTGTTTGCCGGCCAGGGCGCCCAGCACCCCGCGATGGGCGTCGACCTGATCGAGGCATCGCCGGCGGCCGCCGAGGTGTTCGCCATTGCCGACGAGGTGCGCCCGGGGACCAGTGAGCAGTGCCGAAGCGCCTCCAAGGAGGAACTCTCGCAGACCGAGAACACGCAGCCGTGCGTGTTCGTTCACGATCTGGCAGCGGCTGCCGCCCTGCGTGAGCGCGGCGTGGTACCTACCGCCTGTGCGGGTTTTTCGCTTGGCGAGGTCGCCGCGCTCACCTTTGCGGGGGCGTTCGATACGCGAGCGGGTTTTGAGCTTGTGTGTGAGCGCGCGGCATTGATGGCCACGGCGGCCGAGCGTCACCCCGGCGGCATGCGCGCCGTCATCAAACTTGATGCTGCGCAAGTCGAGAACCTGGCTGCGCAGGCCGGCGAGGACTGCTGGCCGGTCAACTACAACAGTCCCCAGCAGACGGTTGTGGCCGGAGCGCCCGATGCGCTGCAGACCCTCGACGTCCTAGTAAAAGAGGCTGGCGGCCGCGCCATGAAGGTCGCGGTGTCGGGTGCATTTCATAGCCCCTATATGGCCGAGGCGACAGAGGGGCTGGCGACGTATATCCAAGCCGGCCACGCGCCGTCTCCGCTGCTGATTCCGGTCATGGCAAACATGACGGCGGCGCCCTATCCGGCGGACCCGCGAGCGGCATCGGATGTCTTGGCCAATCAGGTGAGCCATGCCGTGCGCTGGGTCGATACGCTGCATGCTCTGCAGGATCAAGGCATCGACACATTTATTGAGGTCGGCCCCGGCAAAACGCTGTCCGGCCTGGTCAAGCGTACGTTGAGCGACGTTCGTGTGTATTTGTGCGAGACGGCCGAGCAGGTCGCAGCTATTGCCGACGAGCTCGCATAGTCCACAGGGCTGTAACCCGAAAGGAATGACATGGGCAACTTGAACAATGGCGCGCTCGAGCGCAACGACTCACGTCACGTGGCACTGGTCACGGGCGGCTCGCGGGGTATCGGCCGCGCCTGCGCTATCGGTCTGGCGGAGGATGGCTACGATATCGCCGTCGTCTATGCCGGCAGCGTCGATGCGGCGCGCGAGACGTGCGACGCCTGCGAGGCGGCTGGCGCCACGGCGCGCTCATATCAATGTGACGTGGCCGACCCCGCTGCCGTCAACGCGTGCGTGGAAGCGGTCCTCAACGACTTTGGCTCCATTTGGGCGCTCGTCAACAACGCCGGCATCACCTGCGATGGCCTGCTTATGCGCATGGGCGATGACGCCTTCGATCGCGTGCTCGATGTCAATCTCAAGGGCACGTTCAACACGACGCGTGCGCTCACCAAGACCTTTATGCGCCAGCGCGGCGGTTGCGTCATCAACATGAGCTCTGTCGTGGGCCTGATGGGCAATGCCGGGCAAGCCAACTACGCTGCCTCCAAGGCGGGCGTCATTGGTCTGACCAAGGCGGTGGCGCGCGAGCTTGCGCCCCGCGGCGTACGAGTGAACGCGGTCGCTCCCGGGTTTGTCGAGACCGATATGACGGCAAAGCTCTCGGAGAAGGTGCGTGCGGCAACCGAGGAGCAGATTCCCCTTAAGCGTATGGCGCGCCCCGAGGAAGTGGCCGGCGTGGTGCGCTTTTTGGCGAGCGATGCGGCTGCCTACATTACGGGCGAGGTCGTGCGCGTCGACGGCGGAATGGCGATGTAGAAACCAGGGCCGAAGAACGGCTTGGATGAGGAGACCATGATGGAACAGAGAGTTGCAATCACCGGCATCGGTGCCGTATCGCCGCTCGGCAACACCGCGCTTGCCACCTGGGCGGCCATGTGCGCCGGCACGTGCGGCATCGGCCCGATCACGCACTTCGATACCGATGCGTTTACCGTCAAGGTGGCGGCCGAGGTCAAGGGTTTTGACGGTAACGAGTACTTTGGCAAGCGTGACGCCAAGCACCTGGACCCCTGCGTTCAGTTTGCACTGGCGGCTTCGGACGAGGCCATGCACGATGCAGGCTTCGATGTCGAAGGCGCCATCGATCGAGAGCGCCTGGGCGTCTACGTGGGCTCGGGCGTGGGCGGCATGCAGACGCTCGTCGACAACGTCCATACGATCGCCGACCGGGGGCCCCGCCGTGCATCGCCCTATATGATCGCGATGATGATCCCCAACATGGCATCGGGCAATATCGCGATTCGCCACAAGGCAAAGGGCCCGACCCTGCCCGTGGTGACCGCATGCGCGACCTCGGCCCATGCGGTGGGCGAGGCGTTCCGCGCCATCAAGCACGGCTATGCCGATGCGATTCTCGCCGGCGGTGCCGAGGCGGCCATTATCCCCGATGCCGTTGCGGGCTTTACGTCCTGCCGCGCATTGACCACCAACCCTGATCCCGCGACGGCTTGCCGTCCGTTCGATGCAGACCGCGATGGCTTTGTGATGGGCGAGGGCGCCTGCGTGCTGGTACTCGAGAGCATGGAACATGCGCAGGCGCGCGGTGCGCACATTTATGCCGAGGTCGTGGGCTACGGCAACACCGATGACGCCTACCACATCACGAGCCCCGATCCCGAGGCTGCCGGCATTGCCCGTGCGATATCGCTGGCGGTTGCCGAGGGCGACGTCAAGCCTTCCGAGGGCCTCTACATCAATGCCCACGGCACCTCGACCAAACTCAACGATTCGTCCGAGACGGCGGGCATTAAGCGGGCGCTCGGCGAGGACGCGGCGCGCGCCGCGCATGTCTCGTCGACTAAGTCGATGACCGGCCACATGATCGGTGCCACGGGCGCCATCGAGGTCATGGCCTGCGCCATGGCGCTCGAGCAGGGCGTGGTGCCGCCGACCATTAACTACCACACGCCCGATCCCGCCTGCGATCTTGACTACACGCCCAATCGCGCGGTTCGCGCCGACCTTACCTGGGCGCTTTCGACCAACCTGGGCTTTGGCGGGCACAACGCCGCCATCGCGCTGCGTAGATATACGAGGAGCTAGAGCATGGATTCCAAAAGACTTGCCGAGATAGCCGATGTTATGGAGGACCGCGGCCTCACGCGCGTGCGCGTTGAGGAGCCCGATGGCACCGCGGTCGAACTCGAGCGCGCGAGTGCGGCACAGCCGGTTGCCGTGCCCATGCCTATGCCGGGTGCCGTGACTGCTCCGGCGGTGGCTCCTGTCACCATGCCTGCCGCCGCGCCGGAGCCCGCCGCGCAGGCGCCTGCCGCCGCACCGGAGCCTAAGGGCACCGAGGTGACCGCTCCCATGGTCGGCGTTTTCTATGCTGCCCCGGCGCCGGGCGACGAACCGTTTGTGCACGTGGGCTCCAAGGTCAAGGCCGGCGAGACCCTCTGCATCATCGAGGCCATGAAGGTTCTCAACGAGGTGACGGCCGAGGCAGACGGCGAGGTGCTCGAGATCTGCGTGGCCGACGGCGACCTCGTGGAGTTTGGCAGCTGCCTCATGAGGATCGGATAGGTGATATCCATGAACAAAGAAGAGCTTAAGGAACTGTTGCCGCATCGCGAACCGATGCTTTTGCTCGACGAGGCCGAGCTGGTGGGCGACGAGGCCCACGGCAAGATCACGATCACGGGCGACGAGTACTTTTTGCAGGGGCATTTTCCGGGAAACCCGGTGGTCCCCGGCGTGATTCAGTGCGAGATGCTCGCCCAGAACTGTTGCGTGCTGCTGATGGGCGATGAGGAGGCGCGCGGCGCGACGCCGTTCTACACGAGTCTGGACAAGGTGCGCTTTAAGCGTCCGGTGCGCCCGGGCGACACGGTTGATCTGGTGTGCTCCATCACGCGTGCGCGCGGGCCGTTCCGCTTTGCGACGGGTACTGCGAGCGTCAACGGTGAGGTTTGCTGCCGCGCCGATATGTCTTTTGCACTCATGCACGAAAGTTAAGGAAGGCTTCATGTTCGACAAAGTGCTCATCGCCAACCGCGGCGAAGTCGCGGTCCGTGTTATCCGCGCGTGCCGCGATATGGGCATCAAGACCGTCGCCGTCTACTCCACGGCCGATGCGGACGCGCTGCACGTGCAGCTTGCCGACGAGGCGTATTGCATCGGCCGTGGAGTAGACGGCGACGGTCTTGATGCC
>DXLR01000109.1:0-30979 GCA_019414625.1 Collinsella sp.
AGGGTCTGACTACGAATCAGAACGTCATAGGTTCGAATCCTATACGCCGCACCAACTGAACTTTAAAGCCTCCGGTAACGGAGGCTTTTCTTATATATCGACATACTTGAGGAGTTGCTTTCGCCGTGTTTGAAAGTATCGAGTCGATCGACTGCATCAAATGATTAAAAATCAAATTCGATAACTTTTTTTGAAAAACGCTTGACGATTATTCAGTCCATGTGCATAATAATCAACAAGTCGCGGCGTTACCTCAGCTGGATAGAGGGTCTGACTACGAATCAGAACGTCATAGGTTCGAATCCTATACGCCGCACCATTTGAGATTAAAGCTCCCGGCAACGGGGGCTTTTCTTTTACGTAAACACCGCATGGATTCGAACCTCGGTCGAGGCGCGGGCGTAAAGCGGACGATTTCCTGTCGACTCGTGTAAGATTCCGAGTAGATGTCGCGACTAATTCGCGACCACTCCTTCTTCAAGCGACCGATCAGGGTGATACTTCGTGGCAGAGCGTCCGACATACAAGCTCAGGTTTCTCGATCCCAAAAAGCGCTTTCCGGCGATGCCCGAGCAGCCTGCGGGACGTTCATATGGCGTGGTCTGGAAACTCTTTGGCGAGGATCAGCATGAATCTTGCTATGTCGTCGAATTCGTTGGCAAAAGCCATGTGTCGCTTTTGGGCTATGTAAGCGTTTCGGGCGAGGTGTACAAGGTGGACCGCCCCGTTAGCGAGACTCCGCTGCCCAACGATCCCGACATGGAACTGGTCCTTGACGAGTCGGACTCCGGTATTGGTGAGATTGTGGTTCGGGGAGCCAACGGCACAATGCGCGCGTGCGCGCGAACCGTCGGCTCTCCCGAAGGCCCCATGCGCGAGCAGTCCGACCACGAGACATGGAATTCGACCCGCTCCCTTCCTTACGGCGAGTTCATGGCATCGATGTTCCTGCGCTACGTGATATTCGCTGACTCCGAAAATGCCATTGCGAGCACGGCGGACGCCGGCGGACTCGACGAGGGTATGCAAAATGTTATCGACAAGATCAAGCTCGTAAAGTTGCCCGAGCCGGTCGAGGTGTTTTTGGGCTTTAACACGGCACCGCTCCCTGATGCTATCGAGACGCTGCTTTACCGCGTTGACCATGCCGAGAATCCGAGCGGTATCGAGCGCTATGCCGCCGCCCTTATGAGTGAAATTGACTTGCCCCGCTTGCGCACCATCGCCGCTAAGTCCGAGATGAGCCTGGCTCGCATCGATCGCTCAAAGCTTTTCTATCTCAATTTTGATCGCAGCCTGCTGGACCAGGACGAGATTGACATGCTGCTTGCCATCGAGTGCCGTCTTAACCGTCTCTCCGGCATCCTTGAGCACATCGGGGCCGGATTGGTCCCTGCGGCATCCTCGCCGAGCCTTGAGGGCTGCGCGCTCTTTGATGCGTGGCATATCGCCAAGACGACCAACGATGTTCCCCGACTGCTCGATACGGCCTCGAGCGATAACCCGTGGGGCAAACCGGGTACGGTGGCTTGCCAGCCGGGCGGTGAGTGGGATGTGCGTACCCGCTTCGCGCGTATTGTCGAGGCGCTTAACGTGGCCACGCGGCTCGACTATACCTATCGGGCAAACGTTGCCGAGGGGATCATGCTCGTTCGGTTTGGGCAGTCTGTCGTTGATGCTATGCCACAACGTGAATACGACGCTCAAGATGACGCCTGGCGCGAGCTGGAAGAGGACACGCGTGCGATCTGGGCCGCGGAGCACGATGCGCGCGTGGCGCTCACGCTTGCGGCGGCGTGCTTTGCCGCGGGCACCTGCATCACGCGCTGCTATGTGCAGATTGCTGCTCCCGACAGTGAGCAGGGCGAGCGCGTTGTCGCAACGTATTTCTTTGGGCGCGCGGCCTATCTGGCCGATTGCGTGCCTGTCGCCAAGGATCTTGAGAGCATGGACATGGACGATATGCCGTGCAAGCGTGTGCTTGAGGCGTATGAGTCAACTGTTCCGGAGACGATTGAACCTGCGGAGGTTCATGCTCGTCCGCGTGATGACCATCGCACGCTGCCGCCGGCGCTGCGCGATCTGCTGCTTGCCGATACGGCTGACGAGTTGGAGGTCATGGAAGAGGACGATGACCCATACGTGGCCCGTGTTGTTGAATTGCGCGAGCAGGCAAAAGTCGACCGTACGGGTGCTTTTGAAGGTTTTTCCCGTCTTGTCGAGGAGTTGGAGGCTAAGTGCGCCGTCGCCGAGCTTTTGGCGACAGGTCCGGTTCAAACGCAGTTTTGTGATAACCAGCTGGTACGCATGGTGCTACCGGTGTTGGAAGAAGACCGCTCTGTGCGAATCCTTCGTGCGCCCGATGCGCTGTACTTTGCCCAGCACGAGATCTGCAGCTTTTACGCCGAGCAAGAGGACTTTGAACGAGCGCTGCCCGAGGTGCGCCATCTTTACGATCTGGCGCGCTCGTCCATGCAATCGCACTTTGCGCTCATCAACGTGCTTGCGCGCCTGGAGCGCTTTGACGAGATTATCGAGGTGGCGCGCCACGGCCTACGTATTGCCAGCGATCGTTCTGCAATCGGCTACCTGTTCTATCGCTTGGCGTTTGCCTATTGGAATTGCGATCAGCTCGAGCTCGCGTTGGCGTGCTACCGCCTCGTGCCGCGCGGCGAGGAGTCAGGTAGCAACGCGCTGGAGGAAATGCAGGGCCTTATGAACGAGATGGGTGTCAATGAGCCGCCGACGTTCGAGGATGCGGTTGAAACCATCCGCAAGGCCGGGCTCGAGCTACCGCCGGTGCCCGCTGTGACCAACCAGCTGGCGGATGCTGCCGTGCAGCTGGTCGACAACGGCTTCTTTTTCCTGGCGCGTGGCTGCATCTTCCAAATGTGGCGCACCATGGGCAACGATGAGCTCGGCTCCCTCAATCGCTCGCTGGGGTAGTAGCGAAAACTGCAAGGAGGAAAGGCCACTGGACAATTAGAAAATTCCCTCTTGCCCAACTTCGACTGTTTGGTTACTATAAAACGGCTGTTACGGAGAGCTGACCGAGAGGCCGAAGGTGCTCGCCTGCTAAGCGAGTATGCCCCAAAAGGGCATCTGGGGTTCGAATCCCCAGCTCTCCGCCAGTATGACTTGAAAGAAGGGTCCCATTTGGGGCCCTTTTTTGTGCGGAGAAAGGAGGCTGGGGATTCGAACCCGAGAGGGCACGGGCGTTAAGCAAACGCGAAAGCGTTTGTAGCCCGTGGGCGAAAAGCCGCCAGGCTTTGAAGCCGGAGGGCATGCGCAGCATGCCCGGACATCCCCAGCTCTCCGCCAGTACGAATTTGAAGAAGGGTCCCATTTGGGGCCCTTTTTATTATCAAGAATGGCGGCTGGGGATTCGAACCCTCAAAAAAAGGAGGCATCCTTTCGGACACCTCCTTTCAGCGAGTGTATTGTTCTTCGATCTTACATCTCGGGCGCCTTGGCTACGGTCTCGCTCTCGGCTGTGAGCGGGCGGTTGTCGATGCGGCGGCCCAGGCGGTCGAGCTTCACAAGGAGCCACTCAATGGGATTCGGCCCTGCGCCTTCCTCGTCGGCAACCAGGTCCATAACGGCGATTTTGGTGCCGTCCTGCTTGAGAGTAACGCTGCCCACCTTGTCGCCCACATGCACCGTGCCCGAAAGATCGTCGTAGCTAACCTTTTCGGTCACCTCGCCGGCAAGGGAAAACACGGTCGCTTGCGCCGTAGGATCGGCGAGTGTGGCGTCGATTGTCTTATCCGTCCAGTCGGTTTGGCCAATGCGCGCCATAAGCGGGTTGCCGTTGGCGGTCTTTTCCTGCGTGCTGGCGATTGCGACCGTCACCTTGTGGCCGTAGTACCAGTTGGCAAGGGTGGCGGTATCGGTAAAGCGCTGATCGGTGGTGGTGGAGTTCAAAATAACGGTGTAGATCTCGTCGCCGTCGCGGTTGTAGGCGCTCGTAAAGCAATAGCCCGCGTCGTCGGTGGTGCCGGTCTTGCCACCGATGTTGCCATCTTGGCCCAGCAAATAGTTATGCGTGTCCATGGAATGCGAATGGTCGGTGCCGTCGGCGCCCGTGACTTCGATCCAGGAATCCTCGCTCGCTACGACCTCGCGGATCGTGTCGTTTTTCATGGCCTCCTGCATCATCAGCGCTACGTCGTGTGCGGTTGAGTGCATATCGCCAGCCCACTCATCAAAGTCCAGACCATGCGGGTTTTCAAAAAGCGTACCGGTGCAGCCGAGCTTCTTAGCGCGCTCGTTCATGGCCTTCACAAATGTGGCCTCGGCGTCTTTGGTCTTAGGGTCGATTTTCTTGCCCACATATTCGGCGAGCACGATGGCGGCGTCGTTGCCCGAGGGAATCATCAGGCCGCGCAGTGCCTGCTCCACGGTAAGCTCGTCGCCTTCGAGCAAGCCGGCGGTCGAATTACCCACGGTGGCTGCGGCGTTGCTCACCGTGACCTTCTCGTCCATCTTGCAATTCTCGACGGTTAGGATTGCGGTCATGACCTTGGTGATCGAGGCGATTTTGACCTGCTCATCGGCGCCGCGCCCATAGTAGACGGTGCCGTCTTTGCCCATGACGAGGGCATTGGTCGCATCGATATCGGGCAGGTTTTCGGCCGTGATGCCGCGCGCATCGGCGGTTTTGCCGCAAACATTGTCGGTCGTAAGCACTTGGGCGCCGGCGACGGTGGGCACGCCAGCGGCAAGGGCGATAGCGCAGACAAAGCCGGCGGCAAGCTGGGCTAAGCGCTTTGCAAAAGAGGTGAGGGACTTCACGGATTTCGCTTTCGACGGGATGGTCTCTTCTGGAACAAGAGTATATCGTTTGCCGGCGTCGGCGATCATCGCGTGCGTGCGTGGCCCACATCCGCGCCCGAACGGGCGCAAGGGTGCTTAAGGCCGACTTAATCACCCACGCTTGTTGTGTGTGACGGGCACCCCCTCGGGCATAATGGAGCGCGAGAGGAGCACGCATGAACGAGCGCATTTTGGTAGTTGATGACGAAAAGGCCATCGCCGACTTGGTTGGTATCTACCTTACAAAAGAGGGCTTTGATGTCCAGATTGCCTATAGCGGGGCCGATGCTGCCAAGGCAATCTTGGAGCAGGAGTTCGATCTGGCGCTGCTGGATGTCATGCTGTCCGATATCGATGGCTTTGAGCTGCTGCGTACGATCCGTTCCAGCCATACCTATCCCGTGATCATGCTGACGGCGCGCGATGCCCAGCAAGACAAGATCGAGGGCCTTTCGCTTGGCGCGGACGATTACGTGGTTAAGCCGTTCCGCCCGCTGGAGCTCATCGCGCGCGTGCACGCTCAGCTTCGCCGCTACACCAGTTACGGTAGCCGTGCACAGGCGGCCGAGTCGCCGACCATTCAGCTCGACGGCTTGGAGATCAACCGCGACGCTCGTTCCGTGACGGTGGACGGTGCACCGGTACGCCTCACACCCACCGAGTATTCAATCTTGCTGTATCTGGTCGAGCATCGCGGCAGCGTGGTGGCCGTGGAGGACCTGTTCCGTGCGGTGTGGAACGAGGATTTTATGCCCGGCTCCAACAATACGGTGATGGTGCACATTCGCCACCTGCGCGAAAAGATCGGCGACGACGCACAAAAGCCGCGCTTTATCAAAAACGTCTGGGGCGTCGGCTACATAATCGAATAACGCCTTTGATGGTGGGGAAGTGGATATGACAAAAGACGATAGGCAGGCATTCGAGGTACCCGATCGGCTCTTTGATTACGTGAGGTCGGTCGTCGACAACCGTGCGCTTGCAACGGTGCTGCTCTTTTTGCTGAGCCTGCTGCTGATTGGCATCGACAACATCGTCGGAATCTTGGCGGTGCTGCTTGTTGGCTTTTTGCTGATCGATCGATTTGAGATCGTGCGCCGCTGCGTGGTGATTGGCGGCGCCGCGTGGGCCATGACGTTGGCGATTGGCGCCATGGCGCTCGGCGGCATCGAAGGGCCGGTGCTGTTCGATGCCGGCTTTGTATTCAACATGCTTGGCTTTGTGCTGGCGCTTGCCGCGTGCGTGCTGTTCTTGTGCGGCCGTGCCCTGTACTACCAGGGCTACGAACAGGGCGAGCAGCATGCCGATTGTGTGCTGGCCGCTCGTATTCAAGATCGCCTGATCGATCACCCCGACACCTGGGACAACATCGACGGCGACTTCTTGGAGGCCGAGGGCGCCCTTAACCGCGTGCGTGACCGTGAGCGCAAGGTGCAGCAAGCTCTGCGTGACGAGTCGCATCGCAAGGACGATCTGGTTACGTACTTGGCACATGACCTACGCACCCCGCTTGCGAGCGTAGTGGGCTATCTTTCGCTGCTGCAAGAGGCTCCTGAGCTGCCGGTTGAGCAACGTGCGCACTTTACGGGCGTGGCTCTCGACAAGGCGCACCGGCTCGATGCGCTCATCGAAGAGTTCTTCGATATCACGCGCTTTGACTTCCACGATATCGTGCTCACGCGCGGCTATGTTGATCTGGGGTTGCTGCTGGCTCAGGTGGCTGACGAGTTCTATCCCATCCTCAACGAGCAGCATAAGGAAGTCCAAGTTGATATTCGCGAGGACCTGACGGTGCTCGTGGATGGCGACAAAATGGCTCGCGTGTTCAACAACATCATGAAAAACGCTATTGCCTATAGCTATGAGGGCTCGACTATCACGATTGAGGCCGGGCGCCAAGACGATGGCGGCGTGCGCGTTCGCTTTATCAATCAGGGCGATCCTATCCCTGCGGCTAAGCTCAAGGTGATCTTTGAGAAGTTCTATCGCCTGGATGCGGCGCGTGCGACCAATCGCGGTGGTGCCGGTCTGGGCCTTGCTATTGCCAAGGAGATCATCGCGGCACACGGCGGTACCGTTGCATGTGAATCGACGCCCGAACACACGATATTCACCATCGAGCTGCCCGCCGCATAGCCAGCGTGCCCTTACAAACACTTGACAATGCGCTCACGTGCATATGAGCCGCGATTTCTACTATCGATACTGCTGAATTGATATCGATGTGGAGGTATGCGGTATGACGGCTGCTGCGGCTGTGGAGCCCACGGAGCTTGAAGAACTCATGGAAGCGCAGGCCGAGGCCGCGCACGAGCGCGAGGTTGGGGATGCGACTCGCCCCACGGCAGAGGATCTTGCCGCCTCGCCGACGCGCATCGACGTCGAGGGCCTCGACCTGTTCTATGGCGACCATCATGCGCTCAAGGACGTGAATATCAAGATCCGCGACAAGCAGATCACCTCATTTATCGGGCCTTCGGGCTGCGGAAAGTCCACGTTGCTGCGCTGCTTTAACCGCATGAACGACGGCATCAAGGATTGCCGCATCGCGGGCAAGATTGCGCTCGATGGTCAAGATATCCTGGGCGATTACGACATCTGCCGTTTGCGCCAGCGCGTGGGCATGGTGTTCCAGCGCCCCAACCCGTTTCCCATGAGCATCTACGACAACGTCGCCTATGGGCCGCGCGGTATGGGTGTGCGCGACCGCGTCGTGCTCGACGAGCTGGTCGAGGACTCCCTTCGTCGCGCTGCGCTATGGGATGAGGTCAAGGACAAGCTCAAAGAGTCGGGTCTGGGTCTTTCGGGCGGCCAGCAGCAGCGTCTGTGCATCGCCCGCGCGCTGGCCGTGCAGCCCGACATTCTGCTGATGGACGAGCCGACCTCGGCACTCGACCCTGTGTCGACGCTGGTGGTGGAGCAGCTGGCCTGTGAGCTCAAAGAGACCTGCACGCTCGTGGTCGTTACGCACAATATGCAGCAGGCGGCGCGTATCTCCGATTCGGTCGCATTCTTTTTGCTGGGTGAGCTGGTGGAGCACGCGCCCACCGCGCAACTCTTCAAGAATCCGACCGATCCGCGCACGGCGGATTATTTGACGGGGCGTTTTGGCTGATACCATCTAGTAAAGGTACCTTTAGAGTTAAGATGCGGTCATGCCGGCCGCAAAGGGGTTCAACATGATCTATTACGTCGAGGACGATGACAACATCAGGGATTTGACGGTCTATGCGCTGCGCAAGCAGGGGATTGAGGCCGAAGGCTTTTCGTGCGACGGTGAGTTTAAGGCTGCCGTGGCGCGACGGGTACCCGATGCCGTCCTGCTCGACATCATGCTGCCCGATACCGATGGCTTGGCGATTATGCGTCGACTGCGTGCCGATCGCCTGACGGCGACGGTGCCCATCATGATGCTTACCGCCAAGGATACCGAGCTCGACAAGGTGATGGCGCTCGATGGCGGTGCCGACGATTACCTGACTAAGCCGTTTTCGCTCATGGAGCTTGCGAGCCGCTGCCGCGCACTGCTGCGTCGCGGCGGCATGGTCAAGCAGGCGAGCGATGTGCTCAGCGTGGGCGACATCGTGCTCTCGCCCAGCCATCGCGAGGTGACCGTTGCCGGCGAGCCGCTTAAGCTCACCCTGCGCGAGTTCGACCTGCTCGAGTACCTCATGCGCAAGCCCGGCGTGGTTTTTACCCGCGAGTCGTTGCTGCAGAGCGTGTGGGGCTGGGACTTCGACGGCGGTTCGCGCACCGTTGACGTGCACGTGCAGACGCTTCGCCAAAAACTGGGCGAGCATGCCAGCGCCATCGAGACCGTGCGCGGCGTGGGCTACCGCTTGGCCGAGCCTTCTGCCGGCGATGGTGCCAAAGGCGACGACACCGCGGCCACCGCATCGGAGGAGTAACCCGTGGTCTTCGCCCCCCAGGGAAAACATACGCTGTCGCACCGCGTTTTTGTGACGATCTTTGTCTGCGCCATGGCGGTTATCGTGGCGTTTACGGTGCTGGGTGCGTTCTTTGTGCAAAACACCTTGGCGGATGCCACGAGTGCCAATCTGGCGCAGGAAACCGAGCTCATTGCTGCCGCTCTCGACGAACAGCAGGAGCCCATCCCGTTCTTGCGTAGTCTCGATCGCGAGGACTTGCGCATCACGCTGATTAACAAGGATGGATCGGTTGCCTACGACAACGAGGCGTCGCCTTCCACACTGCCCAACCATGGCGATCGCCCCGAGGTCATCGAGGCCTTTGAGAGTGGTTTGGGTTCCGCGGAGCGCGCAAGCTCTACGCTCGACGAGATTATGCTGTATCGCGCCGTCGCCCTTGATAACGGCCAGGTTGTCCGCTTGGCGCAGGCCCAGCCTGGCGTTGCGGCGATTTTGCTGTCGATGGTGGCGCCGATGCTGCTTATCGCAGCAGCGGGTGCGGTACTCTCGTTTTTTATGGCGCGCCGCGAGTCCCGTGCCATCATCGCGCCGTTGCAAGAGGTGGATTTGGACCACCCACGCCGTAGCTATGAGCACGCCTATGCCGAGATGGTCCCCATGCTTGAGCGTATCGAGTCGCAGCGCCAGGAACTCAAGCGCCAAATGGCGGTGCTAGCGGACAACGACCGTATGCGCCGCGAGTTCACGGCGAATATCACCCATGAGCTCAAGACGCCGCTTACGGCGATTTCGGGCTATGCCGAGCTCATCGCAAACGGCATGGTCGAGGGCGAGGGCGACCTGCGCAACTTTGGCGGTCGCATCTATCGTGAGGCGGGCCGCTTGGCAGCGCTTGTCAACGATATCCTTACGCTGTCTAACTTGGACGAGGCCGAGCGTGCAGCTGAGGGCGAGGCGGTGCCCATTGGGTCCACGGAGCCTATTGAGCTCTCGCGTGCCATCTACGCGGTCGAGCAGCGTCTTGAACAGGTCGCCCGTCAGGCGAATGTGACGATAAGTCATGAGACCAAGCCTGTGGTCATCGAGGGCGTGTCGCGCTTGATTGACGAGCTCATCTATAATCTGGCAAGCAACGCCATCCGCTACAATCGACCCGGCGGTACGGTTACGCTGCAGTGCGGCACCAACGACGAAGGCCATCCGTTCCTTGCGGTCGCCGACACGGGAATCGGTATCGCGCCTGAAGAACAGGGCAAGGTATTTGAGCGGTTCTATCGCGTGGACAAGAGTAGGTCCAAGGCACGCGGCGGAACCGGTCTGGGGCTTGCCATTGTCAAGCATGCGGCCCTGTATCATCACGCCACGCTCGATCTGTCGAGCGAGTTGGGCGTGGGAACCACCATTACGGTGACGTTTCCCATACAGCAGGACGAGCCATTCGCATAGCGATACAACATAGATATTGATGTAGACGCCGCATTTGACTTTCGGGTGCGGCGTTGTTGTGCAATTTTACGATTGCTTCCGACATTTTTACAGGAGAGCCTGTTTCTTATGTATAGAGTTTGGTCTCGGTAAAAAGATGCGATAACATACGGACAGTTTTGTCAATCCGAACTGGGGAAATGAAAGGCAAGCTGCATGACCCTTCTCGAACTGTTCCAGCTGCTGAAGAAGCACCTTCAGCTGGTCATCACCCTTCCGGTGGTCTGCGCGATCGCCATGGGCATCGTGTCCTTCGTTGCGATGGACAACACCTATACCGCGACGACGAGCATGTACATTCTCGCCAAGACCGACGATAGCGGTCAGATGAGCTACAACGATCTCTCGGCGAGTCAGATGCTTTCCAACGATATCGCCACGCTGCTGGATAGCGATAGCGTTAAGAGCGGCGCAGCCAATGAACTGGGCCTCACCGATCTGGATGACTACAAGGTGTCTGTTTCCTCCGAGACCACCACGCGTGTCATTACGCTTTCGGTTACCGGCACCGATGCCAAGGAGACGGCTAAGGTCGCAAAGGCCATAGCTAGCTCGGTGAGTACGGTCGCTCAGAACGTCGGCGCTGCCCAGAGCATCAACGTTATCGACGAGGCTAAGACCCCCGAAGCCCCCAGCGGCCCCAAGCGTATGCTGTACGTTGCTGTCGCGTTCCTCGCGGGCATCTTTATCGCAGTTGCCTATGTCGTTTTGGCAGACATGCTCAACACCCGCATCCGCGGTGCCGAAGAGGCAGAAGAGCTCCTGGGCATTCCCGTTGTTGGCCGAATTCCGGCTATGAAAGGTGGTAAATAGGCATGGCTAAGGCAAAGAACACCGATAAGCTCGTTGTACAGAATGCCGCCAAGACCCTTCTGGCCAACATCCGCTTTGCGAGCGTGGACGACCCCATTCGCACCATCACCGTTACCTCCTCGATTCCCAACGAGGGCAAGTCTACGGTTTCCATTAACCTTGCTCAGGCAATTGCCACGAGTGGCAAGTCCGTGCTCCTGGTTGAGGCCGATATGCGCCGCAGGTCCCTTTCCGATATGCTCGGCGTTCGTTCGCGCGGCGGACTCTATGCGGTTCTTTCCGAGCAGATCTCCATTGACCAGGCAATTGTCGAGACGGGTCAGAAGAACTTCTACTTCCTTGATGCCGAGCCGCATATTCCCAATCCTGCCGACATCATCGTCTCTCACCGCTTTGCCAAGCTGGTAAAGGCACTGTCTGCTAAGTTCCAGTACGTCATCTTCGACGCTCCCCCGGTCGGCACCTTCATCGATGCTGCCGAGATTGCCAGCCTGACCGACGGCACGCTGTTCGTGGTGCGCGAGGACTTCACCAAGCGCGAGGAGGCGCTCAACGCCATCGGTCAGCTTAAGAAGTCCGAGAAGGTCAAGCTCATCGGTACCGTTATGAACTACTGCGAGACCGAGACCAGCGAGTACTACTACTCCTACTACACCAAGGACGGTAAGAAGGTTAAGAAGGGCTCCGACGATCAGGGGACTTCCAAAAAGGGCATCTTCACCAACCGAGCAAACGTTTAGTTGATTAAGGCTGACCTATGCGTGACATTCATTGCCATATCTTGCCGGGTGTAGACGACGGCGCCGCCGATCTCGATGAGAGCTTGGCGATGCTCGAGGCTGCCAAGCGGGCCGGTGTAACCAGAATCGTTTGCACTCCTCACTGCCGTGATCCCTATTTTGATTACGACAAGATGTGGGATGCCTTTGAGCTGCTGCGTGATAACGCTGACGGTTTTCCGCTCCAGATGGGCTTCGAGGTCAACCATCGAAAGCTCGTTGAGCTTGGTATCGATGCCGCGGAGCACTTGCATTTCGATGGGACCAACGAGTTTCTGCTCGAACTTTCGACGCATGCCGATGCGTATGCGTTTAGAGAGTACGAGAACACGATTTACGATTTGCAGTGCCGTGGCTACCAGGTGATCATCGCTCATCCTGAGCGCTATCGTGCGGTTCAAAAGGATGTAAGCGTGGCGGAGCGTCTGGTCGATATGGGCTGCAAGCTGCAGGCTTCGGCGGACTTTATTGCCGGCGGTCGCTTTGGTCGCGAGAAAAAGCCGGCACAGCGCCTGTTCGATCAGAACCTGTACAGCTTCATCGCGAGCGATGCCCATAACGTGGGTCATTACGACTGCCTGGCGAAGGCTCGCGCGAAGTTTAGCGTACGCGGAGCTCATTTTCGCTAAAATCTGTCCCTAACGTTCGCATTGAATGAAAGGGCAGCCATGGATATCCAACTTAAGACGGGATGCTTTGATGACGCGGCGTTGGTGCGCCGCGTCGTTTTTATGGACGAGCAGGGCTACGAGAATGAGTTCGACGCTATCGACGAGGATCCAAACTGCATTCATGTGACGCTCTATGTAGACGGCGAGCTTGCCGGTTGCTCGCGCGTGTTTCCCGAAGAGCTTGAGCGCGTGGCTGACGCAGAGGCCCCGGTGTTGCCGGCATGCGACATGGACGAAGGCGTTGCGGCGGGGGAGACCTACATTATGGGGCGCGTCGCCGTGCTGCCGGCTATGCGTCGTCGCGGACTGGCGAGTGCGATCGTGGAGACCAGTGCTTCGTGTGCACGCGATGCCGGCGCCAAGCTTATTAAGCTGCATGCGCAGGAATACGTGCTGCCGCTCTATGTAAAGGCGGGCTACACGCAAATTGCCCCGGTAGATTACGAAGACGAGGGCCAGCCCCATGTCTGGATGGCCAAGCGCGTAGATGGCAGATAGGGACGTTCCTTTTCTGCCGGCAGCTGGGGACACTCCTTGGCAATTGACGCATTGGAGCGCTCGGACATACAGTTTTTCGATTCCGTATGTATATATGCGCGCTATTGGGTTATAAAATCTAAGTCTGAACATAGCAGGTCTGCGATGCGGCTCGGGCAACCGGGCCGTTTTTGCGGACGGGGGTAGCGCGAAAGGACTGCACATGCGTCAATTTAAGACCGAGAGCAAAAAACTGCTCGACCTCATGATCAACTCCATCTACACCAATAAGGAAATCTTCCTGCGCGAGCTTATCTCTAACGCGAGCGACGCCGTCGACAAGCTCAACTTTAAGAGCCTGCAGGATCCGAGCGTCAAGATCAACCAGGGCGACCTGGCCATTCGCGTCTCCTTTGATAAAGACGCCCGCACCATTACCATCTCGGATAACGGCATTGGCATGACCGCCGAGGAGCTCGAGCGCAATCTGGGCACCATCGCCCATTCCGGCTCCGAGGAGTTTAAGACCGAGAACGCCGAGCAGCAGGGCTCCGATGTCGACATCATCGGCCAGTTTGGCGTGGGCTTCTACTCTGCCTTTATGGTTGCCAGCCATGTGAAGGTCGTCAGCCGCGCCTATGGCGAGGATGTCGCCCATGTGTGGGAATCCGACGGTCTTGAGGGCTACACCATCGAGGACGGTGAGCGCGCCGAGCACGGTACCGATGTCATCCTGACGCTGCGCGAGAACGAGAAGCTCGATGCCGACGGCGAGGCCGAGACCTACGATCGCTTCCTGACCGAGTGGGGTCTCAAGAGCCTGATTCAGCAGTACAGCAACTATGTGCGCTACCCGATTCAGATGATGGTGTCCAAGAGCCGCCAGAAACCCAAGCCCGAGGACGCCGGCGACGATTACAAGCCCGAGTACGAGGACTACCAGGAGCTCGAGACCGTCAATTCCATGACACCGATCTGGAAGAAGCGCAGCTCCGATGTCGAGCAGAAGGACTACGACGAGTTCTACAAGTCCACGTTCCACGACTTTGACGATCCTGCGCGCACCATCAGCTTCCATGCCGAGGGCACGCTCGAGTACGATGCCCTGCTGTTTGTGCCGGGCCGCGCGCCGTTCGATCTGTACAGCAAGGATTACGAGAAGGGTCTGGCACTCTACAGCTCCAACGTCCTGATCATGGAGAAGTGCGACGACCTGCTGCCCGACTACTACAACTTTGTCCGCGGCGTCGTGGATTCCGCCGATGTGTCGCTCAACATCTCGCGTGAGACGCTGCAGCAGAACCGTCAGCTCAAGGCCATCGCCAAGCGTGTGGAAAAGAAGATCACCGCCGACCTTGAGGATATGCGTGACAACGACCGCGAGGCCTACGAGAAGTTCTTTGAGAACTTTGGCCGCGGTCTTAAGTACGGCATCTACTCGAGCTATGGCATGAAGGCCGATGAGCTCGCCGATCTGTTGCTGTTCTGGTCTGCCAAGGAACAGAAGATGATTACCCTGGCCGAGTATGCCAAGGGCATGCCCGAGGATCAGAAGGCCATCTACTACGCCGCCGGCGACTCGCGTGAGCGCTTGGCCAAGATGCCCGTGGTAAAGGGCGTGCTCGACCGCGGCTATGACGTGCTGCTGCTGACGCAGGACGTGGATGAGTTCACCTTCCAGGCTATGCGTGAGTACGTTGCCGCCGATATGCCCAAGATCTACGAGGACGATGCCGCCCGCGAGGCTGCCGAGAAGGCCGTGGCCGATGGTGCCGAGCCCGAGGTTGAGGATCGTCACCTGGAGCTCAAGAACGTCGCAACCGGTGATCTTGACCTGGCGACCGAGGACGAGAAAAAGGAGGCCGAGGACGCCACCAAGGAGAACGAGGACCTCTTTAACGCCATGAAGGAGGCACTCGGCGACAAGGTCGAGAAGGTTGCCGTCTCTGCGCGCCTGACCGATGCTCCCGCGTGCATCACCACCGAGGGCCCGCTTTCGCTCGAGATGGAGAAGGTGCTCCAGAAGGGTCCCGAGGGCGCGCCCGACGGTATGCCCAAGAGCCAGCGCGTGCTCGAGCTCAACGCCAAGCACCCGGTCTTTTCCAAGCTCGTCGCCGCTCAGAAGGCGGGCGACGCCGACAAGATCAAGCAGTACTCCGGTTTGCTCTATGACCAGGCCCTGCTGGTCGAGGGCATCCTCCCCGAGGATCCCGTAGCCTTCGCGGCGGCTGTTTGCAACTTGATGTAGTTCGGGGATACGGCACCGTAACTAGATTAGAACGAGAGTGGATAATCTCCCACTTTTGGCTCGAATGCGGGCTTGAAGTGAGAGATTTTCCACTCTCGTTTCCTTTTGAATGATCCCTCCGTCCCCAAGGGATCATTTATTTGTGCGGGTTGTGGTTTTGTGACCTGCTGAAATTTAAGATACTGTACAACTGTACGTTAACTCATCTTCGTAGTATATTGTTACCCGCAAAACTCAACACCATTGTGCTTTGAGACGTTAAAGCGCCTACTACAATGGTTGTCGATAGTACGATTCGATTCAACGACAGGATGGATGGTCCAAGCGTGAGTCTCGGCAGCAAACTATCCAATGCAAAGGTCTCCTTTGCGATATTTAAGCGCGACATTAAGCGACTGCTTGTGAACCCCGTCGCCTTGGTGGTTACCCTTGGCGTGTGCGTTATTCCCTCGCTGTATGCCTGGTACAACATCGTGGCCAACTGGGATCCGTACGGAAACACCCAGGGCATCAAGATTGCCATCGCCAACAACGATCGGGGCACCCAAAACGACCTGGTGGGCGAGCTCAACGCGGGCGATCAGGTCGTCGATCAGCTCAAGGAGAACGATCAGCTGGGCTGGACCTTCGTCGATTCTGCGGCCGATGCCAAAGAGGGCGTCGAGAGCGGTGAGTACTATGCGGCCATCGTAGTCCCCAAGAACTTCTCGGATAACCTGGTTTCGATGCTCGACGGCAACTACCATCAGCCCAAGCTTACGTACTACGTCAATGAGAAGAAGAGCGCTATTGCGCCCAAGGTTACCGACACCGGTGCAAACACCATCGAGGAGCAGATCAACTCGGAATTTGTCTCCACGGTGGGCGAGACCGTTGCCAGTATTGCCAAGGATGCCGGAGTCGATTTAAAGGACAAGGCAACCCAGACTCAGGATTCGTTGGCCGGTTCGGTATCAGAGGCTTCCGATACGTTGGGCGAAGTGCGTGATTCGATTGGCGACATGAATGCCGCCATCGATAAGACGAGTGGTTCCATTGCCTCGGCAGATGCGGCACTTGCCGGTCTGCAGGGTCAGGCGCCGTCGCTGACGCAGGCGATCTCCCAGGGCAATGACCTGCTGGGCGAGGCTCGCGCCACGGCGGGCAACTCTGTCGCCTCGCTCTCCAAGGCGCTCTCGGAAGGCAGCCTTGCGCTCACCAAGACGTCAGCCTCTGCGAACGCTGCCATCGGCAAGCTGACGGGCACGGTCACATCTACGACCACCCGTATCGACAACTCGCTCGAGTCTCTCCAAGCGACGATCGACCACAATAAGGCCGTTATCGGGCACTTAGAGATTCTCGCCAATGACACGTCGACAGGTTCCGAGGAAATTGACGCGCGCATTGTATCGACCATCGATTTGCTTCGAGAGCAGAATGAAAAGCTTCAGAGCATCAAGGACGGTCTGTCCGCGCAGTCGAGCGCCATGGCGAATGACGCAGCGGCTGTTTCGGGTGCCAGTGACGCTATCAATAACGCAATTCATACCGGTGCGACCAACCTTGGCCAAGCCCAGACGGACTTGGGCCAAAACGCGCTGCCGAAGGCCTCGAGCGCGCTCGACTCTTTTGCTGCCGTTTCGGGCGACCTGACCGGTATCGTCTCGGGTATGACACCTACACTTGCAAATGCGCGCGGCACGTTGGCGCAGCTTAGCGCTACGCTCGGCCAGGCCAAGACCACGCTGTCCCAGACCGATTCCTCGCTTGCCAAGGTCCAGGACAAGCTTGCAACCGCCGCCAATGACATCGCGGCGCTGCAGACCTCCGAGTCCATGGGCGAGCTGGCCGATCTGATGGGCGTCGATGTCAATGACGTGGCAGATTTCATGGCGTCTCCGGTTGAGTTGACGTCCAAGTCAATCTATCCGGTCAAGAGCTTTGGCTCGGGCATCGCTCCCTTCTACACCAATCTGGCGCTTTGGGTGGGCGGCTATGTGCTCATCGCCATTTACAAGCTCGAGGTCGACCGTGAAGGTGTTGGCAGCTTTACGGCGCGCCAAGGCTACTTTGGCCGCTGGTTGCTCATGGTGATCCTGGGCGCGTTGCAGGCCATCATCGTTACGGTAGGCGATCTGGTGATTGGCGTGCAGTGCGTCAGCCCGCTGCTGTTCGTGCTGGGCGGCATCGCCATTTCGTTCACCTACGTCAATATCATCTATGCGCTGTCCACCACGTTTAAGCATATCGGCAAGGCTATCGGCGTCATTCTCGTCATCGTGCAGATCCCGGGTTCGTCGGGCATGTACCCCATCGAGATGATGCCCGGCTTCTTCCAGTGGCTGCACCCGCTGCTGCCCTTTACCTACGGCATCAATCTGCTGCGCGAGACGGTCGGCGGCATGTATTCGTTCAACTACCTGTTTAACCTGTGCATTCTGGGCGTGTTCTTGATCGTGGCGCTCTTTATCGGCCTGCAGCTGCGTCCGCTGCTGCTCAACCTTAACCTGCTCTTTGATAAACAGCTCTCCACGACCGGTATGATGATTTGCGAGTCCAACGACCTGCCGCGCCAGCGCTACTCGCTGCGCACGGCCATGCGCGTCATGCTCGATTCCGATTCGTACCGTCGCGAACTGCTCGATCATGCGGTCGCCTTTGAACATCGCTACCCGTACTACATCAAGGGCGGTTTTGCCGCCGTGGTGGGCGTTCAGGTCCTGCTCTTTGTCCTGTCGACGGTTCTCGATATCGACAATAACGGCAAGATCATCCTGCTTGTCATTTGGATCATCTCGGTTATTGCCATCTGCGGCTGGCTTATCAATATCGAATATATCCGAGCGAGCCTCAATACCCAGATGCGCATCTCGGCGCTTTCGGATGAGGACCTGCGTCGCGAGATGCGCGAACACACGGCCGCCATTCCTGCCGCCCGCCACATGTTTGGCCTCAACGCCAGCGAGCGTGGTGCCAAGGGCGGCGATCAGTCCACGGGCCGCTTGCCGCATATCGGCTCGCACCATAAATCTCAGGGCAGCGACAGCACAGCCACAAATGATGGAGATACCACCGCGCTTGGCAAGCACTCCAAAGGAGGTGAGGCATAAATGAAGAACATCCTGCATCTGTTTAAGCGCGATGTCCAAAACGTGTCTCGCTCCGTGATCGGCTTGGTTGTCGTGATGGGCCTCATTATCGTACCGTGTCTGTACGCGTGGTTTAACATCGCCGGCAGCTGGGATCCGTACGGCAACACCGGCAATCTTAAGATCGCCGTGGTCAACACCGATGAGGGTTACGAGAGCGATTTGATCCCCGTCGAGGTTAACGTGGGCGAAAACGTGACCGCCACCCTACGCGGCAACGAGAGCTTCGATTGGGTTGTGCTCAACAATCGCGAAAAGGCTATCGAGGGCGTTAAGTCGGGCGCGTACTATGCTGCCGTCGTTATCCCCAAAACGTTTAGCGCTGACATGATGACGCTTTTCTCGACCGACGTGAAGCATGCCGATATCGAGTTCTACGAGAATCAGAAGGCCAACGCCATTGCGCAGATCGTGACCGAGAAGGGTTCGAGCGCCGTCCAGAGCCAGGTTAACAAAACTTTTACCGAGACCATTACGACGATCGGTCTTAAGACGGTGTCCAGCCTGCTCGATTACATGAGCACCGACCAGGTGGGTAACTTTATCGCCAACCTGTCCTCGACGCTCGGCGATTCGATTGAGGACCTGCGAGACGTTCGGGCAAATGCTTCGTCGCTGGCGGGCATTTTGAGCTCCACGTCCGATTCGCTGACGTCGGCGAGCGGCATGCTCAAGCAGACGGGCACGGTCGATGAGTCAACGAAGCAGCTGATGGAGCATGTCAAAAGCGGTATTAGCGATTCCAAGGAAGCGCTGAAGGACGCCAACGACGCCATCAATGCCGCGATTGACGGAAGCGCGGGCTCGTTTGACAACGTGTCCGCCGAGCTTGCGAAGGCATTTGATGCCGCGAATCAACATGTCGACCTTACAGTGTCCCAGCTCAACGATGCCGCGGCGGCGCTCAACACGCGTGCCGACGATATCGACGCCACGGCCGACCAGCTCCGCGGCTTTGCCGATCAGGTGACTGACGAAAAACTCCAGGACAGCCTCAAGTCTGTGGCAACATCGCTGAGCAGGATTGCTGTGGAGTATCGCAACAACGCCAAGGACTTGACGGCCACCGCGAAGTCTCTCTCTGACAGCATGGCAGAGGTTAATAAGTCGCGTGCCGAGGTCGATCAGGCAATCGCGGATGCCAAGGCTGGTATCTCGGGCGCCAAGACTGACTACGACTCTACGTTTTCGGCCAAGGCAAAGGAGCTCAAGAAGACCATCTCGGGCGTTTTGGATTCGCTGAACGGTATTTCGAACGATCTGGATAGTGCTGTTGCTGGCCTGACCGACGCATCCGGTTCGCTGGCAAAGGGCCTCTCCAAAGCTGCAAAGCTGGTCAACAAGGCTTCTGATCAGCTGGGCGAGGCGTCGGACAAGATCAGTGCGTTTAAGGACGAGCTCGACGGCGCCTTGATGTCGGATGACCTCGCTACGATCAAGACGATGATCGGCAATGATCCCGAGGGTCTGGCCGTGTCGCTTTCCGGCCCCGTCGCGCTCGATCGCAAGCCGGTCTATCCGATCCGCAACTACGGTTCGGCCATGGCGCCGTTCTACACGATTCTGTCGCTCTGGGTCGGCTCGATCGTGCTGGCGGCCATGATGAAGGTGTCGGTTGACGATGAGCTTATCAACGAGCTCATCCCCGTACGCCTACACGAGATCTACCTGGGTCGTTACTTGTTCTTTGGCGGTTTGGCTCTGCTGCAGGCAACGCTCGTGTGCGCGGGCGACATCCTGTTCTTTGGCATCCAGTGCGACAACCCGCTGCAGTTTGTGCTGGCGGGCTGGGTCGCGAGTCTCGTGTTCTCCAATATCGTCTACACGCTTACGGTTTCGTTTGGCGATATCGGCAAGGCTTTGGCCGTTGTGCTGCTGGTCATGCAGGTCGGCGGTTCGGGCGGCACGTTCCCCATCGAGATGACCGGTCCTGTGTTCCAGGCGATCTATCCGTTCCTGCCGTTCACTCACGGCATCAACGCCATGCATGCTGCCATGGCAGGCGCCTACCATATGGAGTACTGGGTTGAGCTGGGTATTCTGGCGAGCTATCTGATTCCGTCGCTGGCCCTGGGCGTCGTCTTCCGCCGTCCGGTCATCAAAGCCAACGACTGGATCATCGAAAAGCTGGAGTCGACAAAGCTAATTTAGTGCGGCAACGTTAACGCTGATGTAGCACTAATGCCAGCGAGCGAGCCGCATTTGCGCCAAGGTGACGTGAAATGAAAGGGCGCTGACCTTCTGGTCGCGCCCTTGAAATTGAACGTCAGATTGGCGTGAATGCGGCTCGCGCAGCGTCGGCCGGTCCGCCGTTCGGTAGAACGGCGGAACAAAACGCTTTAGTGGGCTGGATTGCGATGCAACGCCGGTTGTTGCTACAGTAGCGGGGCGTGCCGGGGGTCCGGTGCGCCCCGTTTTTATTTGACCATGAGGCGGCACGCAGCCATACGCGTGCGGACACCACGCCAAGATTGAGTGTGAGGATGTTCCATGGCCCAATACGCTGCCAACGAAATCGAAAACATGCCCGATAGCCCTGTCGCGCGGGAGGACCTGGGCGCCGGCGGCACCTCCCGCGGCGCCGGCGCGCGTTCCCCGTTCTTCTGGAAGGTCTTGCTGCTATCGGTGGCGGTCGTCTGGGGCTATTCCTTTACCACCATGAAAGATGCGCTCGACACCATTCCGGTGTTCGAACTGCTCTATATTCGTTTTCTTCCGGCTTCGCTGGTTATGTTCGCCATCTTCCACAAACGCATCATCGCGCACTTTAATGCCCGCAACCTTATCGTCGGACTTGGTATGGGCGCACTTATGTGGGGCGCGTACGGTTTGCAGACGATTGGCCTGGCACAGACCACGGCGGGCAAGAGTGCATTTTTGACGGGTACCTATTGCATCCTCGTGCCGTTTGCGAGCTACGTCCTAAGCGGCGAAAAGCTTACCCGTTACAACTTGGGCGCCGCGTTGCTGTGCCTGGCGGGCATTGGTCTGGTGGCGCTCGATAGCGTCGAGTTCAATGTCGGCGATGTCATCACACTGGGCGGTGCGGTCTTCTTTGCCATCCAGATGGCGGTGACCGCCAAGTATGGCCGCAAGATGGACATCAACGTCATCACGTTTTGGATGTTTGTGGGCAACGGCGTGCTGAGCCTGATCTCGTCGCTGTTATTCGAGACCCAAGCGCCGCTGTCCGTGTGGACGCCGAGCTTTATCGGTGTGATGGCGTTTCTATCGGTGGGCTGTACGTGTGTGGCTCTGCTCATCCAAAACGTCGGCCTGGCGCATGTCCCGGCCTCAACGGGCTCACTGCTGCTTTCGATGGAGTCGCCATCGGGCGTGTTGTTTTCGGTGCTGCTGATGGGGGAGGCGCTCACCTCGCGCCTGCTCGCCGGCTTCGCGCTCATCTTTCTTTCGATTATCTTGAGCGAGACGCATTTCGATTTGTTGCGTCGAAAGCCGCGTCCGCAATTGTAAACAATTTGTTGCGCCGCCTCCCGGGGCGGCATTTTTTATGCGTCGCCCTTAAAGTAGTACCTTGCACTTTACGCTATCAAAGTGCTTGCTGCAAAAACGTTACTGGAGGGCATCTATGGCACCAGCACTGTCCGATCTTCAACCGCAATCAGCGCCCAAGGCCACCGCGGCGGCGCAGACCGCTATCGGTGACGGTCTTGTTGCAGAAGCTCAGGCTTTTGCAGACGAGCTCGCTGCGTGGCGACACGATTTACATCAGATGCCCGAGCTGGGTAATAGCCTCCCGCAGACCTCTACGTATATCCAAGCGCGCCTGACCGAGATGGACATCCCATTTGCTACGCTCGTCGATGGTTCCTGCGTTGTGGGCCTTGTCGGCGCCGGTGCCGCCGCGGCCCAAGGCAATGGCATCTGCACGAATGAGCAGGCCGGTACGGTCATCATGCTGCGTGGCGACATGGACGCCCTGCCCGTTGCCGAGGAATCCGGCGAGCCCTTTGCATCCACCAACGGCTGCATGCACGCTTGCGGTCACGATATGCACGCGACGGCGCTGCTTGGTGCGGCTCGTATGCTCAAAGCGCGCGAGGCAGAGCTTGTTGATGCCAACGCTACGGTTAAGTTGCTGTTCCAGCCGGGCGAGGAAACCTTTGAGGGTGCCCGCGCCGCCATCGCCGACGGTCTGCTGCAGAACCCGCGTCCTCAGGTCGCCTTTGCCATGCATGTCAATAGCCAGTCGCCGCTCGGCCTGGTGCTCTACGGCAGCCCGGCGCTCTCGGGCGTGTACGGTTTTCGTATCACGCTTCAGGGCAAGGGCGGCCATGGCTCGAGCCCCGAGATTTGCATCGACCCCATCACGGCCGGCGTGCATGTGCATCTGGCGCTCCAGGAGCTTATCGCTCGCGAAGTGCCGGCGGCCAAGGAGGTCGCACTGACCGTGGGTAAGTTTGCCGGTGGCCAAGCGGCCAACGTCATCCCAGATACCTGCGTGCTCGAAGGCACGCTGCGCGGCTTTGACGTTGAGCTCATGGAGCACCTCAAGGAGCGTATCTCCGAGGTTGCCAATGGTGTCGCGGCGACCTATCGCACGCCGGCGACCCTCGAGACACTCTCGGATGTTCCCCCGCTCGTACTCGATGACGACATGACTCAGGCGTCGCTTGGCTACGTGGGCGCAGTGCTGCCCAAGGCGGCTTTCTTGCCGCTTTTCCATGCCATGGCGAGTGAGGACTTCGCGCTTATCTCGAGCGAGATTCCGAGTGCGTACTTTACCGTGGGCGCGGCCGTAACCGACACGGACGAACACTTTGCCCAGCACCATCCCAAGGCACGTTTTAACGATGCCGAGCTGCCGCTCGGTGCCGCGGCCTATACCGCCGTCGCTTTGGGCTATATCGCCGACCACCGGTAGCACCCAACCTTGCCTTTCAAGCCTGCGGGCATGGCCGTAAGGCCTATGCCCTTGTCTTTCAAGGCAATCTTGGGCACTACCGGCGCCCGGCGCCGGCTATTCGTTTGTTAAATAAGGAGCAGTATGCCCCAGCAGCGTAAGTTCTTCCCCGGCTGGCTCGTGGTGGCCTCCGGCTTCGTGATCATGGCCACGTGTTACACGATTTTTGTCAATTGCATGAGCCTGTTCCAGCCGCTGATCGTCAGCGACCTGGGTATTTCCCTTGCGCAGTACAACGTCTCCAATGCGATCTCTACCGTGGTGAGCGTTATCGGATCGCTTGTCATTGGCCATGTTGCCGATAAAGTAAGCGGTCGCGTTTTGGGCTCCCTAACCGTTATCGCCACCTCGGCGGTGCTCGCGGGCATGAGCTTTGTGGGTGAGCTTTGGCAGGTCTATGTGCTCTTTGCCGTCTCGGGCTCCTTTGCGAGCACCTGGATCGTGTGCCTGGCGTGCTCTGTGGTCATGCTCGTGTTCCTGCTGGCATCCGAGCCCATCGCCGCCAAGCTGCGCGCGAGCGTGGCGGGGGAGTAGGTAGGCCAAAGCGCATCGCCGCTTGTCCGCTTCGTCCGCGGCGGCGCGTCTGGCCGAACGAGTCCCCATACCCTCGTTCGGTCAGACGCGCCGCCGCTGTTTGTATTTGTGCCGTATAATGACCGTTACCTATGACGCGATACAAAAGAAAGGTGTTTGCCCATGCAGGCACAGAAGGCGGAGGGAACCCGCGACCTTATCGGCGCCGAGATGCGCGCCTGGCAAAAGATGCAGCAGATTGCGGCCGGCGTGTTCGAGCCGTTTGGTTTTAAACCCATCGAGACGCCCGCGATCGAGCAGGTGGACGTGTTTGTCCACGGTATCGGCCAGTCGACCGACGTCGTGCGCAAGGAAATGTTCCGCGTGTTCAGCGGTGCCAACCTGGAGCGCGTCTTTACCGAGGGCACCGACACCAAACTCAAGCCCAAGCAGCGCCTGGCGCTTCGCCCCGAGGGCACGGCCGGCGTGGTGCGCGCTGTCGTCGAGAACAATCTGGTGCCCCAGGGCTCCACGCCGTTTAAGGCGTACTACGCCGAGGCCATGTTCCGCGGCGAGCGTCCCCAGAAGGGCCGCCTGCGCCAGTTCCACCAGGTGGGCATCGAGTGGCTCGGCGCTCCCGATCCGGCTGCCGACGCCGAGTGCATCATCATGCTTATGGAGTTCTACAAGCGCCTGGGCTTCGACCTGTCCAAGCTCCGTCTGCTCATTAACTCGATGGGCGATGCCCAATGCCGTCCGGCCTATCGCGAGCAGGTCAAGCAGTTTATCCTCGATCACGCAGACGAGATGTGCGATGAGTGCCGCGAGCGCGCCGAGCTCAACCCGCTGCGTGCCTTTGACTGCAAGAACGACCACTGCCGCGAGATCATGGCCGACGCCCCGCTGATGGGCGACAACCTGTGCGATGAGTGCCGCGAGCACTACGAGCAAGTCAAGCGCTATCTGGATGCCGCCGGTATCGAGTATGTCGAGGATCCCACCTTGGTGCGCGGCCTGGACTACTACACCCGTACCGTCTTTGAGGTCGAGGCTCCCGGTGCCGGTGTCGGCTCCATCGGCGGCGGCGGCCGCTACGATGGCCTCGTCGAGCTCGAGGGCGGCAAGCCCACGGCAGGCGTCGGCTTCGCCGTCGGTTTTGAGCGCGCCCTGCTGGCCCTGCAGGCCTTTGGCAGCGACCTGGGTGCCGAGGAGGTCCCGTGCGTCTACGTCGCCAATGCCGGCAAGGAGCTGCGTCAGAACGTCTTTACCATTACGCAGCAGCTTCGCGCCGCAGGGATTGTGACCGAGGCCGACTATCAGGGCCGTTCGCTCAAGGCCCAGTTTAAGCAGGCCGATAAGGTAGGCGCCAAGCTCATCCTGGTCCTGGGCGGCGACGAGCTTGCCGCCGGCAAGGTCAAGGTGCGCGACATGCAGAGCCATGACGAGGTTCTCGTCGATCTGGCCAACGTCGTCGAGGCGGTTCGCGAGCGTCTGTAGCGTATGATTTTTGAGCTGCGGACCCGCTAACATGTCCCGCTCGCGACGAGCTATTGTTACGGGGGTGTTTCGCATTTATGCGGAATGCCCTCGCTTGCATATGCCGCCCACCGAGAAATACGACCATTTGGGGCAAAAACCCTTGCAATGCAGAAAATACTTTTGTGTGGTAAAGCGCAATCAGTGTCGAAAGTATTTCTCAAGCGCCTATAATGAATACCGCATGTTACGTGCATAGAAGGAGGAATGGGAGGAAACGTGGCTGAGAACCTAAGCAACCAGTCTGTACCCGAAGCCGCGGCGCGCGTCGCTGCCGTGGTCAACCGCCTCGTTAACCGAATCGGCTCGAATGCCGAGTCCAGGGAGCGTCTCGCCGAGATCGAGATCCCCGAGGAGCTGCGCGACAATCTGGCGCTGTTCTTGCGCCTGGAGCGCCGTGTGCTTAGCGAGTATGATCCCGAGATCGCGGACCTGTGCGACAAGATTTTGACAGCCGAGATTGTGGTCAATGCCGGCAACCCCGGTACCTGCGCTGCCGACGAAGCCGTCGACGAGCAGGGCGTGCCCACCGCCGACGAGCCCACTGCCGTGGCATTTCGTGAGGTCGTCGATTTGATCGACAGCCTGCCGCTCGATAAGCAGCAGGTCATCGTTCGCGCCTTTACGAGCTTTTTCCATCTGGCAAACCTGTCGGAGGAGAACTACCGTGTGGCGCAGCTGCGCGAGCGCGAGGCCGGTGCGTCGACCGATACCGAGGTCGATCCTGCCAACGAGCTTACCGTTGCCTATCACCAGCTGGTGAATGAGCTGGGTGTCGAGGGTGCCAACGAGCTGCTCGACAAGCTCGAGTTCCACCCTGTCTTTACCGCACATCCCACCGAGGCCCGTCGTAAGGCCGTCGAGGGCAAGATCCGCCGTATCTCCAACCTGCTGGAGGAGCGTCCGCGTCTGGGCGGCTCCGACCTGGTGGAGAACGAGCGCCATATGCTGCAGGAGATCGACGCCCTGGTGCGTACGAGTCCCATCGCGCTCAAGAAGCCCACGCCGGTCGAGGAAGCCGATACCATCATCGACATCTTCGATAACACGCTGTTCGACGTTATCCCCGTTATCTATCGTCGTTTTGACGATTGGGTGCTGGGCGACAAGGCCGGTACTGTGCCGCCGCTGTGCCCGGCGTTCTTCCATCCCGGCAGCTGGATCGGTTCCGACCGCGACGGTAACCCCAACGTCACCGCCAAGGTGAGCCGTGAGGTCGCCGCCAAGTACTTTACGCACATGGTGCTCAAGCTCGAGGACAAGTGCCGCCACATCGGCCGCAACCTCACGCTCGAGGCTACCTACAGCAAGCCGTCGGCCGAGCTCATTAACCTGTGGAACCATCAGGTCGAGATGAGCCCTCGTTACACGGCCCGCGCCGAGCTGATCTCCGAGCACGAGCCGCATCGCGCCGTCATGCTCGTCATGGCCGACCGCCTGAACGCCACCGTCCGTCGTATCACCGACACCATGTACCACAGCGCCGACGAGTTCCTGGATGACCTGCGCGTCGTCCAGCGTTCGCTGGCCGCCTGCGGTGCCGTCCGTGCTGCCTACGGCCCGGTCCAAACCATCATCTGGCAGGTCGAGTCCTTCGGCTTCCATATGGTCGAGATGGAGTTCCGTCAGCACTCCGTGGTGCATGCCCGCGCCCTTAAGGATATCCACGAGAACGGTATCCATGGCGACCTGCAGCCCATGACGCGCGAGGTCATCGATACCTTCCGCGCTATCGGCTCCATCCAAAAGCGCTACGGCAAGAAGATGGCGCACCGCTACATCATCTCGTTTACCAAGAGCGCTCAGCATGTGGCCGACGTCTTTGAGCTGGCGCACCTGTCCTTTGCACACGAGGAGGATGTCCCCGAGCTCGACGTGATCCCGTTGTTCGAGCAGCTCGAGGACCTCGAGGGCTGCGTCGACGTGCTCGATCAGATGCTTACGCTGCCCGTGGTGCAAAAGCGCCTTGCCCAGACCAACCGCCGCATGGAGGTCATGCTGGGCTATTCCGACTCTTCCAAGGATGCCGGTCCTACCACGGCCATGCTCGCGCTGCACTCCGCGCAGGAGCGCATCGCCAAGTGGGCAGAGAAGAACGATATCGACCTGGTGCTCATGCACGGTCGCGGCGGTGCCGTGGGCCGTGGCGGCGGCCCGGCCAACAAGGCCGTGCTGGCGCAGCCCAAGGGTTCGGTCAACTGCTTCTTTAAGCTTACCGAGCAGGGCGAAGTCATCTTTGCCCGTTACGGCAACCGCACGCTGGCTCAGCGCCATGTTGAGTCCGTTGCCGCCGCAACGCTTTTGCAGTCGGCCCCGAGTGTCGAGAAGACCAACACCGAGACCACGCAGAAGTTCTGGGATATGGCCGAGAAGCTCAACACTGCAAGCCACGAACGCTATCTGGACCTGCTGAACACCGAGGACTTTACACCGTGGTTCTCGACCGTGACGCCGCTGACCGAGGTCGGTCTGCTGCCGATCGGCTCGCGTCCCGCCAAGCGCGGTCTGGGCGCCAAGTCGCTCGATGACCTGCGTACCATCCCGTGGATCTTCAGCTGGAGCCAGGCGCGCATTAACCTGGCCGCTTGGTACGGTCTGGGCACCGCCTGCGAGCAGCTTGGCGATCTTGACCAGCTCAAGGCTGCCTACCAGGAGTGGCCGTTCTTCCGCACCTTTATCGACAACATCGAGATGTCGATTGCTAAGACCGATCAGCGCATCGCCAAGATGTATCTGCATCTGGGCGACCGCGATGATCTGTCCAAGAAGGTCTTTACCGAGATGCAGCTCACCCGTAAGTGGGTCCTTGCCATCGTCGGTGATGAATGGCCGCTGCAGCGTCGTCGCGTGCTCGGCTGCGCCGTTCGCGTGCGTAACCCCTACGTCGACGCCCTGTCCATCGCCCAGGTCCGCGCCCTTCGCGAGGTGCGTATGAACCAGGACGAGATGGCCGAGGAGAAGAAGGCCGAGTACATGAGCCTGATTCTTTCGACTGTGACCGGCGTCTCGGCAGGTTTGCAGAACACGGGGTAATCGATAGCCCTGTAGTCGTCCGGGCCCGCCATCAGTTTACTTTTAGGCACGTCCTCGGACATGCAAGAAGCCCTCGCTGCGCACTTCGTGCGGCGAGGGCTTCTTGCGTCCTGCGGAGTGTGCCTAAAAGTAAACTGATGGCGGGCCCTGCGATGTCCGGTCTTCGGCGGATTACTGGCTGGGGGAATAATGGTGCGCTCCGCGCGTTTTGGATGGGGTCTGTCCCGGCGGCGCGTTTGGCGCTTCGCGCCGCGCGCCTTATCGATCGGGATTGAGATGCATGTGGTGCTTCTCGCCTTACGACTGTAGCGGCCGCGGTCCCGTTTGGGATCGCGGCCATTTTGTTGTGGGTCAAATATGAACGTTGTGTTAATGAGTCGGTGGACGGTGGTGTTTTTCGGTGAGCGGCGTATCCTTCCAACGGTTAATCTAGTGTGTCAGTTGAAAGGAAGAGGGCGCTCGTCATTGTTTGAATGTGAACTACCATTTGACCACAAGACGTTGCATCTGGAGCTCGAGGATAAGAACTTCGCGGGTGTGATGGAAGGTCATCAAAACGAGTTTAAGACCACGAAATCGCAGGAAGAGCTGGTGGAGGAGTCGCTTTCCAACCCTTACGGCTCGCCTTCGCTCGAGGAGCTTTGTGCTGGCAAGAAGGATATTGTCATCATTAGCTCAGATCATACGCGTCCCGTTCCCTCGCGTGTGACGATGCCTATTCTGCTGCATCACATCCACTCCGCTGCGCCTGAGGCGCGCGTTCGCATTCTGGTTGCTACGGGTATGCATCGTCCGTCGACGCACGAGGAGCTCGTCAACAAGTACGGCGAGGAGATCGTTGCCAACGAAGAAATCGTTATGCACGTCGCGACTGACGACAGCATGATGAAAAAGATCGGCACCCTGCCTTCTGGTGGCGAGTGCATCATCAACAAGATTGCCGCCGATTGCGATCTGCTGCTTGCCGAGGGCTTTATTGAGCCGCACTTCTTTGCCGGTTTCTCTGGCAGCCGCAAGTCTGTCCTGCCTGGCATCGCCAGCTACAAGACCATCATGTACAACCACAACGGTCAGTTTGTGAATGATTCCCACTCGCGTGCCGGCAACCTGTGCCACAATCACGTGAGCGAGGACATGTTTGCTGCCGCCGAGATGGCTCACCTTGCCTTTGTGCTTAACGTGGTGCTCAACGGCAAGCACGAGGTCATCGGCTCCTTTGCCGGCGACATCCACAAGGCGCACGAGGCCGGCTGCGAGTTCGTGAAGAGCCTTGCCGGCGTTGAGCCCGTCGAGTGCGAGATTGCCATCACCACCAACGGCGGCTACCCGCTCGACCAGAACATCTACCAGGCCGTAAAGGGCATGTGCGCTGCCGAGGCCACACTTCCCGAGGGCGGCGTGATCATCGATGTCGCCGGTTGCGCCGACGGTCACGGTGGCGAGGGCTTCTATCACAACATCGCCGACAACGATCCGGCAGAGTTTGAGCGTGCCTGCATCGACCGTCCTAAGGACGAGACCCTGCCCGACCAGTGGACGAGTCAGATCTTTGCCCGCATCCTGGCACATCACCCTGTGATCATGGTCACCGACTTGTGCGATCACCAGATGATCAAGGATATGCACATGACGCCGGTCAACACCCTCGAGGAGGCGCTCAAGCTCGCCTTTGAAATGAAGGGTGCCGATGCCAAGGTTGCCGTTATTCCCGATGGCCTGGGCGTTGTCGTCGCGCAGCACTAGTGCGTGGCCCAAACGAATCGTTTATAACCGACAAGAAAGATAAGGTTTTATGCTTACCAAACTCCTCTGCGAATTCGGCGCAACGGCCCTCATGATCATCTTTGGCGTGGGCGTGCACTGCGATACCGTGCTCAAGGGCACCAAGTATCAGGGCTCCGGCCATATGTTTGCCATCACCACCTGGTCTTTTGGCATCTCGGTCTGCCTGTTTGTCTTTGGTGGCGCCGTGTGCATGAACCCGGCTATGGTGCTTGCCCAGTGCATCGTCGGCCTGGTGCCGTGGAGCAGCTGCATCCCCTTCATGATTGCCGATATGCTCGGCGGCTTTGTGGGCGCCGTAGTCGCTTGGCTTATGTATGCCGATGAGTTCAAGGCTTCCGAGGGCGTCGTCGACCCCATTGCCCAGCGCAACATCTTCTCGACCAACCCCACCACCGAGGGCACGAACTATGCCCGCAACTTCTTCTGCGAGGCTATTTGCACCTTCGTGTTCATCAGCGCCATCCTTGCTGCCGCTAACCGCGCCGGCGAGAACGTTCTGATGCTCGCCATCTGCGTCGGCCTGATCGTTTGGGCTGTTGGCATGGGTATGGGCGGCATCACCGGCTTCGCCATGAACCAGGCTCGTGACCTTGGTCCTCGCATGGCCTATCAGGTTCTGCCGATTAAGAACAAGGCCGACAACAACTGGAAGTACGGCCTGCTTGTTCCTGGCATCGCGCCGTTTGTCGGTGCTATTGTGGCCGCGCTGTTTGTGCATGGTTTCTTGGGCATGTTCTAGTCCAAGGCTACATAGTTGTCCGCTGGCCGCATGGGGTAACTTCCCAGCGCGTCCTCGGACATGAAAGAACCCCCGCTGCGCACTTCGTGAACTGCGCCCCAATTCTTGGACGGGCTAATAAGCGGCCTACGCCGCACATA
>DXLR01000011.1:0-5504 GCA_019414625.1 Collinsella sp.
ACCGAGCTCGAGATATAGCCGTACTGCGGCGCACTCATGACAAAGATGGACTCCAGCTCGTTATCCAAGCGATAGTTGAGGTCGGCCTGCTGCAGCTCATACTCAAAGTCGGTCATGGCGCGCAGGCCCTTGACCACGGCCCCCGCCCCCTGCTCGCGAGCGAAGTCGACCAAGAGGCCGGTAAAGGGCAGGACCTCGACGCCGTCGATATCGCCGAGCGCCTCGCGGGCCAGCGCCACGCGCTCATCGAGCATAAACGTGGTGCCCACGCCGTTTTTGCCCTGCGACTCGGCAACAGCGACGATCACGCTGGGAAAGATGCGACGGGCGCGGCGGATCACATCGATATGGCCAAACGTGATGGGATCGAAGGTGCCCGGGACGATCACGCGGTTGATGGTGTCATTCATGAGCATCCTCCTGAAACGTCGTGGCATCGTTGTTGTCGGCATCTGCGCCGGCGCTATCGCCCTCACCATCGTCATCGCCGGCCCAACGAAGCAGGTCGACCGAGGTAATGCCGTAGCGCTTCTCACGTACAGTCTCAAAGTCTGCCGGATGCGCGCCCGCATCGGCGGCGGCATGCTCAAACAGGGCATAAGCGCCAGGTGCAAGCAGACCCTGCTGGGCCAGATTCTGCAGCAGTTCCTCGACCGGCTCGGCACCAAAAGCATAGGGCGGGTCGAGCAGGACCAGATCAAAGGGGCCGCCCGGTACACGACCGCGCGAGGCACTCGCCAGCATGTCGCCCGTGACCACGCACCAACGCGTACGGTCACGGCAGAGCGACTCGATATTCTTGGTAATGAGCCGCGCGGCATTCCGATCGATCTCGAACGTCGTGAGCGAGCGGGCCCCATGAGAGAGCATCTCGATACCCAGGGCCCCGGAGCCGCCAAAGGCGTCCAGCACACGAACCTCGTCCAAATCGAAATCGAATGCCGACATGACCATAGATGCGCACGCCTCGCGCACGCGATCAGTCGTGGGGCGGGTGACATCGCGACCACGGGGCTCCTCGATCTTACGACCGCGCCATTCGCCGCCGATGATTCTCATCCTCCGCTGACCTCCTTAAAAATGTGTCGATATCGCATGGCGACCGCATCGCGCAGGGGGCGCGTCGCCACGGAGTCAAGGTTGCAAGCATACCGCAAGAGCTCGACGGCGTCCAAATGGGCCCATTCGATAAGGTCCTCATCGGCGTCCAGGTCCACAAAACGCAGGGTCACGCCACCATGCTGACGGTAACCCAGGATTTCGCCCTCGTGACGCAGACGCAGGTCCATCTGGGCAAGTGTAAAACCATCCGAAGTTTTTTCGAGCGATTGCAGGCGATCTTGTGCCACCGACGCGCCGCCGTTGCCCTTGGAGTGCGTCATGACCAGGCACGTGCCCGAAACGCTGCCACGGCCCACGCGACCGCGCAGCTGGTGCAGCGCCGCCAAACCAAAGCGCTCGCCGTTCTCGATGACCATGACGGTGGCGTTAGGCACGTCGACGCCCACCTCGACCACCGTAGTCGAGACGAGCACATCGATCTCGCCACGCTTAAAGGCATCGATGACCCGATCCTTCTCCCCCGCTGGCATACGGCCGTGAAGGCGCTCGATGGCAAGACCCGGCAACGCCAGACGCAGGCGATCGAGCTCGGTCGCCGTATCGTGCAGCGGCACGGGGACGGTTACGCGGCCCTCGTCGTCGCGGGCGATACCGGGCACGTCTTCCAGCTCATCGGCCGAGTCACTCGGCTCCACGAGCGGGCAAATCACGTAGGCTTGCTGACCCTTTTCATGCGCCTCGCGGATGGCTCCATAGGCGAGGTCACGGCTCGACTCGGTGAGCACGCGTGTCGACACGCCAGCGCCGGGGACGGGCCGATGACGGATGATGCTCGTATCCAGATCGCCGTAGACCGAAAGCGCCAGCGTACGCGGGATGGGCGTTGCCGTCATAACGAGCAGATCGGCACCGGGGCCCTTCGCGCGCAGGGCGTTGCGCTGGCCCACACCAAAGCGGTGCTGCTCGTCGATGACCACGAGCGACAGATGCTTGAACGCAACGTTATCCGAAAGCACCGCATGGGTGCCAAGGAGCACGTCAAGCTCGCCCGATTCCAGCTGCGCATGGATGCGCTCGCGCTCTGCGGCCGGCGTGGCACCCGTCAGAAGTGCCCAGGACATGCCGGCCTGCGAGAGCAGAGGGCCGGTCTTATCGGCATATTGGCGCGCCAGCACGCCCGTGGGCGCCATAACGCAGGCCTGCGTGCCGCTATCGGCAGCCACAGCCAGCGCGCAGGCGGCAACGGCGGTCTTACCGGTACCGACATCGCCCAGCAGCAGACGGTTCATTACGCGCCCGCCATCGCACATATCGCACAGGATGTCTTGGAACGCGGACTCCTGCTCGTCGCTCAGCGAAAACGGCAGGGCTTGCTTGAGCGCGACCAGGTGCTCGCCCGCGGTGTGGGCATAGGGCACCAGATCGACCAGGCCGCCGTCGTTGCGCAGACGCAGCGCCAGCTGCAGGTAGAGACACTCCTCGTAGGCAAGACGCCGGCGTGCGATGTCGCGCTCAGCCATGCTCGAGGGAAAGTGGATTGAGCGCAGCGCGCGGGCATTGCTCATCAGGCGACGCTTAACGCGTAAGCGTGCCGGAATGGGATCAAAGGGATTGCCGACGACCTCGAGCGCGCCGCTAACGATGCGGCGCATCCACGCCTGGCTCACGCCATCACTGACGTAATGGACCGGCAGGATAGTGCCTGCGGCACGCCCTTCCTCGAGCTTTTCAAAGTGCGGCGAGGCCATCTGCTTAAAACCGTAGGCAAACTCAACCTTGCCCATCACGGCCAGGCGGTCGCCCTGCTTAAGCTGCTGGGCAATCCAGGGCTGGCGGAAAAAGGCGACCTGCAGCACGCCCGTCTCGTCAACGAGTGAGACCTCGGTCACCTGCATGCGCGGACGCGGCTGCTTTTGGACGATGCGGTCGACCATGGCGATGATAGTGCACACGGTACCGATGGGCGCCATCTCGATGGACCACGAACGGGTAAAGTCGAGGTATCGATGAGGGATATGGAGAAGGAGGTCCCCCACCGTCCGAATTCCCAGACGGCGAAGGGCCTCCTCACGTTTACCCGAAACATATTTGAGTCGCGCGATATCCTCGTCGAGCGCATTGCTCTGGGCAAAGCGCTCCGAGACGCGCGGCACGGAGCACAGCTCGGACATGGGCAGAGCCTACTCGATCGAGAAGATCACGGGATAGAGCGGCTGCTCGCCACGATGGGCGTCGATCTCCAAATCGGGCTGAGCCTCCTCGATGGCGTCGACGATCTCCTGGAAGGCCTCGTCGGACAGCTCCTCACCGGCCAGAATCGTCAGCGCGTCGCCCTCCTCTTCCTCCTGCATGCGGTTGATGCAGTCGAGCGTGACCTGCTTCACATCGGAGCCGACCACGTCGATGGAGCCGGCAATGATACCCATGACATCACCGGAGTGAATCGGAGAGCCGTCAGAGGCGCTGGAATCGCGCACGGCACGGGTGACCTCGCCATCGCGAACCTCACTAATGGCGTCGACCATGGCGGCAACGGCGTCCTCGAGCTCGGAATCGGGCAGGACCGCGAACAGCGCGGAGAACGCCTGCGGGACAGTCTTGGTGGGAACGACGGCGACCTTCTTGTCGGTGCAGGCAGAAGCGGCAGCCTCAGCAGCCATGCGGATGTTGCCGTTATTGGGCAGGATGATGACCGAGGTCGCGTTGACCTGGTCCACCGCGCCCAGCAGGTCGGCAGTCGAGGGGTTCATGGTCTGGCCACCCGAGACGATCACGTCAACGCCGAGGGACTTGAGGATCTCGGCCTCGCCCGAACCAGCGGCAACGGCGACAAAGCCCAGCGCCTTGGCGGGCTCGGCGGCCTTTTCCTGGTCCTCGTGAATCTTGGCGGTACGGTCGTGGGCCTCCATCTCCATGTTGTGGATAAAGACCTCGTAGATCTGGCCAAGCTGCAGCATGTGCTCGAGCACCAGGTTGGGCGTGTTGGAGTGCACGTGGATCTTGTAGTCGGGGTAGGCACCCACGAGCAGCTCGCAGTCGCCCATGGAACCCAGGAACTTAAGGCACTCGTCCTCGTCAAACGGGGCGTCGGCCTTAAAGAGGAACTCGTTGCAGTAGCGGAACTCCGAGCCCTCCCAGTCGTCGTTGGCCTCGATCTCAACGCGACCGAGGGCCGCGTCGCGGGCAGAGCCGGCAGAATCAAACGTGGCGGAGAAATCCTCGACAACGGTGCTGCGGCCAAGCGCGGCGGCAACAAAGTTCTCCAGGAAGATGGCAAAGCCAAAGGCGCCGGAGTCGACCACGCCGTTCTCCTTCAGAACGGGCAGCAGGTCGGGCGTGCGGGCGACGGACTGGTAGGCCTCGACGACGATGGCATCGAGCGCGTCCTCGGCCGAGAACTTCTTCTTTTCGCACTCGTCGGCCTTGGTCGAGACATCGCGCAGCACCGTGAGGATCGTGCCCTCGATGGGCTTGCGGACGGCCTGGAAGGCGACCTTGACGGCGCGACGGAAGGCGAAGGCGATGTTGACAGACGTAATGGGCTCATCGGCAGAGACGAGGCCCTCGGCCACGCCGCGCAGAATCTGCGAGGTGATGACGCCGGAATTGCCGCGGGCACCCATCAAGGAGCCGTGGGTGATGGCGCCGGCGATGGCCTCCATGTCGGCATCGGCGGGAAGGGCGGAGAGCTCCTTGGTCACCGAGGCGAGCGTGAGGGACATGTTGGTGCCGGTGTCGCCGTCGGGTACGGGGAAGACGTTGAGCTTGTTGATCTCCTCGGCCTTGTCGGAAACGGCAGCCGCAGCGATCGGAAAACAGGTGCGAATGGTCTTTGCAATCATGGGTATTTGAATCTCCGTTTTCGGATGCTAGTTCAGACGGCTCTTGAGCGCGTCGATGTGAATGCCGATCTTAAGGCTGGCGGGATCGATCTGGGCGATCTCCTGCAGAGTGAAGGCAACGGAGCTCGAAAGATTGTGGCAGACGGACTTCATGTTGACGCCGTTCTCGAGCACGACGTGAAGATCGACCGTAAGGCCGTTCTCGTCGGCGGAGACAAGCACGCCCTTGCGGAGGCGCTGACCGGCAAGCAGGCGCACGCTCTCGGCACCCTGGAGCTGCTCAGCCATACCGACGACGCCATAGCACGTCATCGCGGCATAACCGGCAATATCGGCAATAACGTCGTTCGAGACGCTCAGGCTGCCGTTAATGGTCTCAGACACAAGAATCTCCTTATCTGGTGCTCACGGCACCATCTCGTGGGAGCAATCATTGCAATATTCTACAACGACCGCGCCATGTTGAGGTGGTGGGTCGCGGGATTACATCCTCGACACGAAATGTTGATATGGCAACGTTCGCGCCAGGCGATCGCGGCATGAAAAAACCCGCCGCATAAGCGACGGGTTTTACAACCTGGCTCCCCGGGTAGGACTCGA
>DXLR01000011.1:5604-34801 GCA_019414625.1 Collinsella sp.
ACCTACAACAGCGCGGTTAACAGCCGCGTGCTCTACCATTGAGCTACCGAGGAATTTAAAAGCCCAGCTGAATGGGCTGAGAAATTCTGGCTCCCCGGGTAGGACTCGAACCTACAACAGCGCGGTTAACAGCCGCGTGCTCTACCATTGAGCTACCGAGGAATAGGTGCGTGCTCTCAAGCAACGAAGTTTATTATACGGACGAATCAGCTTAGGGCAAGAACTTTTTTGAGATTTTTTCCGACCTAGTCATTGGGGACGTCCCCAATGACCACATGAAAGCGCCCCCAAGCGGATGTGCTTGAGGGCGCTTCTTGCTTGACTAGCTTTCGATATAGTCTTTGAGCTTGCTGCTGCGGCTCGGGTGGCGGAGCTTGGCCAAGGTCTTGGACTCGATCTGGCGGATACGCTCGCGCGTGACGCCAAACTCGCGGCCGACTTCCTCGAGCGTGCGGGGATGCCCGTCGACAAGGCCAAAGCGCAGCTCGATAACCTTGCGCTCACGATCGGCAAGCGAGTCGAGCACCTGGGTGAGCTGCTCCTGCAGCATGGAGAAGCTGGCAGCATCGGGCGGAACGATAGCCTGGGAGTCCTCGATGAAGTCGCCCAGCTGGGAATCCTCTTCCTCGCCGATGGGGGTCTCGAGCGACACGGGCTCCTGCGAGATCTTCTGGATCTCGCGGACGCGGTCGGCGCTCATGTCCATCTCGGCACCAATCTCCTCGGGGGTCGGGTCGCGACCCAGATCCTGAAGGAGCTGGCGCTGCACGCGGACGAGCTTGTTGATAGTCTCGACCATATGAACGGGAATACGGATGGTACGGGCCTGGTCGGCGATAGCGCGCGTAATGGCCTGACGGATCCACCACGTGGCGTACGTGGAGAACTTGAAGCCCTTCTGGTAGTCGAACTTCTCGACGGCGCGAATCAGACCGAGGTTGCCCTCCTGGATCAGGTCAAGGAACAGCATGCCGCGGCCGACATAGCGCTTGGCGATGGAGACAACCAGGCGCAGGTTTGCGCTGATGAGCGCCTGCTTGGCTTCGAGGCCAACGTTCTCAATGCGCGTAAGACGACGCATCTCGGCACGCGTGAGCTCGAGCTCACCGGCATCGGCAGCCTCGAGCTTCTCGGTGGCCTCAAGACCGGCCTCGATCTTCATGGCCAGATCGACCTCTTCGGAGGCGGTCAGCAGGTCGACCTTGCCGATCTCCTTGAGGTACATACGAACCGGATCGCCGGTCAGCATCACCGTGGAGGCATCGATGCCACGCACGCGGGAGCGTGAACGGGACGTGCGCACGGTGCGCTTCTTCTTGCTCTTGGAAGAACCCATCTCGGCATCGGCCTGACGGGCCATCTTGAGCTCGTGATCGTCAAGCGAGCCGGAATCGTGCTCGTCGTCGTCATCGAAATCGTCGGTATCGGTATCGTTATCGTCATCGTCGACGTCCATGGGGGCGTCGTCGTTACCGCTCGCGGAGATAATCTGGATGCCGCTGTTGCGCAGCGCGGAATACACCGCGGTGAGCTGCTCGTCAGAAACATCGATATCCTTCAGGGCGACCTGAATCTCGTCCTCGGTTACCGAAGTCCTGTTTGAGCCGTTGCCCATGAGCTTTGCAACGTAGGATTCCAGCCCAGTACCCGTGCTCTCAGTCTTTTTTGGCACAGATTCTCCCTTCATAGTCCACAGGACTCAATACTTTAGCACACACATCGACGTCTATACCCAAAAAGAGGACAGGATATAGGCGAGAATACGCTGGTTGACCACAACATCTAGGCCTATTCGGCGTCTGCGGCCTCCAGACCGATCAAACGGAACGGGTCCGCCACGCCGCCGATCGACTTTTGCAGTTCGCGTTGACGCTGCGAATCCTGCGCGGCCTGCACGGTCAGCGCGCGACGGGCCTCATCGTCGAGCGAACGGTCCTGGCGCAGCTTGGCCTGTGCGGCACGCATGCGGCGCTTGATGGTGTAGAGCTCGAGCGTATCGAGCATAAACACGATGTTCGTCTCGGTGGGGTGCTTGCTCGTCGCCGAGATGCGCCCGGCACTCACAAGCGTTGCCGCCTCGGGACAGACCGAGCGCGCCGCATCCATGCAGGCTGCAGGATCGGTTCCCGGCGGCGTTGCCAGAACGGCCCATGCGATGGACTCGTGACGTGGGTCAACCCACTCGATAGAGCAGATGCGGTCGGCATACGTGCGGAACAGGTCGGGGTAGCTCGTGAGCATGGTCAGCAGCTCACGCTCCCCTGCCAAGGACTTACGCTCAAGATCAGTAAGAACCATCGGCGCCGCCGCAGCCGGAGCACCCGAACCATCAGTCGCAGGTACAGCACCCATACCATCAGGCGCGTCGATCGGCGGCAGGTCGTCGACGACCTCCACGGGCGCGGCGCCGTAAGCATCGAGCGGGACGTAGTCATACGGCTCTTCTTCGACCGGCGCGGACACAGGCGGCGTCGCGCCCGATGCCCAAGCACCGCGAGATGCCCCCTGCGAACCAGACGTCCGACCGCCCGCGCTACCAGAGCGCTCAGCCTGTGCCCGCTGGCGCTCATAGTTCTGCTCACGACGTCGTTCCGCATCTTCGCGCTTGGCGACATCGCGAAACACGCGACCCGAACTCACGCGAACCGCCTCCAGATCCAAACCCAGCAGATCGGCAATCTGAATAAAGTACGTATCGATCATATAGCTATCGCGCAGCGGATAGATAAGCGTCAGCGCATCTTCCAGCGCCTTGGCACGACCGCCCGGCGTGGTGATGTCACTCGACTCCTGCAGCGAACGGTAGACAAAGTCCATGAGCGGCTCGGCAGCGTCGATGCGCGCCTGAAGCTCCTGTCCACCATGCGCCGTGATGAACTCCATGGGGTCGTTGCCGTCGGGCAGCACCACGCAGCGCAGGTCCATCGAATCCTGCTCGATAAATTGAATCGCGCGACGGGCGGCCTTCTGGCCCGCGGCATCGCCATCGAACATATACACGATACGCTTGGCAAAGCGGGTGAGCGTCTTGACGTGATGCTCCGTGAGCGCGGTGCCCAGTGTGGCGACAACGTTTTTGATCCCCGCCTCCCAGCAGGCGATGCAATCGGTATAGCCCTCCACCACGATGGCCGTATCCTGCGCGACGATAAACTCCTTGGCCCAGTTAAAGCCATAGAGGTTTCGCTTTTTATGGAACACGCTCGTCTCGGCGGTGTTGAGGTACTTGGGTTGGCCGTCACCCATGATGCGCCCGCCAAAGGCGATGTTGTGACCCTGCTCGTCAAAGATGGGGAACATCACGCGGTCGTAGAAGCGGTCGGCAAGCTGCCCGCGCCCTCGACTCACGGCAACGTTGGCGTCGATCATCTCCTGCGGAGTAAAGCCCGCCTGCGACAGATGAGCCACCAGCATATTACGACCCGGCGCAAAGCCCAGGCAGTAGCGGCGGCAGACGTCGCCACCCATGCCGCGGCTGGCAAAGTACTCACGTGGACGGCCATCCTTACCGCGCATAAGCATGGTGTGGTAGAACTGGGCGGTCTCGGCACACAGATCGTAGATGCGGGCACGCTTGGTACCGCGCTCGCGGCGATCTCCGGTGTCGTGCAGCTCAATACCTGCACGATCGGCCAAATAACGGATTGACTCGGGAAAGCTCAGGTTCTCGCGCTTCATGATATAGGTGAAGACGTCGCCACCCTCGCCGCAGCCAAAGCAATGCCACACCTGCGTGGCGGGAATAATGTGGAAGGACGGAGTCTTTTCGCCATGAAAGGGGCAGCAGCCCCAAAACTCATGGCCGCGGGGCTTGAGCTCAACCGTTTCCTGCACGATGGCAACTAGGTCGGACGCAGCGCGTACCTGGTCTTTTTCCTCATCGCTAATCACGGATGCCCACCCCCTGCTCACCCAAGTTGTGACGAATGTCCTCGATATTACCCTCGACGGTCGCAATCAACTCATCCAGCGAATCGAACACACGCGAGGGACGCAGCCAGCGCGTAAACGCCAGCGAAACGGAAGCGCCGTACAGGTCGCCCGTATAACCAATTAAGTTAGCCTCGAGATGCGATGAAGCGGCATCGTCGGCATACGTCGGCGGCAGGCCGACGTTAACGGCAGCAGGCCATACGGTGTCATCAACGAGCACCAGGCCCTCATACACGCCATCGGCAGGCACCTGAATGCCGTCGGGAACCTGCAGGTTAGCCGTGGGAAAGCCCATGTCAGAACCCTCGTGACGGCCACGAATAACACCGCCACGCAGCATATACGGGCGGCCGAGCAACTCAGCAGCAAGCTCCACATGGCCCTGTCCCAGCTCATGACGAATGCGGGTGGCGCAAATGGCCTCACCGCCCTCGCAAAGCAGGTCGTGCCCGTATACGTCAACGCCGCGCTCGGCACCCCAGGTGCGCATCTCGTCAACACCAGAAGCACCGCCACGACCCAGCCTAAAATCGCTGCCAACGCGAATCGAACGAATGTCGACCACGCGTGACAACAGTGTGAGAAAACCGACATGGTCGAGTGCCGCAACCTCAGGCGTAAAGGGAACGGCCACCACCGCATCGACCCCGGTCTGAGCCAAGGCATGTAGACGGTCGGCCGTCGTCATCAATTTTTGAGCGGGCGAAGGACTCACCACAACGTCCGGATCGGGATCGAAAGTGACCACGACCGCCTTGCAATCATGGGCGCGCGCATCGCCAACAAGCGCCGCAATGAGCTCCTGGTGTCCACGGTGAACGCCGTCGAACACGCCGATGGCAATCGATGCGGCACCCAAGTGCTCGCACTCATCAAACGTATCGGCAGCAACGATGCGAGCCTCGTCCGACTCGCCCTCGAAAAAGATACGCGCGAGCTCGCGAGCGGACAACATCATCGAACACCGCCGATTGCCTGCGGAAACACGTGCTCCATGACAAAGCGCCCACTCTCAATGCGGGCTAGCGCCTTGAGTCCCCCATCGAGCACCAACGCAAAAGGCGACTTCGAGGTATCGAAATCGGCAAGCGCACGCTCAACGGGAATGCGTCGGCCGCAGAGCAGATCGTCGGCAAGATTGCCCGGCAAGTCAACACGCGTGGCGCCCAGGGCCGCAATGGGATCCAGGGCAAAGCCAGCCGCGGACTCGGGAGAAAGCTCCTCGACCGCATGACAAGCGCCAATGGAAACAACACCGGACGCCGTGCGGCGCAGCGCGGAAATGTGCGCGGCGCTCTCGCAGGCGCGGCCCAAATCGCGAGCGAGCGCACGGATATAGGTACCCTTGCTCACTGAGAACGCCACGGTCCACACACACGTATCACCTTCGCCTCCCACGGCGATCAGGTCGGCGGCATAGACCTCGACGGGGCGCGGAGGTAGGTCCACCGCATTGCCCTCGCGAGCAGACTTGTAGGCGCGAACGCCATTGACCGAGATAGCCGAAAACGCCGGCGGCACCTGCATCTGCGGACCCAGCATAGCGGCCAAGCGCTCACGGGCATAGGCAGGATAGCGGAGCTCGTTGGCAACAGCCACCGTGCGGACCGCCTCGCCCTCCGCATCATCGGTATTGGTCTCGGCGCCAAACGAAATGTCGGCGACATAGCTTTTGGTATCGAGGGTTAGCATGCCCAGCAGACGGGTGGCCTGGCCCACACCCACCACCATGACACCCGATGCCATGGGGTCGAGCGTGCCGGCATGGCCGACGCGCCGCTCATGGAGGGCGCGTCGGCATTTCGAAACCACATCGTGGGACGTGCAGCCCACCGGCTTATCGACGGCGAGCAGCATATTCAGTTGAGAAGGCGTACGACGAGCCATGTACCATCCAAAAAGTTAAAGCTCGACGGTCACCGAAGCGGGATCCTCCCCTACCAGTTCGGCCAGCATGGGAAGTGCCACGGTGAGCGTCTCGAGAATCGTTCCGTTGTTGGAGAAACCGGCGGCAGCGGGATGTCCGCCTCCGCCAAAGGCAGCAGCGATCTCGGACACGTTGAGGTCGCCCTTGGAGCGCAGGTTGCCGCGCACCTTGGTATCGCCCTCAATGCCCTTCAGGAACAGGCAGACCTCGACGCCCATCACCGAGCGCACCACGTCAACCAGACCGTCGCACTCATCCGAGGTGACACCGCAGGCCTCAAGGTCACTCTGGTACGCGTAGCTATACGCGACGCGCCCGTGGGCCACCGTCTTGATACGGCCCATAACGATGGACTTGAGGTGCAAAAACTCAACGCGCATGCTCTGGTAAACCTCGAGTGCCACACGCGCCGGATCGGCACCGTGGGCAACCAGACGCGAGGCTGCATGGAACGCGGCGGCATCGGCGTTTTGATACTGAAAACGACCGGTATCGGTCACCAGGCCGCATAACAAGCAGGTCGCAACACCATCGCGAGCCACAATGCCACAATTGTCCAAAAAGCGGTCGATGATCATGGCGCAGGCCGCGGCGTCGACGCACCTCAGGCTCAGCTCGGCAAATTCCTCGCGCGCCGGATGGTGATCGAAGCACACCACATGCGACGAGCGACGAAGCACCTCGGCGGAGTTGTTCAGACGCTCGACGACCGGCACGTCCACCGAGATGAACAGGTCCGGATTGCCGGTATACGCAGATGCCGGCACCAGACGGTCGGCGCCCTCCATAAAACGGTAGATGCGCGGAACCGGGTCATCGTCTGCCAGCAGCAGGGCAATGTCCTTGTTGGGAAAGAACTTCCTAAGCGAGAGGCCCAGGCCTAGCACGGAGCCCAGGGCGTCGCCATCGGGAGACGTATGTCCCGAAATCGCAATGGAGGACGCACCCTCGATGAGCTCAAGGATGCGTCGCTGAATATCTGCAGACTCGCACGATGCGAGGTCGGCGGAATTACTCATCTAAAGCTGCCTCCTGGGCGGCATCCGCAATTGGATAGCCGTCCTCGTCCTTTTCGATCGCAAGCGTGGCGGGAACGTTTTCCAGCGCACGCGTGATGCGCTCGGCCTCATCGGTCGAGCGATCGATGCGAAAATCGAGCTCGGGCGTGACGCGCCAATCGAGCGAGCGGGCCAGCAGGCTACGGATGCGGCCCTTGGCGCTGGCGAGCGCCTCCATGACCTCGTCGTAGCGGCTCGCGTCGCACGACACGTACACACGCGCGAACGAACGGTCCACCGCGACCTCGACCGCGGTCAGGGTGACCAGGTCGAGACGCGGATCGGAAACCTCAAAGAGCAGGATATAACCGAGCTTCTCGCGAAGCTGCTCGCCCAAACGGCGGGTTGCCTGCGTTTGCTTCATAGCGCTACCCCCTACTCGGTACGGGCAACCTGGTCGATGCGGTAGCCCTCAATGGTGTCGCCAGGCTTGATGTCCTGGAAGTTCTCCAGGCCAATACCGCCCTCGGAGCCGCTCTTGAGGCTCTTGGCCTCATCCTTGTAGTGGCGCATCGAGGCGATTTTACCGTTGAAGACCACGATGCCGTCGCGCACCAGGCGCACGGAATCGGTCGCGGCGATCTCGCCCTCTTCGACGCGGACACCGGCGGCGATACCGACCTTGGGCACCTTGAAGGTGTCCAGAACGGTCGCGGTACCCGTGGAAACCTCGACCTCGGTGGGCTTGAGCATGCCGATACGGGCTGCGTCGAGGTCCTCGAGGCACTTGTAGATGACGTCGTAGCAACGGATCTCGACGCCCTCGCGCTCGGCGGCGGAGCGGGCCTTGCCGTCGGGACGGACGCCAAAGCCGATGATGATGGCGTTGGAGGCGTCGGCCAGAACGACGTCGGTCTCGTTGATGGCGCCAACGGCGGAGTGGATCGTGTTGATGCGCACTTCGGACTGGTCCATCTTGTCGAGGGAGTCCTGAAGGGCCTCGATAGAACCCTGGACGTCGGCCTTGATGATCAGGTTGAGCTCCTTGACCTCGGCGTCGGCGATGGTCTCGAAGAGGTTCTCGAGCGTCACATGCTTCACGCGGCTCTGCTCCTCGATGCGGGCCTTGAGCGAACGCTCGTCGGCCAGGGCGCGAGCCTCGCGCTCGTCCTCGAACACGCGGAACTCATCGCCGGCGTTGGGGACGGACTGCAGGCCCAGGATCTCGACGGCGTCGGAGGGACCGGCCTCGGTGACGGCGTTGCCCTTGGGGTCGAGCATGGCGCGGACGCGGCCGTAGGTAAGGCCGGCGACCAGCGTATCGCCCACGTGCAGGGTACCGCGGGTCACGAGCACCGTGGCAACCGAGCCGCGGCCCTTGTCGAGCTTAGCCTCGAGGACGTTGCCCGAAGCGAACGTATCGGGGTTGGCCTTGAGTTCGAGCACGTCGGCCTGGAGCAGGACGGTCTCGAGCAGGTCGTCGATACCGATCTTCTGCTTGGCGGAGATGTTGACGAACATGTTCTGTCCGCCCCACTCCTCGGGGATGATGCCGTACTCGGTGAGCTCCTGGCGCACGCGGTCGGGGTTGGCACCCGGCTTATCGATCTTGTTGACGGCGACGACGATGGGGACGCCGGCGGCCTTGGCGTGGTTGATCGACTCGATGGTCTGGGGCATGACGCCGTCGTCGGCAGCCACGATCAGAATGACGATGTCGGTCACCTTGGCGCCGCGGGCACGCATGGCCGTAAAGGTGGCGTGACCGGGGGTATCGATGAAGGTAATCTTGCGGTCATTGATCATGACCTGCGAAGCGCCGATGGCCTGAGTAATGCCGCCCGCCTCGCCGGCAGCGACGCCGGTGTGACGGATGGCGTCGAGCAGCGAAGTCTTGCCGTGGTCGACGTGGCCCATGACGGTGACGACCGGGGCACGCGGCTTAAGGTCGGCGGGATCGTCGTAGAACGAGAAGGTGTTCTCCTCCTCGGGGGTGATGATCTTGATCTGGCGGCCCAGGTCGTCGGCAACGAGCTCGACGAGGTCGTCGGACATGGACTGCGTCATGGTAAGCGGCGTGCCCAGCAGGAACAGGCGCTTGATGATGTCGTTGGCCGGAACGTCGAGCGCCTCGGCGAGCTCCTGGACGGTAACGCCCTGGGAGACCTTGATGGCGTCGAGGTCCTCGGGGTTTACGCCCTGGGCCAGCGCCTCCTCAATCTTGCGCTCTTCCTGAGCCTTTGCGGCCTCGCGCTCGCGCTTCTCCTTGCGCTTTTTGCGGCGACCAGTGGACTCGCGAGAGGCCTCCTCGACGGCGGCACGAGCCTCCTCGAGCACCTTCTCGCGGCTGTACTCCTCGGCCTCGCGAGCCATGCGGCTGTAGTGGTCCTCTTCGTTGTTGTGACCGCCCTTGCGCTTCTTGCCCTTGCCCTGCTTGTCGGGGTTGGGGAAGTCCATGCCGGCAGCGACGTTGTTGATGGCATTGGTGCGATGGCTGTGGGGACGGCTCTCGGAGGCGTTGCGCTCGGAGTTGTTGTCGGAGGCGTTGCGATCGTTACGACGGCCACCGCGACGGTCGTTGTTGCCGCCACGACGGTTGCCGCGCTCGGCAGCGCGCTCGGCCTTGGCCTTCTGCTCGGCGTCCTTCTTCTCCTTGAGCACGGTCTCCTGTGCGGCGATCTGGTCGAGCAGCGAACGGAAGCGCGAACCGGAGTCGGAAGCGGGAACGGCGCGACGCTGGGCCTCGCGGGCAGCCTCCTCCTTCTCGCGAGCAAGACGCTCCTGCTCGGCCTTCTTCTTGGCCTCGGCCTCGGCGCGGGCGGCCTCCTCGGCAGCCTGGGCGGCGGCGAACTGGCGGCGCTCCTCCTCGCGTGCCTTCTCGGCGGCGATGCGCTCGCGCTCGGCCTCGGCAGCGCGTGCTGCCTCCTCGGCAGCGGCAGCCTGCTCCTCGGCCTGCTTGGCGGCCTCGACTTCCTGGGCGCGGGCCTCGATCACCGAGGCGAGCTGCTTGCGGACCATGGCGACATAGGCGTCCTCCAGGGCGGAGGAGGCGGACTTAGCGGGAATCTTCATTTCGGCGAGATGACCCATCAGTTCCTTGGAGGTCATGCCGAACTCTTTGGCCAGGGTGGACACACGGACTTTTGCCATATGACTTCACCTACCCTTTCTGGCACCTTGGGTGCCTAGAGACTGAACGAGCGTGGGAGATGCGCCGGGACCTGCCCGGCGCGACCGCGCGCTAGATCAGGTCCTCCGCATCATCGAAGGCGTCGGTGTCGTGGACACCGCAGAAACGGGAGCCGGGACGGGCCTGGTTGCGGCACTGGATGCCGTCCTCGGACACGAACTCGCAGCGACGGACGTCCTCGTCCTCCTCGTCACCGATCAGGTCGGCGGCGGGCTCCTCGTGAACGGGAACGTTCTTGAGGATGTCGGCGGCAAGGGTCTCGGACTTGATGTCGATGTGCCAGCCGGTCAGGCGCGCGGCGAGGCGGGCGTTCTGGCCCTCCTTGCCGATGGCGAGGGACAGCTGGTCATCGGGCACGATAACGCCGGCGTAGGCCTTCTCCTCGTCGATGAGGACGCGGGTGACCTTAGCAGGCGACAGGGCGTTGGCGACGTAGACGGCCGGATCGGCATCCCACAAGATAACGTCGACGCGCTCGCCACGGAGCTCGCCCACGACGGCGCGAACACGGCTGCCCTTGGGGCCGACGCAGGCGCCAACGGGATCCAGGCGATCGTCGAGCGAGTGGACGGCGACCTTGGAGCGCTGGCCAGGCTCGCGGGCGATCGACTTGATCTGGACGGTGCCTTCATAGATCTCGGGCACCTCCTGCTCAAACAGACGACGCATGAGCTCGGGGTGGGTACGGGAGATGACAATCGGCGGACGGCTGTGCTCGCCGCGAACCGGCTGCAGGTTGGAGTTGGGGTCGCGAACATCGATGATCACGGCCTTGATGTGCTGATTGTGCAGGTAGCGCTCGCCCATCGGACGCTCGTTGCGCTCGTTCTCGTAACGGCGCTGATCGAAGTGCGGAAGCTCGGCCTCGACGCCCTCGCGAATCTTGACGATCGTGAAGTCGGGGGTGGACTGCAGCACGGTACCGCTGATGAGGTCACCGATACGGCCGGAGAACTCCTCGTAGATCTGCTCGCGGGCGGAGTTGCGCACGATGGCGTTGATCTCGGCCTTGGCATGCTGGGCAGCGATGCGGCTCGTGTTCTTGGGGGTGACGTCGATCTCCTCGAACTCGGTGAAGTTGCCCTCCTCGTCCATGGAATCGTCGATCGGCTCCAGGCGGTAGACGTAGATCTTGCCGGTGGTGCGGTCGATGGTCACCTTTGCGCCCCACTCAAGATGCAGGATCTCGGCATAGCTCTTGGCGAGCGACTGCTCCAGGCGGTCGATCAGGTAGAGCTGGTCGATGTGCTTCTCCTGGCAAAGCTCCATCAGGGCGGACATCATGTCGGATGCTGCCATCTTACTTTCCTTCCTTCGCGGGCTTGAAGTCGTAGGTGGGCTTCAACTTACACTTTTTAACATCAGAGAAATCGAGGGTAACGGACTCGCCGTCCTCGAGCTCGAGGGTCACGTTCGTCTCGGTGGCGGCGGCAATCTTGCCGGCGTACTTGCGACGGCCCTCGGTGGCGGTGGAGGTGAGCTCGCAGTCCTCGCCCACAAAGCGGGCAAAGTCGCGCGGACGGCGCAGCGGGCGCGCCATGCCCGGGCTCGATACCTCGAGCGTATAGCTCGAAGAGATGGGGTCGAGCTCCTCAATCGCGTCGTCGACCCACTTGGTATTGGCCGTGACGTCGTTGAGCGACAGGCTCTGACCCTCGGCACCCTCGATACGCACGCGCACGCAGGGGGCCTTGGTGGCACCCACGAGCTCGACGTCGACGATGTCGACATCGTGCTGGGGAGCGACGGCTTCGAGCGCGTCGATGATCGCCTGCTCGGTCTTGGTCTTGACCATTGCGGCACCTCCATCCATACAAAAAAGAAGCGGGGCCGAAACCCCACTTCTTTCAATTACAACTTCATTTGCAAGCAAACTATACCAATACCTGCACAAACGTGCAACCACAACACAAACCCGCAGGTCAGCGTGAGCACAGGTTCTCCACAAGAAATGGATAATTGGGTGTTGTCGCAAGTGTCCTTAACCAAAAAGAGGGGCGACTCCCTACGGAATCGCCCCTCGCTTTTAGATGTCAGCTATACGCGCAGCGCTTACTTGACCACCAGGTTAACCAGCTTGCCGGGCACGCAGATGGCCTTGACGACCGTCTTGCCCTCAAGCCACTTGGCAACGGCGGCCTCGGCGGCAGCCTGCATCTCCTCGTTGGAGGCGTCGCGGGCGACGTCGATGCGGCCACGGACCTTGCCGAGCACCTGTACGACGATCTGCACCGTGTCCTCGATGGACTCGGCCAGGTCAAACTCGGGCCAGGCGGCGGTGTAGGCGTTGCCCTCACAGCCGAGCGCCTCATGCCACAGCTCATCGGCCCAGAACGGGCAGATGGGGGCAAGGACGCTCACGATATCCTTGGCCACGCCGTAGCACAGGGCCTTGTCACGGGAAGCGCCCTCAGTAGCGTTGAGGTAGGCGCTCGCGGCATTGACGAGTTCCATGACGGCCGAGATCGCGGTGTTGAACTGGCCGCGGTCAAAGTCCTCGGTGCACTTGGCAATGGTGCGGTGACGCTCGCGATAGAGCTTCATCGCGACCTCGTCGAGCGCGGACTTGTCAAAGGCCACGTTGGCGTCGCCGGACTGGACGAGCTGCCACACGATACGCCAGGCGCGCTTAATGAAGCGGTTAGCGCCCTCGACGGCCTTGGGATCCCAGTCGAAGTCCTTCTCGGGCGGGGCGATAAACAGGATCGCCAGACGCATGGTGTCGGCACCGTAGGGCTCAATGACTGAACTCGGGGGCACGACGTTGCCCTTGGACTTGGACATGGTGTCGCCGTTCTCGTCCTTGACCATGCCCTGGCACAGCAGGTTGGTAAAGGGTTCGTCAACGCTCAGCAGGCCCAGGTCGCGCAGCGCCTTGGTAAAGAAGCGACTGTAGAGCAGGTGCAAAATGGCGTGCTCGATGCCGCCGATGTAGTTATCGACGGGCATCCAACGATCGGCGGCCTCACGGGAGAAGGGCAGCTCGGTGTTGTGCGGGTCGGTATAGCGCAGGTAATACCAGCTGGAGCAGGTGAAGGTGTCCATGGTATCGGTCTCGCGCTTGGCCGGGCGACCGCAGACCGGGCAGGTGGTCTCGTAGAACTCCTTGCACTCGGCGAGGGTCTCGCCGGCACCCAGGTCCAGGTTCTCGGGCAGCGTCACCGGCAGCTGGTCCTCGGGCACGGGCACGATGCCGCAGCGCTCGCAGTGGATGGCCGGGATGGGGTTGCCCCAATAACGCTGACGGCTGATGAGCCAGTCGCGCAGACGGAACTCGACCTTGCGACGGCCGCAGCCCATGGCCTCGAGGTCGGCCACGATGGCAGCCTCGCCCTCAGAGTGCTTGCCGCCGCGCATGCCGGTGTACTTGCCCGACTGGACCAGCGTGCCCTCGGCAGCGTGGGCGCAATCCCAGTCGACGGTCTCGGCATGGAAGGTGTCGATGGTCTCGCCGCTAGCCTCGACGGCAGCGCGATCCTCATCGTCCAGGATGATCGGCACGATCGGCAGGTCGTACTTGCGGGCGAACTCAAAGTCGCGCTGGTCGCCGCAGGGAACGGCCATGACGGCACCGGTGCCGTAGTCGGCAACGACATAGTCGGCAACCCACACGGGGATCTTCTCGCCGTTGACGGGGTTTACCACGTAGCGGCCCGTAAAGGCGCCGTGCTTCTCGAGGGTACCCTGGGCGCGCTCGACGGCAGAGATATGCTTGGAGTCCTCGACGATCTTGGTGACGGCCTCCTCGTACTGAGTGCCCTCGACGAGCTCGTGCAGGCGCGCGTACTCGGGAGCCAGGACAAAGAAGGAAACGCCAAAGAGCGTGTCGGCGCGCGTGGTGAAGACGGTGATCTTACCCTCGTCGCCCTCGATGGGCTCGCCATCGGCGTCGCACAGGGTAAAGTCAACCTCGGCGCCCTCGGAGCGGCCGATCCAGTTGGCCTGCATCTGCTTGACGCGCTCGGGCCAGCCGGGGAGCTTCTCCAGGTCATCGAGCAGCTCCTGGGAGTAGTCGGTGATCTTGTAGTACCACTGCTCGAGGTCACGCTTCTCGGGCTCGGTGCCGCAACGCCAGCACTTGCCCTCGGTTACCTGCTCGTTGGCCAAAACGGTCTTGCAGGTGGGGCACCAGTTGACCGGGTTCTTCTTGCGGTAGACCAGACCCTTTTCCCACATCTTTTCAAAGATCCACTGACCCCAGCGATAGTAGTCGGGGCTGCAGGTCTTAACGGTACGATCCAGATCGTAGGAGAAGCCCATACGCCTCATCGTGGCGAGCGCCTGGTCCATGTTCTTATACGTCCAGGCGGCAGCCTGCGTGTTGTGCTTGATGGCGGCGTTCTCGGCGGGCAGGCCAAAGGCGTCGAAGCCGATGGGGTGCAGCACGTCAAAGCCGCGCATGCGGGCCTGACGGGCCATGGCATCGCCGATGGTGTAGTTGCGCGCGTGGCCCATGTGCAGGTCGCCCGACGGATACGGGAACATCTCGAGGACGTACTTCTTGGGCTTACTGTCGTCGGTGTCGACGGCAAAGAGGTCGGAGTCTTCCCAGGCCTTCATCCACCGGGACTCAATGGCCTGCGCGTCGTAGGCAGGGATCTCATCCTTATGATCTGTGCAATCGCACATATCAGCTCCTTTGTTAGCTGGGTTGGCGCGGGGCGTTCTTACCTTTACTCGCTGCTGCGGACAGTCCTGCTCGCACGAAGAGCACATTAAGTGCTCTTCGGCTCGTGCGGAACTTGCAGCGAGCAAAGGTAAGAACGCCCCGCCACATCGTTAACTCGACTGATGATAGCAAATACAACAAGCGAGATGCCTGCGACTTGCAGGCATCTCGCTTTATCTAAATAACGTGGTTGAGGCTCAACCTTTATGTGCAGGTCTTATCTTATCGATACGTTACGCTCTGTTGGGAGTCCTTGACTACGACGTCGTGGGCTCCGCCTTCGACGATCGAGGTCGAGGAGACCAGGGTCAGGCGTGCCTTTTCCTGGAGCTCGGGGATCGAGAGGGCGCCGCAGTTGCACATCGTGGACTTGACCTTGTAGAGCGTGCCGCCCACGCCGTCCTTGAGGGAGCCGGCGTAGGGAACGTAGGAGTCGACGCCCTCGACGAAGCTGAGCTTCGCGGCGCCGCCCAGGTCGTAGCGCTGCCAGTTGCGGGCACGCGCAGAACCCTCGCCCCAGTACTCCTTCATGTACTGGCCATTGACGTTGACGCGCTCGGTCGGGCTCTCGTCAAAGCGGGCGAAGTAGCGGCCCAGCATCATAAAGTCGGCGCCCATGGCAAGGGCGAGCGTCATGTGGTAGTCGTAGACGATACCGCCGTCGGAGCACACGGGCACGTAGACGCCGGTCTCCTCGTAGTACTCGTCGCGAGCGCGGCAGACATCGATCAGCGCGGTGGCCTGACCACGGCCGATACCCTTGGTCTCGCGGGTAATGCAGATGGAGCCGCCGCCGATACCGACCTTGATGAAGTCGGCACCGCAGTCGGCCAAAAAGCGGAAGCCCTCGGCGTCGACGACGTTACCGGCACCGACCTTGACGTCCTCGCCGTAGTTAGCGCGGATCCACTCGATGGTGCGCTTCTGCCACTCGCTGAAGCCCTCGGAAGAGTCAATGCACAGGACGTCGGCACCGGCCTCGATAAGCAGCGGCACGCGCTCGGCATAGTCGCGGGTGTTGATGCCGGCGCCGACCATGTAGCGCTTATCGCCGTCGAGCAGCTCGTTGGGGTTAGTCTTGTGGCTGTCGTAGTCCTTGCGGAAGACGATGCCCATGAGGTGATCGTTGTCGTCGACAATGGGCAGAGCGTTGAGCTTGTTGTCCCAGATGACGTCGTTGGCAACCTTGAGGCTGATGTTCTTGTCGCCCACGATGAGCTGCTCGCGCGGGGTCATGAACTCGGAGACCTTCTTCTGGTGGTCATCGCGGCTGGGGCGATAGTCACGGCTGGTGACGATGCCCAGGAGCTTGCCCTTGGGAGTGCCATCGTCGGTGACCGGCATGGTGGAGTGGCCGGTCTTCTCCTTGAGCTCGATGACCTGCTCCATGGTCATGTCGGGGGTCAGCGTGGAATCGGACTGAACGAAACCAGCCTTGTGATCCTTAACGGCCTTAACCATAGCAGCCTCGGACTCGGGGGTCTGAGAACCGTAAATGAAGGACAGGCCACCCTCGGTAGCGAGCGCGACGCCCATGTCGACGCCCGAGACGGACTGCATGATGGCGGAAACCATGGGGATGTTCAGGGTGATTGCCGGCTTCTCACCGCGCTTGAAGCGGGTTAGCGGCGTCTTAAGAGAGACGTTGTTGGGGATGCACTGCGAGGACGAGTAACCAGGAACCAGCAGATACTCCGAAAACGTGTGGGACTCACCGGGAAAGAACGTAGCCATGTTTCTCCTTTTTCCATGCGACCGGTCGGCTGCAGGCCTCGTAGGACCCAGCCCAACCTTGGGCGCCCAATACTGGGAAAGTATCTTAACGCACTTTGACTGCTACAATGCATGATTTAAGAAGAGCACACGAGGGTTTGACGCAGGCTTTGCGTTTGCCCAGCAAACACTTTAGCGGGGAGACGTGGAGCGTATGAAGTACAAGACGACGGCAAAGTTGGTCATTCAAGCGTGCGACAAGGATTTGCCGGGCGTCTTCGGCCACGGCTGCGTCTTGTTGCTGCAAGGTATCGCCCGCGAGCACTCGCTCAACCGTGCCGCCAAGAGCATGGGTATGGCGTATTCCAAGGCCTGGCGCATCGTAAACGAGGCCGAAGGTCAGCTGGGATGCAAACTCATCGAGCGCGACGGCGCCCGCGGATCCACCCTCACCCCCGCCGGCGAGCGGGCCATAGCGGTCTACGAGGAGCTGCAGACCGACATCAACAACGTCATCGCCTCAAAATCCGACGACCTCATCGCCAGCATCAAAGAGTAGCTAACTTGCGAAGGGCGTTGTCTAGGGTGGACGCTACAACCAGGGGATCGTCGGTACCGGCGAAGAGGCGGATGGTGCTCCCCTGCTTGCCGCGCGGAGCAGAGAGTCGCGTCGTTGCGCCGCCGGCGGGCGATGTGCGAAACTCCCCCGGCAAAGCATCGAACAAATCGCCCGCACTGCGCTCGATAAGGTCAAACTCAACTGCCGGACCAAAGCCGTGCTCGAGGATTCCAGTTGCAACCGCATGGTCGGGATGCGAGCTCAGTCCAGGATAGCGCACGGCGTGCACCATCTCATTGGCAGCCAAGTACTCGGCCAGCGCACGTGCGCGGTCGAAATGTGCCTGCATGCGGGCATCGAGCGAGTCCAGCCCGCGCTCCAGCACACCGGCCTCATCAGCAGGCAAATCAAGTTTGACCAAGCCACAGCCCTCAAGCAGAGCATGCGCGCACTCGGCAGCAGCATCCACACGATGGCGCTTGAGCTGCGAGCGCGCGACCGATATGGCAACCAACTTGTGCGGAGCCTCACCGGCGCACACGCGGTCAAGTGCCTCGAGCGACAGCACGGCACCCAAGCGCAACGGATCGCACCCAAAGACACCAGCCACGGTGTTATCCACCACGAGCAGCGCATGAGCCTCACGCGCGGCACGTCCTAACGCGCGCAGATCGGGCACGCGCAATCCAAACCCGCCAATAGAGTTGACGAACCACCACAGGTGCGGCCCCTCGACCTCAAACGAAGCATCAAAGCCCTCGGACGCAGCAGTAAACGCCGCAACCGACGGCTCCTCCACCATAGCCACGTCGCAGCACTCAAAGCCGCGCGCAAACGCATCGGCAAAGTCATCGGCAAACGCAACCAGGCGATCGCCGGGACGTACAATCCCCAACAGAGACAGCGCCGCCGGCACATGCGGCGCTGCAGCAAGACGCGCCTCACGCGCGCCGGCCCTTGCAGCCCAGGCCTCTTCTAGCTGCTGTACGTCCACGCGGCACCGTCCCTTCATAAGCAAAAAACCCACGATGCGGGTGTTCCCCGCATCGTGGGCAACGGCTGCAGTATAGCGCCGATAGGCGACGAAACGCCTAGATGCTGAGCGTGTGATAGGTCACGCTCGCACCCGGAGCGTCAACGGTCACGCCATAGGCCTCGGGTGGCCAAAAGCGTCTGCAACGTCGAGCATCTCAAAGTTGGCATCCCAGCTGTCAAAGATACGATGCACCAACACCGCGAGTTCCTCGGCACACAGCAGGGGAAACGGCGCATCTGCCGCACCCTGAAGCGCGACCGACCCGCCCGAGCATGCCTCGAACAACGGCATCGAAAATGGGTCGGTTAATGCCGGCGATGCGGTATACAGATACGGCACGCGCAGGACTTTGGCTTGGATGCCGTCGCGCGATGCATAGTAACGGCACAGGTCGTTGGCAGCGCGGGCGATAATGCCCTTGCCCGTCTGGGCCCCACTGGCGGCCGTGGCGTCGTCGTCACATCCGCCAGTGGTGCCCTCTGCACCCGCGGGCCCCGCAATAAACAGCAGCTGCACATTGCGTCCCATACAGGCACGAAACACCGAGCGCAGCAGCCCAATGTCGCCAAAAGTCACGGTATGCGGGGTGAGGTAGGTAGAAAGGTAGACCACGCGCTCAAACTCGTAGGCCTGGTCCAGGTGCTGGAGGAGCTCTTTCCACGAAGCATGGGGCGACGACTCATCGCGGCGCGCGTCCTGCGCGGCTACGACCTACACATGGTCGCCGGGGAACGCCTTGGAGCAAAAGTCATCGTCAACATATGCGGTGTTGCCAACAACCAGCACTTCCACGGCGTTCCCCCTCCCCAAAAATCTACTTTTGCCATAGTCAAACATGCGTATTGTACGCTGTAAAAGCGAGCCAAGGCGCCTTTAAGGCTGTTTTAAGAACTTTTTAGAGGATGTGAGAGTGGCAACTCATTCGACTTAGATTCATCGAGGAAATGCTATTCACCCTGAAAAGGCACATCGCAATCTACTGACAGCTCTGCAGGAAGAATGGCAGGCGATGCACATTGCTCTCGCACAGAATCATCAGATGAAAGAAACGGCAACTCTTTGGAATGGCTGGCGATAACCTGCGGAACGATTTTGATACCCAAAGCAAGCTCGAACCTAGCGATCGTCTTCAGCGTCATATTGGGCTGAGAATTCAACAGCTTCGAAAGCGACTGAAGGCTCACGCCCATACGCTTTGCCAAATCGCTTTTGCTTAAACCCAGACGCTTCATCTCGCGATGAACAATAAACTCGATATCTAGCGCGTGTTCATAAGCGCGTGTTTCGCTGGTTTCTGTATCGGCGTAAAAATCAGATAAATCTACTTTATTCATTGTGTTCTCCGTTTCGAAAGCCAAGTATAAAAGTCAAGGCTCAGATTCCAGAAGTTGACGTGCTATTCTGGCCGATCATTGTTCGAGCGGTTAATTTCCGCTTAGGGTCTGACAACATTTTCTGGAATTGAGAGTTGTCGGGAGAAGCCGTCAATTCCCAAAACGGTCGACCCTTGAGGTCTCTATATTCGACAAGATCATATCCTTCTGCCAAAGGGCACCTCCCATTTCTAGATGAACTTAACTTATAGGTTAAGTTCATCCAATTAAATACATATAACGAGGTCCAGACAAGATTCCTCTGCCCCAATCGATAAACAAACCAGTCGAGCTTATGCAAAATCCGGAAGTGTGCGGCATATTCTAGACACGTCAACCACACTGGATAGTGGCAACGCTTCTACCTGCGGGTTCTTTTCATGAAAAGGACGATGTGCTCGAGGGTTCCAAAATTTGCCGCATGCTTCCGTCGGGCGTTTCCGGAAGTGCGGTGAAAAACCGAGATCGACAGACCAGACCCCTGTTTTAGCCTTCCGCGACCTGCGGTTTTGTTGCCGAAATTCGGTTTATGCTCGGAGGTTTCCGATTTTTCCCCGCACTTCCGAAAAGCACCCTTAAACCGCGCGTCCCGAAGCGGAAAACCGCCGGATATTTGTTCTCCCCAAATGAGATCCTTGTTTTGCCTGGCCGAATCTTACATCCAAACAAAAAAAGAGGACCAACGCATCAACCCTCTTCAGGTGTCGCCCGAAGGCTTCCAGCGCAATTGATTTAATTCTAATCGATATCACTTGTTTGACCACGATCACGTCAACCAGTAGAAGCCGCCCATGCTCGATCATTCCATTGCCGGGATGGTGCTTGGCTAGTACGTCACACATTGCATACATGAAAAAAGGGCAACACTCTCAATTTGAAAGCGTCACCCTTAAAGCTCCCAAAGAGCTTTTGTATTGCAGGAAGATACTCTACACTATCTTCCCTTGATTGGCGGGTCGAAACAGACACCATTGTGATTTCAAGCAGAAAGCGTTATATTAAGTATGCATTTGCACGTGGTGTTCGCACTATACGCTCAGATGCCATAGTTTACAAAGATGGCCTTCTTCATAGACGCTAGGTGGGATTACTCACTAGTAGCCGATATGTCGAAGGCCTTCTTGTACTTAAGGAAATCATACATTCTAATAAGCCGTTTCAGCTCGCTATTACCGTGGATTATCTTGCGATCGTCCGTGATGAGCGCCCTCAGATATTCAAGCAACTTATTTAGATCGATCTCATCTTCTTCAAGTAGCACAAGCTTTTTAAATGCTTCCTCAAAGCCTTCGTTAGCTATAACAGACTGAACCGAGTGTCTAATTCCCGAATGATGATAGCTACCCTTTGCCTTTCGTAGGCTGTTGTTTAGAAAAGCATCTAAATCCTTCTTCTCATCTATTTCCTTTAGCATCCTTGGATTAAGAACTTCCCCTGAATACGCGCTTAAATACTTATACATGGGCAAACCACCCGAGTTAGAAGCAAGCAGCGAAGGAAGGTATTCCTCGACGGCAAGCTTAGGAGCAACATGTTCGTCATCAAACACAACATCACGATATAGAAGTTCGGCTTTGACCATATGCCCGTGCCCTAAAGAAGCATTCGCAACACCGATACCCAGCACAAGATGCTGTCCCTCCGGAAGTCTCTCGAGGTCGCTAAAACTCGCTTCAACTACCAGAGAGTCATTCGGATCGCCCTCATCAGCCAAGGCGTAGATGCTCCTGCGAAGCTCACGAATGATCCTGGGCGAGAAGGAGCATTTGGATTGTCCAATTGCTTCATACACTGCACCAAAATCGTTCGTCCTAATCTCGGTCATGCTTATCTCGCCAATACCTGGAAAGGTAAACGAATGAGTTGAGGTTGCGTTTTCTCCCCTAGTAAGGAAGATAAAGCGCTTTCTAAGCAACGCAAGATTGTTAGAACCGAGGCAGCGCGAAATCGACATGAGGATAGCTTGGATATCGGGGTCGTTAAGGGAATAACCGATAAAAATAATTGGGTATTCCATAAAAATAGTTAACAACTTGGCAGCCAAGTAATCCTGTGTTTCGGCGAGTTTTACGTAATCTGCCTCCTCAAGAACCATAGATTCAGGATTATCCATAGAACCGTGGATCTTATAGATTTCACCCATTTCAAAAGTTCTGTGAAAGACGAGATCGTCTTGGCCAACAAAAACTTTAAACTCGGGAAATAGCGACTCCAGGAGACAGTCATAGTTGGTTGTTATAACTCCAGAGATACGCCGCCTGCCAACCTCTCTCAAGATATCAAGCTCATGCGTCATATATTCAGGTTTGAACGAGGATAACCTCTCGGCCGCCATGATCTTTAAAATAGATTTACGCTGACGAATGTCCTCCACATGATCGTTTCTAAAAGAAGCGAAGCGAGGGTCCTCAAGAACAGCTATGCGCATATCCTTATCAAGCATCGTCGCGGCAGAGGGCAATGCGCTATTGTCAGACTCATCTGGACAACGTGCCAGGTACGAGTCAAGCCGAAAGGGATCATCGGAAAGACGGGAACAGAGGTGCCTTAACAAACCAACCCAATCGTCGGTACCCATGTATCTACGGGAAAAGCCCGAGCCGACGAATAAATATGGGCTACGCCCCACCCCATTTATCAAACGTACAACGCTTTCTACAATGTCATCTCTTCCGACTTCCATCTAGCGCCTCCAAACAAGCTACTTCCATAAGTATAGAACATATGTTTGGATTTTACTAGAATTGCAAGACTTCATCGGAGACAAAGCTGCTCGACAATTGAAAATTCGAACCGCACAGGTGACCCAATATTCAGCAGTGTTCCGACGAGCAAATATTCATTTCGCGCCTCAGGCAATCTAGCGCAGCGGCATCAGTTAGAACGCCATGACTCTCTAGGAGTTCGATAAGTTGAGCGAAAGTCTATAATTCCATCGCCAAAGTAACTCCTAAAATCAAAGGGCCGTTGCCGATAACAACCAAACAACGACCCTCCTTTGTCATCGCCTCACGTAGAGCCCACGACAACTGCATCACTAACTGGATGTTAACCTAGATGCGCAGTAATTGCGCATCCAAAAAAGTTAATCATGTAGCAAATACTCTTCGCGTTGAAACTAATGCGAAGCATTTTCGCGTCCGTGCACGAGAATGCGCAATCAATATGCGGAAAGGCAAAGATGATTCACCTAGCTAACAACCATCCAGTCACTACCGACAGTACTCGAAATCTTCGAGGAATCGCCGATGCACACGATGGTCGCCGAAGCGCCGGGCACATACTTGGCCTCAAGAACGGAAACACCTTGCTCCTTAAGCCTTAAGGTCGTCTCGGTTATCTGGGTTTTATTCACATCATTTTTGCTGACCAGTTTAACGCCATTGCCATCATTTTCATTCAGGCAGGATACAACCGTATTGTAATCGGCCCAATAACAGTACTCCCCAGAAAGCCATCCAAGCTCAGTGGCGCATATCGATCCAGTCGCAGAAACCGTCTTTGGAAGCAATCCGTAACGTTGCCTTTCCTCAAATTCCAGAACATCGCAAAATACGTGATTAGCATTAAGTAATCTCGTTCCACAATAGTCCCCATAAAATGGCGCAAAGTGATTGCGGATAGTCCGCGACAACATCAAGTAGTCGTAGGTGTAATAGCCCATGAAAATTCGCAGACCGTCTCCCCCGGATCCCTCAGCAGAACGACCGAATTCAACAAGGAACTGGTCCCACATGCTCTCAATATAGGGAATTGCGAGTTTAACGCTATCCCTATCAGACAGAGGAGTCTCGCTCTTCTGCTGCATTATCCCCGTAGTATTTGCCAAATGGAAATGAGCGGCCATACGCTCGATCGTTCGGATGAACTCAGGACGATTCCCATCCTCTATAGCCATAATTGCGAAGAAAACACTTCTCAACAGGAGATCATTCGAAAAACGCTGAGGTAAAAGATCACCATATTCACGCTCGTATGCGAATAGCCTGGCTTCGCCCGTATCAATTGAAGAGTAATTAAATACGGAGTACGACGGAACAACATATGACGGAATGACATATGAGCGCACACGGCTACGCTTAATTTGATAACGCTTAAAAAAGGTGGAAATCCAAAAGGTCACAACACCAAATAATGCCAGCTCAAACTCAAAGGCAATACTCGAAGTATCAAGCACATCTAGCCCCTGTCCTCCGAGATAGCCATCGATAACAAAGTGATCGAATGCGACGGACAGCAAAAGAGACATGAACGCCTCGAATGAGAAAGGAAGGGTCCGGTACCGCAATTTACCCCTTGCATGCTTGATTACCCCAAGAAACAACCAATAGAAAAGGGTGGGCATGTATCGCAGCGAAGGACCTGGAACTGAAAACGCATCGCAAATCGCAGCCACAATAAACACGGGGAGCTGGCAACAAATTGTTGGAGCGAGAATTCGGTAGGCAACGTTCAACCTGCCCGACTCATCGGAGGGGTACAGTTCTTCGACGGTGTATTGCCCTCCAATCGCCAAGGGCCCAGCAAAGCGAACAAGCTGAACGCTCACCAAACCGGTAAAGACATAAAAGACAATCCAAAGAATAGTGACCGATTCCACCTGTAAACAATCTCCTCAAGTCATACGCTTGCGATTAATTGTAGATAGACAAAATTGAACAGGAAGCGACAATATTTGAAACTGTTGTTTTACGCTCCCCGGATCAAATGCCTTCAATTAAGAAACCCGGCGAAAAACCAAGACTACAAAATCGAAGAATACGCCCATGCAGAGCTTGACCTGAGCAGCAGCCTCACTGGCTTTTCCTGGAAGGTCTCGGTAACAAGTCTCGAAGAGGCGCAAGACGGCCTCATGTTGAAGCTGCCGCATCGCGTATAGTCAACCCAGCACGGGTCAGAGCGCCGCCGGGGACCAAAGCGGGCCCACCATCCGTCCCCTCCCCAACATTCCCCAGAAAGCTCGCTGATGTTGACTGGTGTTCCCGTAAAATAAACCTCAACAAAATATGTGCGGAGTGCTGGCCTGGAGCTGCCTTTGGACCCTATTGGCTGCTCACCGAGAGGCTCCGCTATGAAACGACCCCTTTACTACCTGCTCTGCGCGATCTCATGCGCATCCAACTTGTAGGGTAAATTCATCGCTCGCGTCGATTACGACCCCAATATTTCCTTAGGAAACACGCTCGGCAAATCGTTAACGCCCATAGCGAAAAGCACTTTTGCGCTGGCATCGTTGCTGAGCTCGTCGCTCAACTTAAGTGCATCAAGCAGTATATTTCGGCGTAAAATCTTATAGTCATCCTCAGTCAGCACTAGCTCAAGATCGCTTAAAACCCCTACTAGATTGACATCGTGAGACGGAGATACCCTGGCGCAGAATAGACGCTCGTCATGCGCACAGATATTTCGAAAATCTTTAATATGATCGTACGCAAGTCTTAGCCTTCGTGGGCTGATGCGCTTATGGACTTCATGTGTCTCGAAATAAAGGTCAGAAAACGACTTGGCAATGGAATTTCTCATGCTTTCTGGTTGAAACTCGAAAAACTTGAATGCCTGGCCAAGCATTAGGTAATTCATAAGAACCCATACCGGCGTATTGTCGTGATTATTTTCATAATGACGAATGTAGTCCCTTTTATAATCACTGTTCCATTTTTTAGACCTACATAGCACCTTCTCGAAATCACCGATAAGCGTGTCGATCTTTTTTCGATAGCCGGCATCAGCACGATAGGAATCTCTATCAAGGTATGCTTCTGGGCTATCTTTATGAGCCATGGCAAATCGATAAGAGCAGACGGTTTTAAGAACTGCTTCCGCCTTGTTAAAATACTCAAACATCAGCAGGCGCAACGTTCGATCGAATTCGAATAAACGATAGATATCAGAAAACTTCGTACCTTTTACGAATAGCTCGTGGCAAGAATCTCCGCGCTGGTCGAGAAATAAATCCTTGTAGCCGTTAATAACCGGATAGTATCCCTCGCGCTCCAAAACTAAACGAGTATTGTTATCGCATTCGAGTCCACGGCCTTCAAGAATAGCAATCTGCTCATCAATAGATTTAAATGGTTTATCCATTTGGACCCCTTAAACGCGAAAACCGCCTTTCGGCGGTTCCCACGGACCAAGCCGGACGTACCGTCGCAAGGCCTCATCACAACGATTACTTTAAGGGAGAACTCGGGGTCCGTCAATCCAATACCACGAATCCCCCAAATCAACCCTTTGAAGAGACCAAACAACCAATTCAGGTAAAATAGCCCCAAGCTCCTATTTCGCCACAATGAAGAAGTCATTTAGCGACAACGGACGCGATATTACGGGCCGTTGTCGGCATGGAGCCGACCCCTTATCCCCTCGGTGGGAAGGGGTCGTGGCCATGGGAATCCCTTGCGCGGATTCTGCCATCGCGACGATGGACGATCAACTCCGACTCTTGATTGGAGCAAATGCGCCGACCGAGCTTTATTGCCTCGCTCTGGGTCGTCGTAACGAAGGAAGCGCGACATGCCCCCTCGCCCTTAATCTGCCAATTGCCATCCGAGCGCATCGTAACGTGCTGATTTCTGCCTTTCATACTTACCTCGCCTTTAACTCTGAACTTGCCGATGCGTCTACAGCATGAGATATGTGACAGACGCCCTCGTGCCGTTTTCAAAAGTGTAAGCACTGGTGCGGACATAAAACGAAGCGCACACAGCAGGACCGTTGATCCACCTGGCTTTCTGGTCGCCCTTCACACCCTGGCGAAAGAGCTTTGGGGCACTGAAGTTCGCACCCAAAGAGGCGTACATCGGAAACCTGGTAAACGGACGCCTCTATATAAACGCAGCCAGCTACTACCATGATCTACCCGGCGAGCAGGGCAATTCATTGGAAGAGTCTTTAGCGTACGGGACGGGCATCTACGCCAGCTGGCTCTTGCTGTTTTTCCGCATGCTCACGGCGCGAGAGAGCGACATCGTTGACAGCACCTGACATTCCCCGCACGGCAACGTCTTTTACGGTGCCTCAAATCTAAGCTCGACCGCCGAGGCATTCCAGGGCATCCCGCGTAACCTTGTTAACAAAACGCCTAAATACACATCATTACACTCATGAAAAAAGGGCAACACTCTCTTGTCGAAAGCGTCACCCTTAAAGCTCCCGTAGAGCTTTTGTATCACAGGACAATATCCTGCACCATCTCAATGAGATGAAAGGACACATCTAGGCCTGTCCGGTAAAAGCGTGGGCAGGCCACGAATGAACGAAACGACAGCAGGACTAACGGTCACCACAATCAAAAGAGCCCAAATAACGCAGCGCACCCTTCACTCGCGGAGCATTAGGGTCTTCACCCAAGAAATTGACGCTATAAGAAGGAGATCCAACGTAAACGTGAGTCTTACCGGCCTCGCAACAGAACAAAATGTCGCCAGCGCTGTTCTGTGTCAGAGTGTTGTAATTCGAGTAATAATCAAGCTCGTCTGACGGGGCTTCTCCTACAACAATCAACCGAGGCTCCAACTTATCCAGCCATGTCTTAGGGACGCGACCAGACTTCCGTCCATGATGCGGTGCAAAAAGAATGTCCACAGGCGAAAGTGCGATGTCGTCTTCAATCGCCACCATGTAGTCATTCTCCATGTCACCAAGCCAAAGCGCACGGACTCCTTCCTCAAGAGAGTAGACAATCGCAGGACTAATATTATTGGGTTTATCAGAGCTTTCGGCATCCCGCAAAGCATCCCGGAAGGTCTCATTATTCACATCGGGCCAGAGGACGCTAATCCCAGCAGAACCGCGCTCACCATCAGAAACGTTCATCCATTTGCGCTTACACCCCATGTATATTTTGTAAGCGCACGGCGAGCCCTTCAGCTCTTTGTACTTTTTAAAACTCTCGGTCTCCGTGGACTTGGAGACATTATTGTCGACGCAATAAAAATTCGGAATGAGCTTAAGCTCATCAAGATACTCAATACCCTGAATATGATCTTGGTCCGGGTGCGTACTGATAAAACGAACGACGCCCTTTTTCCCTGCGAGCTTTTTGACCTCATCAAGGATTTCCGACTTACGCTCATCGGTAATATTGCAATCGATCATGCTGAAGTTATCAGAATTGTGGTTGACATAAAACATGTCGCCGTTGCCAACGGACAGGGACTTAATCTCGCTCATGCTTATCACGTTCCTCAAGATTGAAGTTGATTCGCTTTTCTACATACCGCTCCTGTTTGATCCAGGAGGCAATAAATAAGGCGATAAAAGAGCACAGCGCCGCTGGAAGCCGATGAGATTCCGGCAACAATGATGCAAGCAGAATAATGACGAGCAGGACACCGGCCCCCGCCAGGCTGCGATACATGTTTGAAATCATTAAGAGTTGCTCGACCTTTGGGTCGTTTTTCTGAGCATACGCAAAGGCAGAATAGTCCCGTTTTCTGATAGGTTTCAGGTTGCGAACCAACGGCTCAATACAGAGAGAACCAATTCGCGAAGCAATGAGGCCGAGAACATAACTCATCACAAACAACGCCAGCCAATCGGAGCTGTCAACATAACAACCCAACGGCATCTCGCTTATGGAGTATGTTACGAGCGCACCCGGTATGAGCACGTTAAAGAAATCGTAAGCAGAGATCTTCCCGAGCAAATCATCAAAACAGTTACTGACCAATAATTACGCACCTCCAAGAATCAAAGCCATCCTTCGCAATTTTTGGCAAACTTAACCGTCCTGCCACGCAAGTGTCAGGTTGCTGAAGAAAAGCTATTTGTAAATGATTTGGGCAAAAGGGGGCGCATACTGCCATTGACCGACAGGCGCACACGCCCCTAAAGAAACTAAACCGACCATCTACATGGCCTCATTTTTGACAGCTATACCATCCGGCTCCTTCCGTACAATATAGTTGTAATGGGGAAACGACGTTTCACGTTGTTTCAATTTTAGCCCTTCACTCATTCCATATCCTGTATTGTTTTTTGATCGAGATCACAAGATGTTGTGTTTTAACAGGTAGATGCAGCAATTTTTTCAGTAAAAATAATCGGCAACTTGCGGGCCACCAAATCCCCCTAGAGCCAGACCTTTTGACCTGCATAAATACAAATGGGGCTCCGCACTTTATCGCCTGACAAAACGAATTCATATCGAATGTCAGTTCTAAATTAACAAAAGATTTTGCTTGACCAACATGTTGAGACACTCGCTTATTGCCCGGTCGTCAGCCGCAATCAACCTAGGCAGCAACCTCACGGACTTTTCCTGGAAGGTCTCGGTGTCGAGTCTCGAAGAATCGCAAGACGACATCATGTTGAAGCTACCGCATCGCGTATAGCCAACCCAACACGAGCAACAGCCCCGCCGAGGACTAAAGCGGATCCACAGCCCTCTCCCCTCCCCAACATTCCCCAGAAAGTTCGCTGATGTTGACTGGGGTTCCCGTAAAATAATCCCCAACAAAATATGTGCGGAGTGCTGGCCTGGAGCTGCCTTCGGACCCTATTGGCTGCTCACCGAGAGGCTCCGCTATGAAACGATCCCTTTACTACCTGCTCTGCGCGATCGCGTGCACGTCCATGGTCGGCGCGACGTTGCCTATGGCAGCCATCGCAGAAGCTATGCAGCCTCAAGAAACCGCCGGGCAGCAGGCGCAAGCCGACGCAACGAGCAGCGACGCAGGCAAGGCCGAAGACGGCACCAACACAAGCACGACAGCAGATACCGTAGAGGACAGCACCGCAACATCCACCGGCACCAGCGCAGCCAACACGGAAAGCGCTTACGCCACCAATACCGGCA
>DXLR01000110.1:0-11513 GCA_019414625.1 Collinsella sp.
GGTCCCAGTCATGGATCAGGCCGGCGGCAGCGGCATCAAAGCGGTCAACGCCGTAGACCTCGGCCAGATGAAGTGCGGTCTCGGCAACACCCAGCGAATGCACATAGCGCTTACGCTTATCCTTCATGCGAACATCGAGCAGCTCTTGAATGCGCTTGAGCAGCGCGCGCTCATCGCCCTCAAACTGATCCTCTACCGACAACGTAGACCCCCATCACTCAAAATCTTCTTGGCCCAGATCGACATACAAACCGCGCTTGCGAATGTAGCCGAGCACGGACTCGCTCGTAAGATAGCGCACGCTCATACCGCGGGCAACTCGCTTACGAATGTTCGTCGAGCTGATCGCCAGCGCCGGAATCTGAATATAGCGCACGTCGAACGGCAGCCCCGACTCTTTGATTCGGGCACGCGCCGTATCGATATCAAAGCCCGGTCGTGTCGCCGCAATAAAGGTAGCAAGCTCAGCGATTCGTTCGGCATCATGCCAAGTCACAATATCGATAATCGCGTCGGCGCCCGTAATAAAGTAGAGCTTTACCTGCGGCGGGTAAAAGTCGCGAAGGGCATGAAGCGTATCGGCCGTATAGGTTACACCCGGACGGTCGATCTCGAACCGGCTCGCCAAAAAGGCCGGGTTCGCGGCGGTGGCGAGGACCGTCATGGCATAACGGTCCTCGGCAGGCGTCACCGGCTTGTCAAGCTTAAAGGCAGGAGAGCCCGCCGGCATAAAGAGCACAGCGTCCAAGTCGAGCGACTCGCGCGCCTGCTCGGCAGTCACCAGGTGCCCGTAATGGATGGGATCAAAGGTGCCACCCATAATGCCGAGCCTAAACTCCTGCCCGTCCTCTAGAGGAAGCTCGGGCAAACCGATTCCACCGCGCAGCGACATGGCTTACTCGCCCTCCGGGGTCTCGAAATCGTCCGCGGCATCCGTCGCATCGACAACCTCGACGCCCTCATTCGCAGCATCGGTCACGTCAATGGCCTCAACGGCAACGTCCTCGCCAGCATCCTCGAGCTCCTCGTACTCCGAGAAGTCCTCGGCGCCCTCAAAGTCAAAGGCGCGCTGGCAAATGCGGACCTCGTCGCCCGCACGGCAACCGGCCTTCTCGAGCGCGTCGTCAACACCCATACGCCCAAACTTATGCTGCAGGTAAATGACGGCTTCCTCGTTTTCCCAGTCGGTCTGAATGACCATGCGCTCAATGGCACGACCGACCACGCGGAAGGCACCGGGCTCTTCCTGGACAATGCGGAAACGCTTCTCGCGCTGCAGGCGGCGGCGCTCCCATTCATCGTCGCGCAGAACGACCGGCTCATCGGAGACAGCCAACTCGGCGCGCAGCTTAGCCACCTGCTCGCCCACGGCAAGCATCAGCGTGTTGAGGCCGGCGCCCGTCACGGCAGACACGGCAAAGAACATATGTCCATCGTCGAGCGCTGCGCGCTTGAGGTCGGCAATCTTATCGGCCGTGCCCGGCGCGTCGCACTTGTTGGCAACAACGATCTGCGGACGCTCCGAAAGCTCGGCGCCATACTGCTCGAGCTCGCGGTTGATGATGCGATAATCCTCGACCGGATCGCGATCCTCAAAACCACCCGTCATGTCGACGACATGCATGATCAGAGCCGTACGCTCAATGTGGCGCAGGAACTGGTGACCCAGGCCCTTGCCCTCGCTTGCGCCCTCGATGAGGCCGGGGACGTCGGCAACGACATAGGAGTACTCGCCGGCACGCACCATGCCGAGGTTCGGCACGAGCGTTGTAAACGGATAGTCGGCGATCTTGGGACGGGCGGCACTCATGCGCGCGATAAGCGAGGACTTGCCCACCGAGGGGAAGCCCACGAGTGCGGCATCGGCCATAAGCTTCATCTCAAGCTCAATCCAGTGCTCCTCGGCCGGTTCGCCCAGCTGAGCGAACGCGGGCGCGCGGCGCACCGACGTCACAAAGTGCGTGTTGCCCAGGCCACCGGCACCGCCGGGCGCCACGACAACGCGCTCGCCATCGTGCACCAGGTCGGCAATCTCGAACATCGGGGTCTGCGTCTCGGGGTCGAGCTCGCGCACCACGGTGCCCATGGGAACCTTAAGAATAAGGTCCTCGCCGCTCTTACCGTTACGACGGGCACCCTGCCCGTGCGTGCCGCGTTCGGCGCGGAAGTGATGCTTAAAGCGGTAATCGATCAACGAAGACAGCTGAGCATCGGCCTGGATGACGACATTGCCGCCACGACCGCCGTCGCCGCCATCGGGGCCGCCCTTGGGGACAAATGCCTCGCGCCTAAACGACATGCATCCGGCTCCGCCGTCGCCGCCGCACACGTTAATGCGGCTGATATCGGTGAACTGTGACAACAGAATCGCCTCCTACAAAAAGAGGGAGACCCTTGAATCCTAAAACTCAAGTGCCTCCCACATATGTGCTCTATGAAGGGTGAATTACGCGTTCGCGAGCGGGCGTACGCTGACCCTGTGCTTGATACCCTTGTGGAACTCAACGGTACCGTCGACCAGCGCGAACAGCGTGTCGTCCTTGCCACGGCCAACGTTCTCACCCGGGTGGATGTGCGTGCCGTGCTGACGGACGAGAATCGTGCCCGTGGTTACCGTCTGGCCGGCATAGCGCTTCGTGCCAAGGCGCTGACCGCGGGAGTCACGGCCATTACGGGAGGAACCGAGTCCTTTTTTGTGTGCCATTGTGTATACCTACTCTTTCGTTACGAGTGTAATCTACTCGGCGACGGGAGCCTCGGCAACAGCCTCGGCCTCTGCCTTGACAGCCTTCTTGGCGCGGGACGTAGCCTGGACCTTCACGATCTTCAGCTTGGTGAGCTGCTGACGGTGACCCTTCAGACGACGATAGCGCTTGCGCTTGTGGAACTTGAAGACCAGCTGCTTCTCACCCTTGAACTGCTCAACGATCTGAGCGGTAACCTTGGCCTTGGCCAGCTTGTCGGGATCGGTGACGATCTTCTTACCATCGTTGAGGAAGATGACCGGCAGGGTGACCTTGTCGCCCTCATTGCCCTCGATCTTCTCGACGGTGATGACATCGTCGGTGGCGACCTTGTACTGCTTGCCGCCCGTGTTAACGATTGCGTACATGTTTACTTGCCCTTCATGCATCAGTTAGTGCAACAGCCGAATATAGTAGCAGGCGATAATACCCCCGTCAACGAGTATGTGGAGCAAATCCACAAGTTCGCACAGGTATGGGGCTGACGAGTCGGCCCTCGTCGTCCTCGCATGCTTGATTCTGACGCTCGACATCGTAGGAGCAGATGGTCACGAGGTCTTGCATACCGGTGGAAACAATAGGTGCATCCACGCCCGGGGTCAAGCCCTGCAACAAAACATCAGCAGCAGAAAGCAAAATTTCCGGACGCATGGAGCCCTCGTTGTCGGCATGGGTGTCGAGCATGAGCACCAAATGGTCCGGGCGCTCCCCCGCCGTGAGCTCATAGCCCACGAGCGTGTGATCCAAATCCAAGCGCTTGCTCTTTTTGCCGCGCGCGTAGTCGATGCCATGGTCCGCGCGCAGCGTGTCGATCGCACGACGCACCTCGTCGGCGCTTACGGGCGCCTCGGGATCCAAGTGCAGGTCGATGCGATACGACAGACGCGTGAGTTGCGCCGTCAACGCCGGCGTGCGCACGTCGATATACGCCGCCTCGATGGGCGCCAGATCGGCCGGAGACGCCGCAGCCAGGCGCCCAAACGCCTCGTCGAGCGCCACGAACTCGGTCATAAACAGGTCATACCACTCGCAGATCGACGACGTACCCACCGGTAGCGCCGAAGAGAAGCCCACTCGCATGTGCGGAGAGAAGCCCTGCGTGACGGCATAGGGAAGTCCCGCACGGCGCACGATGCGCTCAATGGTATGGATTACTTCGAGATGGCCCAGGTACTTAAGGCGATCGCGCTTGCCATAGCGAACACGAAGTCTAAAGAGCGTGGGGTTGTCGGTCAGGCGCTCACTCATGCGCGATCACCCATCAATACATTCTTGGCGTGGAGCGTGGGGCAGATTCCGCAACCGGTGCACGACGTGCGGGTGCAGTCGGGCGTCGTGACGCCCTCGAGCGAGCGACGGTACTCGCGCTCGAGGAAGCCGCGCGTGCAGCCGGGACTCACGTGCTCCCACGGCAGGCGCCAGTCCAACTCGTAGGGCAGGTGCACGAGCTCATTGAGGTCGATGCCGTTTTTGGCAGCAGCTTCCTTCCAGTTATCGAGCGAGAAATGCTCTACCCAGGCGTCAAAGCGAGAGCCCGAGCGCCAAGCATCGATGATGACGGGCGTCATGTCACGACCGGCGCGGGACAGCGCGGCCTCGATGAGCGAGGTCTCGGCATCGTGGTAATGCACGCGGACGGCACGGTTGCGAACGCTCGTGATAAGCAGCTTCTGGCGACGCTTGACGTCGTCGTAGTCGAGCTGCGGGCACCACTGGAACGGCGTGGCAGCCTTGGGGATAAAGACCGAAACCGAGATGGATACCGAAATCGAGCCGCGACGAGCCTTGGGCACCACGGAACGACCGAGCTCCAGCACGTGATCGGCCAGATTGGCAATGGCTACGATGTCCTCGTCGCGCTCACCGGGAAGGCCCATCATAAAGTAGAGCTTCATGCGGTTCCAGCCGGCCTCGAAGGCCGCCTTGGCCGCACGGTCCAGGTCCTCCTCGGTCACGTTCTTGTTAATGATGTCACGCATGCGCTGACTGCCGGCCTCGGGCGCGAACGTCAGGCCGCCCTTCTTTTCGCCGGCGACCGACTCGGCCATATCCACGCCAAACGAATCCAGGCGCTGCGACGGAATAGATACGCGAATACCCGTATCCTCCAGGCGACGGTTGAGCCTGCCGAGCACGTCGCGAATGCAGGAGTGGTCAGTCGTGGAGAGCGAGGTCAGCGACACCTCGTCATAGCCGGTCTTTTCCAGACCCTGAATCACCGACGAGACGATCTGGTCGGCCGAGCGCTCGCGCACTGGGCGATACGTCATGCCGGCCTGGCAAAAACGACAGCCGCGGGCGCAGCCGCGCAGGATCTCGATAGACAGGCGGTCGTGGACCAGCTGCGCATAGGGTACGCACGACTGCGACAGCGGATTCGTGGCGCCGAAATCCTCGACGACGCGCTTGTAGACCACGGTCGGCGCATTCTTGCCTTCACGCGGCACGGTGTAGCCATGCGGCGAACAGGGCTCGTCGTGACGAACCTCATAGAGCGACGGCACGTAGTTGCCGGCAATGGATGCAAGCTGCTCAACAATCTGTGCGCGCGGGACTCCTTCGTCGCGCAGGCGACGATGCAGCTGGCAGGTCTCGAGCAGCGACTCCTCGCCCTCGCCGATGAGGATGGCATCGAAGAAGGCCGCGTACGGCTCGGGGTTGTACACCGAGGGGCCGCCGGCGATGATAATGGGGTCGTCCTCGGTACGGTCGGCCGCTAACAGCGGAATGCCAGCGAGGTCGAGTGCCTCGAGGAAGTTCGTCACCGCCATCTCGTGCGGCACATGCAGGCCGACGATATCAAACGAAGCGACCGGCGCTGCGCCCTCGAGCGACAGCAGCGGAATGCCCGCCTCGCGCATGGCGTCACCCATATCGGGCCACGGCACATAGCCGCGCTCGCAGGAGATGCCCTCGGCCTGGTTAAGGATGTTGTAGAGGATGGCGATGCCCTGGTTAGGCAGACCGACCTCGTACACATCCGGGTAGATCAGGCAGCAACGGTAGTCGGCATCGGCCTTGGAAAGCGTGCCCCACTCGTGATCGATATAGCGGCTCGGTTTCTCGACCTTGGCGAGCAGCGGCTCAATTAAATGAAAACAGTCTTGATACGGAACGCGCAACGGAAAACCCCTAAGCAGCGAGATCGGATGCGTCCTGATAGGACGCCATAGGACGGGTAGCGCCCGCGACCGTGGTCACCAGATCGCGAACGCGGGAGAACGTGGCAGTAACCACCTCGTTGGCACGGCTGTAGTCGACATCGCGCTCGTAGAGCGAAACGAGCGCACGGCCCATGCCATAGGTGCCCGCGGCAGCAGTGAGCGCCTTGACGGCAAACCCAATATGCGGCGTCTGCTTGACGAGCGCGCGGGTGACCGCGCGGATCACAAGACCGCCGACAAGCACGCCCGCGACCTCGTAGCCGCGCTCAGGCTTAATGCCGCGTCCAAAGACGGCAGCGAGCTCAAAGAGCATGCCCACCTGCGCCAGCGCCATAACGGGATAATCGGCGCCCGGCAAAAACACCAGCGCACCGGTCGCCATATTGGTGAGCGCGCACGAGGTGATGATACGATTGGCCGCCGCGATGCGCATGAAGGCAAAGTTCGCCGCAAAAGCCGTTTCCTTTTCGGTGCGATCGAGAATCCAGCGGGCAAGCGTCTCGAGCAGATACGTCTTATCGGTTGCCGCTACCACGCCGAGCACAGGCGTGGACTCCTCGATAAACGGCACCTCCACAGCAGACTCGGCAAGCACGCACACGGGGGCGCCGGCGATCACGAGCTCCTGCACGGCACTCTCCAAGCGGTCGGAGCCGCACGAGAGCACCAGCACCACATCGGTATCGGTCTTTGGAGCAATTCGCTCCTCCCCCAGACGCTCGACGCGCACAATGCCCGAGGTCGTCTGCGGTACAAAGGCGTCACGCACCGTCTCGGCCAGAAAGCGCGAGGCGGACGAATCCAAATAGACCGAGACGCGCACCGGCGTATCGGAATCCTTCTTAACGGACGCGCCCATCTTAAAAGCGCGCGTCAGCTTATCTACGGGAATTTTCATAGCAAACCCCTCCAGCGGTTACGCGGCGCCCGAACGATGCCGCCATATGGATTGTACGATACCCACCGTCAGCAGCTGAATCATCATCGAAGACGAACCGAAGCTAATAAACGGTAGCGGAATACCGGTAATCGGCATCATGCCGATGCACATGCCGATGTTTTCGAAGGTCTGGAACGCCCACATGCCAACGATGCCCACACACGATAGGCGCAAGAACAGCGACTCACACTTAAAGGCGACGCGAATCGTCGAAAAGATCAGCAGCACGTAGAGGCACAGGAGCAAAAAGGAACCGCAAAAGCCAAAGGTCTCGGACAGGAAGGCGAAGACGAAGTCGGTGTGGAACTCGGGCAGAAAGCCGCCGGCCGACTGCGTCGCATGGCCCAAACCCTTACCAAAGAAGCCGCCCGAGCCAACGGCGATAAGCGACTGCTGCAGGTTGTAGGCATCGTCCGAATCGGCATTATCGGGGTCGATAAAGACCGTCAGACGGTTCATCTGATACTGCTTGATGAGCACATCGTGGCCGAGCAACGAATCAAAGACCGAATCGAGCGCCAGGACGAGGGCCACCAGGCCCACGAGCAGGGCCAGGGTCGACAGCACCCATTCGCGGCGTGCACCGCTCATGCAGATGACGATGGCGCCCGAGACCAGCACGACCAGGCCCGAGCCCAGGTCGCCCATGGCGACGACGGCCAAAAACGGAATGGACAGCATGCCGCAGAGCTTGACGTAGTCGCGAACGGTATCGATGCGGCCGTTATACTGCGAGCCAAGCGTGGCGATAAAGAAGATGGTGATGAGCTTGGCAAGCTCAACCGGCTGGAATGTCAAGCCGATACCGGGAATCTTGATCCAGCCCGTCATGCCCAGACCGCCCGTATAGGACAGGCCCGGAATCTTGGGCGAGAAGATCACAATAAGGTCAATGACGAGCAGCGCCGTCGAGAAGTTAGAGATGCCGCGCAGATCGGTACGCCAGACGAGCACCGCAAGCACCGCGCCAATGCCAATGCCCAGCAGGTGGCGCGAGAATGAGGCGTCGGCCTTAAACTGTGACGCCGACCAAATAATGATGGCGCCATAGGCAACGAGCGCGACGGTAGCCAGCAGCACACCGATATGCACCTTTTGGCGAAACGTACCGCGCGAGGCCGAAAGTTGCTTGTTGACGCGGTCCAGGCTGCTGCGAGAGCCGGTCTTGGTTGAACGGAACAGATCCGCCGGAGAAAAATCCATCGCAACCTCCTATCGAACCGAAGAATCGCCCGAGGCCGAAGAGGTATCGGGCTCGTCATAAATCGCGCCGAGCACGTCGCGCACGACATGCATCGCGGTATCTGAGCCACCGCCGCCCTGCTCCAGGACAGTAGCGATGACATACTTGGGATCATCGGCCGGCGCATAGGCGCAGAACCACGCGTATTCGTCCTCGCCGCTTTTCTCGCCCGTGCCCGACTTGCCGTATACCTGCGGCGTCAGGGTGCCAAAGTGAGCCGCCAGGGACGTCGATGCCGTGTAAATCACGTCGTGCATGCCGTTGCGAACAAGAGCCAAATCCGAATCGCTGTTGATCTTGGCCTCCAAGCGCTTCTTCTTGCCTTTGCCGTTGTACTTATAGGCATCGCCGTCGCCATCGCGCGACACGGCAGACAAAAACACGTGAGGCACGTACTGCTTACCGCCGTTGGCAAGGCCCATGTAGGCGCATGCCATCTGCAGAGGCGTCACCAAAATGTCGCCCTGGCCGATGGCAATGTTGGTCATATCGCCGGCATTCCACTTGCGGTCCTCGGCAGAGGCGTCGGTAAAGTACGACTCTTTCCACTCGGCATCGGGAATACGGCCCGCGCCCTCACTCGGCAAATCGATACCGCAGGTCTTGCCTAGGCCCCAGCGACGAAAGACCTCCTGCAGGCCCTCGGAATGTTGCTCGTCATAAAAGAACGCCTTGCCCATATCGTAGAAGACGGGGTCGCACGAGTTGGCGATACCCGACTGCAGCGTCATGGTGCCGTGTCCAGACGTCAGCCAGCAGCGCTTGCCCCAAGCCTTGCCCAAGCCCGTCCAATAGCCCGTGCAGTTGGTTGTCTGCGTTGAAGTGTAGGTTCCAAACTCAAGACCGGCCAGTGCCGAGAGCGGCTTGATGGTCGAGGCCGACATGTACTGTCCGCTAATGGCGCGGTTGAGCAGCGGGTGCGAACCCTTGTCATCATTGAGCTCGGTCCACACGTCATTTGAGACGCCGCCGATAAAGACGGACGGATCGAACTTGGGCTCGCTCGCCATGCCCAGGATCTCGCCGTTGTTGGGATCGAGACACACCACAGCGCCGTTGCCGGCATTGCTGTAGCCAGTGGTCTTGGCAAGCTCGATGGCGCTCGCCAGCGCCGTCTCACAGGCCTGTTGGATCTTGAGGTCGAGCGTGAGCTTAATGTCGGAGCCGGCCTTGGCGGGCACGGCGCCGGCCTGACCGGTCACATTGCCCGAGGCATCGACCTTGACGGTCTGCTCGCCACGAATACCCTGCAGCAGGTTTTCGTAGTAGCTCTCAACACCCGCCTGGCCCACGATATCGCCCGACTGGTACGTAATCCGGCCAGCAGAAGCATCATCGTCGCCAGAGGTTTTCTTATTCTGGGCCTCAAGCTGCTCGGAGGTAATGGTGCCGGTATAGCCCAAAATGTGACAGGCCGTCTCGCCGTACGGGTACTGGCGCTCGGTACGCTCGGCAATCTTGACGCCCGGGAACTCGCCGGCGTGCTCCTTGATATAGGCAACCGTGGAGCGACGGACGTCCGTCGCGATGGTATGCAGGCTCTGGGCGCCCTCGGAATTGTCCTGAATATTGCGCAGAACCGCCACGTAGGGCATACCGAGCACGTTGGCAAGATGGCGAACCAGAACCTCATCCTCGGCAAGGTCGCGGTAGGCCACGACAGCAAGTGAGGGACGGTTCTGGACAAGTGCCACGCCATTGCGGTCGAGGATGCGGCCGCGCACAGCGGGTGTGGTAACGGTGCGCGTCTGATTACTATTAGCCTGCTTTTCATAATAGTCCGACGAGACCATCTGCATGCCCCACAGCTTGACGACAAGCGCCGCGAACATCGCGCCCACACCCGTGGTGAGGATGGAGAAGCGGCCCTTAAAGGCGGTCGCCGCGGTATTGCCCTCGCCCTCGGTGGCGCGCGGGGCCGTTCCATGCTGCGTATCGTAGGTAAAACGGGAATCGCCGCGACGCATGATGACCAGCGCGACCACGATGGCCACAACCAGCACGATACCGGCGATAATAACCGTCATCTGGGAAGACATCTACGGGCCTCCCCTATTTGAGCTTACGGGTCTTGGGCTTAAAGCGCATGCCCGTCTGGCGTCCGCCACGTGCGGAGAATCCATAACCGGACTGCGGCACGACGCCGGACATCAAAAACGGAATGGCAACCAGACCCGTCAGGATCGAAGACGGCAGCGCATGGCCGAAGATCGCCACGACAAAGCTCGTCTCCATACCCATAAACAGCAAGATGATGCTGTAGATCACATTAATGACGAGCGCAAAGGCGCCCACAGTGATGCCGCGCGCACTCGGGGTACCGCTCGTTTGACCGGCAGCGCTGTGCACCAGGGCAAAAGAACCCACGGTCAGCAGGAGCGACATAACTCCCACCGGCACGGCAGCGGACAGGTCATAAAACAAGCCGCTGCAAAAACCGCACACGACGGCACGGGTCGGGTCGCCCGAGAACACGCTTAGGCACACCAGGATAATCATAAAGTTGACGCGACCGCCCGCAATGGAGATCTGCGGTGCCAGGCCTGCCTGCAGCAGCACGCACACGATGGCGGCGATTACAAACGTGCGGGAGCTCATCCCCTGCTCGTGTAGATCCATGGACATGCCCCCTATTCGCTCGAGCCGGAATCGGTCGTCTCGGACGTGTCGGAACCGTCATCCGAGCTCTCGTCCTTCGTCTTGGTCGCAGCATCGCGCGACGTTCCCTGCGGCGTGCTATTAGCGGTGCTCACGTCCTCATCCGAGGCCGACTGTTCGTCGGTCAGCGAGGTGATGACCAGCACTTCCTCGTTGTTCTCGGCCGTCGTCTGGGCGCGTACCACAATGGTGTAGTACACGTCGTTTGCCGATTTCTCAACCGACGAGACGGTGCCGAGCGGAAGGCCCTTGGGGAACACACCGCCAATGCCCGAGGTCACGATGATGTCGCCAACCTTAACATCGGAGTCGACGCTCACGTACTCAAGACGCAGCGTGCCGTCAGCCTGACCCTGCAGCATACCCTGGGCGCGCGTGTCCTGCACCATGGCGGATACGCCGGAGTTCTCGTCGCCAATCAGGCGCACGGTAGAGGTCTTGGCCGATACCTCGATAATCTGGCCGATAACACCGGCAGAACTCGTCACGGGCATGTTGATGGCAAGGCCGTCGGCAGAGCCCTTGTCGATGGTAACGGTCGAGGTCCAGGCATCGCCGGAGGCACCAACGATACGAGCAGCGGTCGATTTGAGGTTATAGGTCGACTGCAGGCCGACCAGCCCCTCCAGACGCTCGGCGGTCTTTTGAGCCTCGGAGAGCTCGGCAACCTTAGAGGTCAGTTCCTCGTTTTGCTTCTTAAGCTCGTCAAGCGTGTCCTGCGACGCCGTAAGGTTAGAGAACACGTTACCGATCGCATTGAAGGG
>DXLR01000111.1:0-3197 GCA_019414625.1 Collinsella sp.
AGCTTAAGGCCATGTGCGAGCGCCACGGCGTGTCGCCCATGATCGAGGTCGACGGCGGCATTTCTTCCAAAAACATCGCCGAGGTCGTCAAGGCCGGTGCCAACGTACTCGTAGCCGGCTCCGCCGTTTTTAAGTCCGAAGATCCCGCCGCCGAGGTTGCGCTGCTGCAGAAGCTGGGCAACGAGGCCGCACAGGAGGCATAAACCCCTATGACCGCAGGTCAAAACCGCATACCCGTGAATCTTGACTATGCTGCCTCGACGCCCATGCGCGCCGAGGCGCTCCATGCGCAGCGCGAGTACGACGACAGCGAGCTTGCGGGCGTCAACCCCAACTCGCTGCACTCGCTTGGCCGCAAGGCTGCCGCGCGTCTGGAGGCCGCACGTCGCGAGATCGCCCGCAGCTTTGGCGCACGCGTCCGCCCGTCCGAGATCGTCCTGACTAACGGCGGCACCGAGGCCAACCAGCTGGCGCTCCTCGGACTTGCCGAGGGCGCTCGCCAGCGCGACCGCAAGCGCAGCCGCGTGATCGTATCTGCCATCGAGCACGATTCGATCCTGGACAACCTGCCGCTGCTGCGTGCCGCCGGCTTTACCGTCGACCTGGTGCAGCCCTGCCGTGCGGGCTACATCGAGCCTGCCGCGCTGAGTGACTTGCTCGGCGACGACGTCGCGCTCGTGAGCATCATGGCCGCCAACAACGAGACCGGCGTGGTACAGCCCATCCGCGAGCTAGCCACGGCTGCACATGCCGTGGGCGCCCTGTTCCACACCGACGCCATCCAAGGCTATCTGCACATTCCGCTCGATGCCACCGAGCTGGGCGTCGACGCCATGTCCGTCGCCGCCCACAAGATTGGCGGTCCTGTGGCATCCGGCGCGCTCTACGTTAAGACCCGCACGCCGCTGCGCCCCCGCATCTTTGGCGGCGGACAGGAAGCCGGACGTCGCGCCGGCACGCAGGACCTGCGCACACAGCTCGCCTTTGCCGCTGCCGCTTCCGTGTTGCTGCCGAATGTGGGCCGGGAGCGCGCGACGCTGCAGGCCCTGTCCGATAAGCTCTACGCCACGCTTACGGCCCATCCGCGCATTCACGCCACCATGGGCGACTACACGCAGGCCGACCGTCTGCCTGGCATGGTATCGATCTATATTGACGGCATGGACTCCGAGGAACTCATCATCAAGCTCGACGCCGCCGGCTTTGAGGTTTCGGCCGGCTCTGCCTGCTCGAGTGGCAGCATGGACCCCAGCCACGTTTTGAGTGCGATGGGCATTGGTCGCGAGCAGGCATTGGGTGCACTGCGCATTTCCTTCGATGACCGTGTGAATCCCGGAGATCTGGACGACTTTGCCCAGACGCTGCTCTCGATCGTAGGTGCCGTATGATCGTCTCCGAGCTTGAACGTGCCCTGCTGGCGCGCTACCCCAAGGCGGACGCCGAGGGCTGGGATCATGTTGGGCTATCTGTGGGAGATCCTGCTGCCAAGATCACCGGTGTTGCCTGCGCACTCGACGCGACCGAGGCCAACGTGCACCGCGCTCTCGAGGCCGGCGCTAACGTGCTGCTGACGCATCATCCCATCTATATCAAGGCGCCCGAGGCCTTTTGTCCGGCCGATTCCGCGCGACCCCAGTGCAGCGCTGCGCTCTACGAGGCGGCGCGCTGCGGGGTGAGCATTATCTCGCTCCACACCAACCTGGACCGCTCGCATGAGGCGCGCGTTCGCCTGGGTGAGTTGCTGGGCGCTGAGCCCATGAGCTCGCTGGAGCATGTGGACGAACCTGAGCTCACCGGTCTGGGTGCACTCGCAACTCTCCACGATCCCTGCAATCTGCGTGATCTCGCCAACCGTGCCGCCATGGCCTATGGCAGCGACCCGCGCGTATGGGGCGAGGCCGATTGCCCGTGTCGCACTGTCGCCATTCTGGGCGGATCCCTCGGCGATTTTGGTGAGCTTGCCATCGCCCACGGCGCAGATGTCATCGTGACGGGCGAGGCGGGCTACCACGTGGCGCAAGACCTTGCCTTGCGCGGGCTGCCGGTGATCTTGCTCGGTCACGACCGCTCCGAGGAGCCGTTCGTTGATATCTTGATGAACTCTGCAGTTGATGCCGGGGTCGACCCCCGTCATGCGATTAAAATACTGAACCCTTGCCAATGGTGGACTGTGACAAAAGGAGAGAACTTATGAGCGCCGGCGCTACGCTACTCAAGCTGCAACAGATCGATTTGGAACTCGCCCGCAACAAGAGCGAACTTGCCAATATGCCGGAGCTCAAGGAGCTCGCTTCCAAGCGCAAGACCTACGTTAAGCTCAAGGCCGAGATGACCAAACTCTACGCCCAACGCAAGGACCTGGATATTGAGCTCGACGATCTCAACACCACCGAGATCCAGACCAACAACGCTATCGAGGCCGCCAAGAAGCGCCACGTTGACGGCTCTGACTACCGCGAGGTACAGGACCTGGAGAACGAGCTCGCCACCCTGGCCAAGCGCCTGGACAAGATCGAGCACACCCGCAAGGATGTCGTCGTCGCCCACAAGGAGGCACTCGACCGCGAGGCTCGCGCGCGGGCCATCATCGCCAAGTTCGAGGAAGGCGTGAAGGCCGACACCAAGGCCGCCCGCGCCAAGGCCGCCGACCTCCAGGCACAGATTGACGCCGCCACCAAGGAGCGCACCGCGCTTGCCGCCACGCTGCCGACCGACGTGCTCAACGACTACGAGCGCCTGCTCAAGCAGTTCCGCGGCCTGGCCGTCGAGACCATCAAGGGCAACATCCCCACGGTCTGCCACACCGCGCTGCAGGCGTCGTCCATGAGCGACCTCAACCACGACGGTAGCGAGATTACGCACTGCCCGTACTGCCACCGCCTGCTCGTGCTCCCCAGCAAGGAAGCCTAACGATGACGGCGGCACCCAACAATTCAATGCAACTTGAGGGAAAAACGATCCTGCTGGGCATTACCGGCGGGATCGCCGCCTATAAGTCGTGCAATATCGCGCGCCTGTTGCAAAAGCGCGGCGCGCGCGTCAAGGTCGTTATGAGCGAGCATGCCACCGAGTTTGTGGGCCCGCTCACCTTCCGTGCACTCACCAACGAGCCGGTCGCTGTAGGTCTGTTCGACGACCCCTCCGACCCCATCCACCACATTTCGCTGGCGCAGGAGCCCGATCTGGTGGTCGTGGCT
>DXLR01000112.1:0-14357 GCA_019414625.1 Collinsella sp.
GCCTAAGGCCTTTGTCGAGGCCGAGAAGGCCGCAGCCGCAGCCGCCGCCGCTCGGGATGCTGCGGCGACCGCCAAGTCCTCAACTGCTGCCGATGAACCCGTCCAGGATGCTACGACTTCCGAGGCCGTTTCTGCCGATGCCGAGCCCGCCGACGTCCGTCCCGGTCGCAGGCGTCGCACTGCTGCTAAGCGCACGTCCAAGGCTAAGGCTGCCAAGAAGGGCGCGTCCGAGGATTCCACCGAGACGACCGCCGATGTATCGACTGATGCCGCCGAGCCCCAGGACGTCGAACAGCCTGCATCCGAGAAGCCCAAGCGCGGTCGCAAGAAGTCCGTTAAGGCCAAGGCCGCCGAGCAGCATGCTGATGTCGAAGCGCAGGTTGATTCTGGCGCCGAGGCCAATGACGCCGCTGCGGCCAATGTTGACACCACCGCAACCGATGGTGCCGCCCCCGCCGAGAGCGAAGACGGCGCTCGCCCCAACCGTCGCCAGCACAAGCGCAACGAGGAGCGCAACGAGCGCAAGGACGAGCGCAACAACGACCGTCGCAACCGCCAGCGCGATCGCAAGCAACGCAACAAGGAGCGTAATGCCGCTCCCACCGAGCCTACGCTTTCGCGCGAGGAGCTCGCTGCCATGAAGGTCGCCGAACTTCGCGAGAAGGCCAAGGAGTTCGAGATCGAGACGACCGGCAAGAAGAAGGCCGAGCTCGTCGAGGAAATCTACGTCACCGCTGCGAAGGCCGAGGGCTTCCGCGACATCAAGGGCATTCTGCAGATTCGCCCGGACAGCTCCGGCATCATCCACGCCCATGGCTACATGAAGTCCAACGACGACGCCTTCGTGCCCGCCTACCTCATCCGCTCCGCGCGCCTGCGCACGGGCGACGTCATCGAGGGCTCGCTGCGTCCTTCGCGCGGCGGCGACAAGCGCGCCGGCCTCGCCAAAATCACGACCGTCAACGGTCTGGACCCCGAGCAGATTCGCAACCGTCCCAAGTTCGGCGACCTCACCCCGGTCTATCCCAACGAGCCGCTGCGCATGGAGCACGGCAAGGACTCCATTACCGGTCGCGCCATCGACATCGTGTCACCGATCGGCAAGGGCCAGCGCGGCCTGATCGTGTCCCCGCCCAAGGCCGGCAAGACCACGATCCTCAAGAAGATCTGCCAGTCTATCTCGATTAACAACCCCGAGGTGCACCTCATCTGCCTGCTCGTCGACGAGCGCCCCGAAGAGGTCACCGATATGCAGCGTTCCATCAAGGGTGAGGTTGTGGCGTCGACCTTCGATATGCCTGCCGACAACCACACCCGCGTGGCAGAGCTCGTCATCGAGCGCGCCAAGCGCATCGTAGAGCTGGGTGGCGATGTTGTGGTGGTGCTCGACTCCATCACGCGTCTTGCCCGTGCCTACAACTTGGCGGCGCCCGCCTCAGGCCGCATCCTTTCGGGCGGCGTCGATTCGGCGGCACTGTATCCGCCCAAGCGCTTCCTGGGTGCAGCCCGCAATATCGAGAACGGCGGCTCGCTCACCATCCTGGCCTCTGCCCTCATCGACACCGGTTCCAAGATGGACGAGGTCATTTTCGAGGAGTTCAAGGGCACCGGCAACATGGAGCTTAAGCTCGACCGCGACCTGGCCGACCGCCGCATCTTCCCGGCTATCGACCCCGTTGCCTCCGGTACGCGTAACGAGGACCTGTTGGTCGACGAGCAGATGCGTCCGTTTGTCTTTGGTCTGCGTCGCATTCTTGCCGGCATGAACAATACCGAGCGTGCGGCGGCGTCGTTTATCAAGGGTCTGAAGGGCACCAACACCAACCAGGAGTTCCTGGTGCGTTCGGCCAAAAAACACAGCGACTACGAGCAGACGTTCTAGGTTGTCATCCACGCGCTGCGATAGTCATCAATGCGATAAAGGGTCGGGGCTTTGAGCCTCGGCCCCTTTCCATTGCGCCGCTCCGCGCTTATTTTTGACCGTAAGACCGACGAGCAGCAGGTTTCCCGTTTCAATCCGACATCGTCGCTTGCAATCGGCAGGGCGGTTTCGCATAATAGCTTTTAAGCTTCGCGACGGAAAACGCAGATGAAACGAACCATATACCGTTGCTTTGGGGCATAGCCCCGCCTCATCTTCTCTCGCGCAGCCAACTGAATGATGCGATTTGGGTGCTGGAAGATGGGGAGAGCTCATGGCTTCTTCTGATGCAACACAACGAGCAGTCCTTGCCGGACTTTCGTGCGGGATCGGCCTTGCCGCCCCCGTGGTTATGTATGCCGCGACGCTGCCGTTCTCGTCGGTGAACGAGACGGTTGTCGCGGGCGCTGTTCCCTTTGCCGTCGGTGCGGTGGCGGGCGTGGGCATCTATGCCGCCTCGCTGGGTATCTCCGAGTACCGTGCGCAGCGTGAAGAGCGTCTGTTCCAGCCCGATGCCATGGGCGGTGCCGCCAATCTCAATCAGCATCAAAGCGAGTTCAAGACCGCCTCGATTCCAGCTCAGCAGCAGGATGCGACTCCTTACGCTGCGACTTCTGCTTCTCAGGCTCAGTCGGAGCAGTCTACCTCGGCATTCCTTTCCGGCCTGACTGGTGCGTTCCAGCGCCGTCATGCCGATGATGGTGTCCCTACCATCGCTCGAGCCGCAGATGCCATGGACGAGGCCGAGGCTTGGTCCATGATCGACAGCATGCTCGACGACGATTCGCCGGTGAGCTGCGACCCTGCGCGCTCGCGCGACGTCTATCAAGTCGCCATCGACGAGCTCACCAACGGCGGGCAGACCGGCTCCTTCAATCGCGACGACATCGCCGCCGCGGCACGCGCCGTGTCTGGCTCCCAGGCCGCCCCTGCGGGCAGCACGGCGGCTTTTGTGGCACTCGTTGCCAACGCGGCAGCCAATAACGCCTGCAGCGCCACCTCGGCGGACGCGAACGCTTCTGCCGATAATTCGTACGTTGATGAAGCCATGACCGCGGACGAGGAGGCCGTTGCCGCCCGCCGTGCCGCCGAAAGCTCGCTTTGGGGCGCTCCTGCCCAGCAGCAGGCGGCTGAGGCTGCGCCGTACAACGCAAACCTCGCCAGCATGCCTATCATTTTCGGTGCCGCGGACATCGATCTCGATGACCTCGATGAGCCTGCAGCCATCACCGCATCGATTGATGCCCAAGATCGCATCGACACCGGCGACCTTCCGGATGCCTCACTCGAGGTTGATGTCCCCATGGCCGATTACTCGGGCCACGAGGACATGTGGGCCGCTGCCACCGCGATTCTGGACGAGATCGACGAGCCTGCTCCTGTTGCAGCTCCCGCTCCCGTCGCTGCCCCTCAGCCTGCTGCACCCGCCTATGTCGGCCGTCACAGCGCTGTGTTCCCCGAGGATACCGCCCGTATCTCGCGCGAGGGCATCGAGCGAGCCGAGGCTATTGCCGCCGGCATTATGGAAAATCGTCGTCACGAGCGCGTCAATCAGATCCTCGAGGAAGAGATCGAGCGCCTGCAGTCCTCTACCGCCAAGCGTACGGGCCGTGCCTATCTGAGCGTTATCGAGGGCGGTACCGCCAGCTTCGCGCCGCTCCGCGCGGAGGCATAACTTCTGCATGGTTAAGATCAATCGAAAATGGGCGGTCGTGACCTGCCTGATGGCGCTCTTGATCTGGGGCAATTCGCTGGTTCCCGGCTCGGGGTCGGGCTCGCTGAGCCTAACGGTCATGGAAGCTATCCGCGGTTTCCTGCACGGCGTGGGACTTCCATATGAATGGGTGACCAACTTTGTTGTTCGCAAGTGCGCGCATTTTACCGAGTATATGGTGCTCGGCATCTTGGCAACGCACGCCTTTGATTTTGAGGGCCGGCGCACCTTTGACGTGCTGCTGCCCACGGCGGTGTTCCTGCTGCTGATTCCCTCGATCGACGAGACGATTCAGCTCTTTGTGCCGGGACGCGCCGGCATGATCACCGATGTGATGATCGACTGCTGTGGTGCGGCAACGGGCGTTGTGCTCCGATATCTCTTACGGTCGCTGATGCGCGCCAAAAAGGCCGCCTAGGACGTATTGTTTGGTCCTAGGCGGCCTTTTTTATTTGAGAGCTTATATGAGGCGTGGTGGCGTCGTTCCGTAGGTCGGATTTGCCGGGCGCGCCACGCCCTGTGGGTGCGTCTGCTACTGAAGCGCCTGTGCGCCCAGGGCCAGGCAGCCCATAATGCCCTGCTTGCCCTCGAGGCTGTTGTTGACGATGTAGCTATCGATGTCGGCCATCTCGGGCGTGACGATGTAGCCGTTGAGCATCTCGGCGCACTTCTTGCGCGCGAGCGGCGCGATGGGGGTGTGGTCGGCCACGCCGCCACCGATGACGATCTTTTGCGGTGCGTAGCACAGGATGTAGGTCATGAGCGCCTGCGCCAGATAGCCGGCGAGCAGGTCCATGGCCTCCGGGTCATCGGCCATCTCTCCGGCGCTCTTGCCACCCCAGCGCTTTTTGACGCCGGGACCGGCGATGAGGCCCTCGAGGCAGTTGTCGTGGAAGGGGCAGCCGCTGTGCTCGCCAATGGTGTCGCGCGGGTCGCGAGTGACCAGGATGTGGCCGGCCTCGGGATGCATTTAGTGCCGGGCCGTCCTTACCCGCGCGGTTTGATTTTATCACGCAGGAACTTGAGGTTCTCCAGTGCTGCGTTGAGCGTCTCGTCTCGCTTGGCAAAGTGGAAGCGGATGAGGTGGTTGACGGGCTCGCGGAAGAAGCTGGAGCCCGGAACGGCGCCCACGCCCACCTTGGAGGCCAGATCCTCGCAGAAGTTGAGGTCGCTGTCATAGCCAAACTCAGAGATGTCCATCATCACGTAGTAGGCGCCCTGCGGCACGTTGTGCGTGAGGCCGATGCTGTCGAGTCCCTGACAGAATAGGTCGCGCTTGGCGGTGTAGAGGTCGAGGACCTCCTGGTAATAGCTGTCGTCGAAGTTGAGGGCGGTGACGACGGCTTCCTGCAGGGGAGCGGCGGCGCCTACGGTGAGGAAGTCGTGGACCTTCTTGATGCGCTCGGTGATCTGGGCTGGGGCAATGGTGTAGCCCAGACGCCAGCCGGTGATGGAGTACGTCTTAGACAGTGAGCTGCAGCTGATGGTGCGCTCAAACATGCCGGGCAGCGTGGCCATGTACACGTGCTCGTGGGGCGCGTAGACGATGTGTTCGTAGACTTCGTCGGTGATGCAGTAGGCGTCGTACTTTTTGCAGAGGTCGGCGATAAAGGTGAGCTCCTCGCGGGTAAAGACCTTGCCGCAGGGGTTGGACGGGTTGCACAGGACGATCGCCTTGGGATCGTTGTCGCGGAAGGCTGCCTCGAGCGTCTCGCGGTCAAAGTCGAATGTGGGCGGGTTGAGCGGCACGTAGATGGGCTCGGCGCCCGAAAGGATCGTGTCGGCGCCGTAGTTTTCGTAGAACGGCGAGAAAATGACGACCTTGTCGCCGGGGTTCGTGACCGTCATCATGGCGGCCATCATGGCCTCGGTGGAGCCGCAAGTGACTACGATATTCTCGTTGGGGTTCACCGGCATGCCCATAAAGTGCTCCTGCTTGGCGGCGAGCGCCTCGCGCATGGCCTGGGAGCCCCAGGTGATGGAGTACTGGTGGTAAAGCGGCTTGGGGTCGGCGGCGATGGTGCTCAGGCTATTGAGCAGCTGCGCCGGGGGATCGAAGTCAGGGAAGCCCTGCGAGAGATTGACAGCGCCGTACTTATTGGAGATGCGTGTCATGCGGCGGATGACCGAATCGGTAAACGTTGCCGTACGGTTGGAGAGTTCTTTCATGCCGGTCCTTTCGAGCATTTGCAGTGGGGCAAGCTTACTCCTATGAAACCGGTGGGAATTGCTCGAAACGCGCTTGAAAAACTCTTTTCAAAATTCTTGAAAATTGGGGCTTGCATCGCGTGGCGTTCCTTGCAATAATAGTCGAGCGCGAAGCGCACAGGACACGGTGGGTGTAGCTCAGTTGGTTAGAGCGACGGGTTGTGGTCCCGTAGGTCGAGGGTTCGAGTCCCTTTACCCACCCCAGTTCTTGCTTCGTGTTGATATCGGGTCGTTAGCTCAGTTGGTAGAGCAGGGGACTCTTAATCCCAAGGTCCAGGGTTCGACCCCCTGACGGCCCACCCAAAGATGATTAAGACGGTCAACGAAGGTTGGCCGTCTTTTTTGTTGACCTCGCTGGGGGTCGAACCCGAAAGGGCACAGCCGCTTTCACAGATCGAGTCTGCCCTGGGGATCAGTAAAACCGGCGCGTCTGCACGGCGAAGTACGCCTGTGCGAGCGCGATTTCTTGCTTGTTTGAATCTCCGTTCTGGGCGATTAAATAGCATGCATAGCGCGTAAGTTTGTAGTCTTTAACCGCGCGAGCGGCGACACCGGCAGTTACCATTTTCGTGGTGTCACGAAAATGGGAATCAACTGGAGTTTTGTTTGTTTCGCACGAGACTTTTGCCCTCTTAACAACTTCGGCAAAGTTCTCCCATCGAGTGTACCCCATGGGTTCCATTAAATCGCGTGCGAGCCAATACTCAACGCCGTCTTCCACATTGGCGTAGCTATCAAGTTTGACACGCCACTTCTCGATATCTCTACTGTCCATATCTCCTCCTCGCTGGCCTACTGTCTATGCAGGCTTTGCCCGCTCTGTATTCAGAAATAGGATACGCTGCCGTGCGGACACGAATGGGCCCCGTGCCACTTCGAGTTCACGGGGCCCATAGATATCGATTAGTTGTGTTTTGCTTTAGATAGGTGTCCAGTTTAATTCGCTCGATAGTGCGATCCGAGACTTTCGGTTCGCTTACGCATGGCTTTGATCATTTCCTGTGCTAGTTGAATCTGCGATTGCAGGCGGGCGAGGGCTGCGATTTCGCTGTCATTGGAGTGTGGCTTGCTCAGCGCCGTTGCCTCGTCTTGCAGGCTTTCAAGCTGTTGCAGAGCCTTGGATAGACCTGCTTCGGTTCTGTTGATCATGCAATAGGTACTCATCGTGTGCTTAAGGCTGCGTGTCAGGCGTTCGGCATCTGTTGTGGCAATGCCGTACTGGGGGAGGGCGATATCCGCCTTCGGGGCCACCTCAGGTGCATTCTGTGCTGCCTGGGCTGCCGATGCGCCCGCGATGCGTCCGAACACGATGCCGTTGGCGCTTGACAAGCCACCAATGCGGTCGGCGCCGTGCATGCCGCCTGTCGCCTCACCGCAAGCGTAGAGGCCCTCAACGCCCGTGTGCGCGGTCTTATCGATCTTGATGCCGCCATTAGCGGCGTGGGCATACATCGCAACGCGCATCTCGTCAGTCGGGGCGATGCCGTGCTCGTCTTGCAGCCAGGTGGCAAAGGTCTGCACAAACTCTGGGACATCCTCGCGGGGGAAGTCGTAGTGGAGTGCCAGGCCTTCGACACCTGCCTGATCGATGACGAGATCGATAGCGCGGGAGGCCAAGCGTGACGTGAAGGGACCATATCCAGAGCGCTGCTCGAGCAGGTCGTCCAGCTTGTTGTCGGCAATATCTACCGGCTGGTCAACATGTACGTAGCGCCAGGTTTTCTCGTTGAAGACCAGGTTGCGCTTGGGCTCGATGAAGCCGGGCATCATCTGCATGAACTCTATATTAGTAAGTGTTGCGCCGTGCGCCAGCGCGATGGCCTGCGAGGAGCTGAGCACATCAGCCGACGTAAGGCTGCGCTCGAACAGGCCACCTGTGCCACCGGCTGCGATGATCGTGGCCTTGGCAGCAAAGGGCACGATTCGATTTTCGGTGAGGTCGTAGAGCACGGTTCCGGTTATTCTGCCGTTCGTGTCCTCAACAAGGTCGATAAGCTCATGGCGGGGGAGCAGACGAATGCCGAGCGATTCGAGCCGGGCCGTCAGAGCGTCCTCAAGGGGCTTGCGGGTGAGGCCGCGCCACATGCGCGTTTTGTGGTCAAAGCAGGGGATAAACTGCTTTTGCTGAGCGCTCTCAGCGCTTTGCGGACGCTGGAGCTCAACGCCCAGGTCTTGCTCGAGCCATTCAATTGCCTGGGGAATGCCGTGCACAAACGTCTGGACAAGCTCGAGGTCGGCGACACCGCCGCCGACGGTCTGGATGGTGTCGATGAGGTCCTGCTCGTCGCCCTCGTCGACGGGGCCAATAAGGCCCAGACCCCAGGTGCCCGGGAAGAAGCTCGATCCACTCATAGTCTTGCCGGCGCTTGCCACAGCGACGGTTGCGCCCGTGCGTGCCGCTTCGATGGCGGCGCAAAGGCCCGCAATGCCAGATCCAATTACCAGTACATCAGTCGATTCCATCGGATTCCTTTCTCGTCCGGCGCATTGTCGCATGGGTGATCGGCAATGGGGCCGCAAAGACTCGGCAAATCGGTAAAGGGCAAATATGGCAGGTGGGCGTCATGGACGTTCTGACGCTCCGTCTCATCACATCTCGTATTTCGCCCCAACTGATATATCGGCATTAGCTGCCCTGCGACAGCGTAAACAAAAAGAGCCGCTACCCCGAAAGGTAGCGGCTCCAAAGCTCAACTATGTGAGCATCGCGCGGGCGCGACTAGGCCTTGAGGGCCTCCTCGACGGCGACAGCGCAGGCGACGGTGGCACCGACCATGGGGTTATTGCCCATGCCGATGAGACCCATCATGTCGACGTGCGCAGGCACGGAGGAAGAACCGGCGAACTGGGCGTCGGAGTGCATGCGGCCCATGGTGTCGGTCATGCCGTAAGAGGCAGGGCCGGCGCCCATGTTGTCCGGGTGCAGGGTACGGCCAGTGCCGCCACCAGAAGCGACGGAGAAGTACTTCTTGCCAGCCTCGAGGCGCTCCTTCTTGTAGGTGCCAGCGACGGGGTGCTGGAAGCGCGTGGGGTTGGTGGAGTTACCGGTGATCGAGATGTCGACGTTCTCGTGCCACATGATGGCAACGCCCTCGCGGACGTCATCGGAACCGTAGCAGTTAACGGCAGCGCGGGGACCATCGGAGTAGGGGATGGTCTCGACGACCTTGAGCTCGCCCGTGTAGTAGTCGAACTGGGTCTTCACGTAGGTGAAGCCGTTGATGCGGGCGATGATCTGAGCGGCGTCCTTGCCCAGACCGTTGAGGATAACGCGCAGCGGCTTCTTGCGAGCCTTGTTGGCGTTCAGAGCCAGGCCGATAGCGCCCTCAGCGGCAGCGAAGGACTCGTGGCCAGCCAGGAAGGCGAAGCACTCGGTGTCGTCGGAGAGCAGCATAGCGCCCAGGTTGCCGTGGCCCAGACCGACCTTGCGGTCCTCGGCAACGGAGCCGGGAACGGTGAAGGCCTGGATGCCCTCGCCGATGATGGCGGCAGCCTCAGAAGCGGTCTTGGCGCCACGCTTGACAGCGAGAGCGCAACCGAGGGTGTAGGCCCACTCGGCGTTCTGGAAGGCGATGGACTGGGTGTTGTTGACGATCTCACGCGGGTTGAAGCCCTTGTCGGTGCAGATCTGCAGAGCTTCCTCGAGGGAGGCGATGCCGTTGTCGGCGAGGCACTTGTTGATCTTGTCAGCGCGGCGCTCGTAACCTTCGAACGTAACAGTCATAGTTATTTCCCTCCCTTTCTACTCGTGAACCGGGAACACGCTGGCGACGGAGTGAGTCTCCTCGTCGGTGCGCGGGTCGATGTACTTGGCAGCGTTCTCCCACTGACCATAGTGGCCCATAGCGCCAGCGATGGCCTCCTCGGGGGTCTTGCCGGCCTTGACGGCGTCGGTGAACTTGCCGAGGTTCAGGAACTCGAATGCGATGATCTCGTTCTTGTCGTTGAGAGCCATGCGGGTGACGTAGCCCTGAGCGAGCTCGAGGTAACGAGCGCCCTTGGCCTTGGTGCCGAACATGGTGCCGACCTGAGAGCGAAGGCCCTTGCCGAGGTCGTCGAGGGAGGCGCCCACGGGCAGGCCGCCCTCGGAGAACGCGGTCTGGCTGCGGCCGTAAACGATCTGCAGGAAGATCTCGCGCATAGCAACGTTGATGGCGTCGCAGACGAGGTCGGTGTTGAGGGCCTCGAGGATGGTCTTACCGGGAAGGATCTCGGAAGCCATGGCGGCAGAGTGGGTCATGCCCGAGCAGCCGATGGTCTCAACGAGGGCCTCCTCGATGATGCCGTCCTTGACGTTCAGCGTGAGCTTGCAGGCGCCCTGCTGAGGTGCGCACCAACCCACACCGTGCGTAAGACCGGAGATGTCGGAAATCTCCTTAGCCTGGACCCACTTGCCCTCCTCGGGGATGGGTGCGGGGCCGTGGTATGCACCCTTGGCAACGGGGCACATGTTCTCCACTTCCTGTGAGTACTGCATGCCTCTCCTCTCTATCGTGTTGGCGTCCCGTCTGGGGGTCGTGGCTGGCGATTGCCGGGCGACCCTTCGAAAGGGACATGACATGCAGCCCCTATAATACCGCGAAATGCACGGAATATTCGGCGAACGGCTCAGTTTTCGTAGCGAGAAGTCCGGAAGTTTTAATTGAAACGGTTTAACTCTATATTCTGTGGTCGTGAACTTTTGTAGAGGGGGTTCGTCTTGGGCAAGCTTTTGGTCAGCTCTTGTAAGCGTTGCAGGGGCTGACCTGTTGCAACGGTGCCGTTCGCCGCCTGTTTATTGCCTTTGGCCGCGCGAATGTATTGTTTTGCGTGAATGTTTTGGTGGCACGCTTCAATCGTGTTGTATTGGATGGCAAGCAGATCCAGGCGAAGGGAGCGCCATGCAGCGCGTTTGGAGAACGGTTACCGGCTTTTACCATGTTTGTGCCCGCGGTACGGGCAAGCAGCTCATCTTTGAGGGCGATGAAGACCGGTGGGAGTTTTTGGAGCTGATGCGCGAGTGCTGCCGCGAGGCGGGCGTGACGGTTATCGCCTGGTGCCTTATGGGCAATCACGTGGATCTGGTACTCTCGGATTATGAGGACACGATGAGCGCGGCGATGCAACGACTGCTTTTGACGTACGCTCGTCGGTTCAATAAACGCACGGGGCGCACGGGCCATCTGTTCCAGAACCGTTTTGACCGGCGCTCGCTCGATACCGACCGTTATCTAATGGCCGCCATTCGCTATGTTCATGCTAATCCGCAGGAGGCGGGTATCGCCCTGATCGAGCGCTATCCGTGGAGCAGCTTTGCCGAGTATCTGCGAGCGTATGACAACGATATGACGAGGGGATTTTCGGACCCTTCTTGTGTGCTCGAGCTCTTTGAGTCTGTCAGGGGGTTTCTGGATTATTCTCTGTTAATGCCCGATGGTTCCGATCCGGTGATTCACGATATGGATGAGACAGAGTGGGAGCGGCGTGCGTTTGCCGACAAGATGGCGAAGCGCCTGGGTGTGCCGCTCAACAAACTCAAGACCGTAGCACCCTCGCGGCGAGACGGAATCATTTTCGCCCTGCACGATGGCGGCTACACGGTGCGCGAGATCGAACGGTATACGGGAATCAGCAAGAGTACCGTCTCTCGTATCGTGCGCGCTTATGCGCGGGTGAATGCTCAGGCTGAGGGCTCGGAATAGAAAATGGCCGAACCACTCTTGTCAAGCGATTCGGCCAACAAAATTCTTAAGATTTGGGACAAATACTACTGATTATTTTGTCCCGTGAGCATGCCGTCGAGGGTGCGCCAGGCGAGCTCGGCGCACTTGACGCGGGCGGGCATGTGCGAGATGTCCTGGAGCTGGGCGGCTTCGTCCAGGTCTTCCAGGTCCTCCTCGGAGAGCTTCTCGCCGCGGATCATGGCGAGGAAGAGCTCTGCCAGGTGGCGAGCTTCCTCGACGGTCTCGCCGGTGATGAGGTCGGCCATGATGTCGGCACTGGCCTGGCTGATGGCGCAGCCGTGACCGGTAAAGGAGGCCTCCTCGATCACGTTGTTCTCGACACGCAGCTGCAAGGTGAGCTCGTCTCCGCAGCTAGGGTTGATGCCGTCGTGCTCGTGCGTGGGAGCATCCATCTCGTACTTATAGTCGGGGTGCGAGTTGTGCTCCATAAATGTGGTGGAGGTGTACAGATTACCCATTGAATGTGCTCCAAACGTGATGCAGGCCGGCGATGAACTTGTCGATGTCGGCCTTGTCGTTGTAGAAGGCCACGCTGGCGCGGCAGCAGGCAAGGTTCTCGACGCCCAGCCAGGTGAGCAGCGGCTGCGCGCAGTGGTGACCGGCGCGGATGCAGACGCCGTCCATGTCCATGATGCTCGCGACATCGTGCGGGTGGATGCCCTTGACATTAAAGCTCACGACACCGTGGTGGTTATCCCAATAGATTGAGCCGATGATCTGGACAAAGTCGAGCTGCATGAGCTCGCCCATCAGGTAGTGGACGAGTGCCTGCTCGCGTGCCTGGATGTTTTCGTAGCCCACCGTGTTGACGAGGTAGTCGAGGGCGGCGCCTGTGGCGAAGATGCCGGCGGCGTCCTGCGTGCCGGCCTCGAACTTCTCGGGGACGGGAGCCCAGACGGCGTCCTGCTCAGTAACCGAGTCGATCATCTCACCGCCGGTAAGCATGGGCGGCATGGCGTTGAGCAGGTCCATCTTGCCCCACAGCACGCCGATGCCCATGGGGCCCATGGCCTTGTGCGCGCTAAAGGCAAAGAAGTCGGCGCCCAGATCGGCCACATTGACTGGCATGTGCGGCAGCGACTGTGCGCCGTCGACGACCAGATAGCCGCCGTACTTGTGCACGAGCTTGCCGAGATTCTTGACCGGGTTCTCGACGCCCAGCACGTTAGAGACCTGACCCACGGCCAGGATCTTGGTCTTGGGGCCCACCTTGGCCAGAACCTCCTCGGTCGTGAGCTGGCCGGTCTTGGTGGGGTAGAGGTAGACGAGCTTGGCACCGGTCCCGCGGCAGACCTGCTGCCACGGAATCAGGTTGGAGTGGTGCTCCATGATGGTGATGACGACCTCGTCGCCCGGTTCGAGCACTGTGGGCGCAAAGCTCTTGGCGACCAGGTTGAGCGACTCGCTCGTGTTGCGGGTGAAGACGATCTCGTTGGCGTTGGGGGCGCCGATGAGGTCGGCGATCTGTTGGCGGACCTTCGCGATGGCGTCGGTGGCCTCGACGGACAGCGAGTACAGGCCGCGCAGAGGGTTGGCGTTCATGCGCTGGTAGAAGTCGCGTTCGGCGTCGAGCACACAGGCAGGGCGCTGCGCGGTGGCGGCGCTATCGAGGAAGGCGATCTCGGGGTGCTGCTGGAACAGCGGGAACTGGCCCTTGTAGGGGTTGGTCTCGATATCTACGGTGGGCCAGCCGCGCGAAGCCTCGTCGCTGGCGTCGAGCTCCATAGGCTCCGGTGCGGTACAGGTGTCACATTTAACGTGCTCGGTATCGATCATGCGAGCTCCTCCTCAAAGTTGTCGATCAGGTTGTTGCCCAGGCGGACGACGGCGGCGCGGGTGCGCTCGTCGGTGGCGGAAAGCGCAGCGTCCTCCAGCTTGGCGCGGATGAACAGGTCCTCGGCTGCGTTTTGGTCAAGGCCGCGGCAGGCGAGGTAGAACAGCTGCTCGTCGCGGACGTGGCCGATGGTGGCGCCGTGGTTGCCGGCGACGTCGTCCTCGTCGCAGAGGATGACGGGAACGGTTTTGTTGTCGACGCCCTTGTTAGCCAAGAGCACCGTCTCGCGCTCGGTGCCGGTTGCACCCTTGCAGCCGTGCACGAGGTCGATGGTGCCGCGGTAGACCTTCTTGGACGTGCCGGTCAGCACGCCGTTGGCGTCGATTTCGCACTCGGTCTTGCGACCGCGGTGGCGCAGCTCGTAGTTAAAGTCGCGCACCTGCTCGTGGGCGCCCAGGTAATCGGTATCGATGGTCACCTTGGCGGTATCGCCCAGCAGGTCGCCGGCAAGGCCGGTGGCGCTGGCGCCGGCACCCAGGACAGTGTGCTGCACATTGACGCGCGCGCCCTCGTCTAGGAACAGGCCGGTGTCGTCGAGTGCGATCCAGCTGTCGTCGAGTGTCTGCGTGCAGGTCACGTTGACGGTGGCGTACTCGTGGGCGCACACACGCAGCACGGAGCCCACGACGCCCTCGCCGGCAACGGGGGAGTCCAGGGCTAGGGCGAGGTCGAGCGTTGCCTGCGGGCGGGCGACGACGTCGATGGCGGCAATCGCAGCCGCTGCGTCGACGCCACTCACGCGCACGGTAACGGCGGCGTGCTGGTAGGCGGGAACATCGATGACGATGCGCTTGGTGGCGTGCTCGGTCAGATACGCATAGGCAGCCTCGCCCATGCCGGTCTCGAAGGCCTCGGCAGGGGAGAGCTCCTCCTCGAGCTTGATGGCGCCGGCCTGGTAGACAGAGGTGGCGGGCACGTCGAGCTCGGTCTCGGGCGTGATGCGGGCACGGTCGGCAG
>DXLR01000113.1:0-45704 GCA_019414625.1 Collinsella sp.
CAGATATAGACCGTGACGGCCACGGCGGCGAAGGCGGCGAGCAGCGGCACCCACACCGGGGAGCCCACGATGGCCAGCACCCACAGCAGCGCGGTGCTGCGCCGGCGCGTCCTCGCGATCGCGCGCGGCACGGCGGGCAGGTCGTCGAGCGTGGCCTCCGCCACCTCGCCGGGCGTGCCCATGGCGGCCACGGCCTCCTCCTCGCTCATACCGTCCTCCATGCGGTCGGCGATGGCCTTCGCATAGAACGCCTTGGTCTCCTCCACCTGCTCGGCCGGCAGGCAGGCGAGCAGCTCGCCCAACCGGCCCAGAAACTCATCGCGCGTCATGGTGCGCCTCCTCAACGTATGCGTAAATCTCCCGTACGGACGGCCACTCGGCCAGGAACTCCTCGATGCGCGCTCGCCCGTCGTCCGTGATGCGGTAGTACCGGCGCAGCCGCCCGTTGTGCTCGGCGGAGCGCGCCGTGATGCACCCGGCCTTCTCCAGGCGCTTGAGCAGCGGGTAGAGCGTCGACTCCGTGAGCCCCATGCTCGCCGGTACGTCCTTCACGATCTGGTAGCCGTAGGACTCCTCGCCGGAGACGGCCGCGAGCACGCAGGCCTCCAGGAAGCCGCGCTTCATCTGTGCCTCCATCCGCACACCTCCTCTCGTCATATACTATGCTATACACACTTTACGATGCAAGGTATTAGACGTCAACTCTCATCGCGAAGATTCTCCGGCCCCTGCGCGCTGCGAACGTGATATCGCGGAGCGGTTGGCATTATGCATGAAACGTCAAGTAACGCTCTTTTGATCCACTTCCACTCGGCCCCATATGCCTTGTACAACACCCCCCTTCAACCTTGGGTTCAAGGGAGCCGCTAGGCTGGGCGTGCCGGACGGTAAGGTCCTGGACGCGATGGTGGACTTCTCCGATGCCATAGGGGTCATGGGTCTACGCCGATGGAGGCCCACGCACGCGGCAGGGCTCGCCCGTCACCGCTGGTCGCCGGACGGTCCCCACGCCCCGCTCGCCAACGCGCAGGCGACAGCAGCAGTCCAGCGCTAGCTGGAGACGCCGGAATGCCCAGAAGATGCGTTTCCCATCACTGCGACAGAGCTTTTTGCAGGGGTGGCAATTTTTCCTAATATCGAGGTCAGCTTGGCTTCGGTAGCCACCTTGAGAGCATCGCCAATAGACTCTTCCTTTATGCGTTCGGCATAATCGTAGGCAATACCCAAAAATTCCAGTCCCGAGTAACAGGAGTACAATTGCTGCCAGTGTTGCCAGCTGTTGGGAGATGGAAGATGGACTGCGATGGCTACCCATGCGTTCCCATGCCGTTGATGTGCACCGCCTTTGTGCCGGGGCAGATTGACGCTGCGGTTGCAGGCATTTCCGACCCCGATTCGCGCGCCATTGCCACGGCAGAAGCGCTGTACTTTCGCGGACAGGCCACCCTCGCTGCCAAGACAGCGCGCCCCTATCTTGACGCCACCGACCCCGCACTGCGCTATTCCGCATGCTTTATCTGCGGATACGCCAGTCTGTCGCTCAACCGTATCGCCGATGCCCGCCGGTGCCTTGCTGGCATCCTCGATACGCCAGCCGACAAGGAATCGCCTGCCGTCCACGCCATGCACATCCTGTTCGCCTCGGCCGCGAGCGTCCTGCTGCACTTGCCTTCCCCGTATTCCGCCGAAGAGTTTTATCCGCTTGCGGCGCATCTGCCCGAAGGCCTGCGCCTGTTCGCCAGCTATGTGATGGCGCACGCCTTGTATCTGCGCGGCGAATATGGCCGCAGCCTGGGCATGGTGGAAAATGCCCTGATCATGAAACAGGGAAGCTATCCCATCTCGGAGCTGTTCCTGCACCTGGCAGCTTCCATGGCATGCATGAGCCTCAAGGACATCGACGCCGCAAAAACGCACTTCGGAGCTGCTTGGAACGTTGCGCGCCCCGACGGCCTTGTCGAACTTATCGGCGAGCACCACGGCCTTTTGCAGGGGCTTATCGAGGCGTGTCTAAAAACGCAATACCCTGACGACTTCGCACGCATCATCGAGATTACGTATCGATTCAGCTACGGCTGGCGGCGCATCCACAACCCCGATTCGGGCGAGGACGTGGCTGACGACCTGACGACCACGGAATTCACCATGGCCATGCTCGCCTGTCGCGGGTGGACCAACGCCGAAATCGCACGCCATATGGGAGTATCGCCGGGCACCGTCAAAAACCGCCTATCAGGAGTGTATGCCAAGCTTGGTATCGGAACTCGCGCCGAGCTGGTTGCCCACATGTTGCGCTAGCGGCCAGACTGCCCGGCGTATCGAAAGCACTCCGGGGGCCTAGCGCTTTCGCGCGCTCAAATTGGACATTTTGACCCTCGAACGGCACTACCGCCACGGGGCACCTTCTCGCAAAATTGGATTATTTCCACCGAAATTTGCGGGATGGGAGCCCAAAATGCTTGATCGCCGTTCGCTACTTATCGCCGGAACATCCTCGCTAGCGAGCATTATGTTGCCTCGCGTGCCGGGAAGCGAAAATGCCTTCCTGCTGCCGTTCGCGCCCACCGCGGCCTATGCCGACGAAGAAGACCCCTTCAAGGTCCTGGTGCTCTCGCGCACCATGTTTGGTGTGGTTGTGATCGACGTCGCCAACAAGAATATGCCCATCAAGGGAGCCCAGGTCACGCTCGCGTCGCGTTATGCCGCGGGCAAGCAGCTCTCCGCCACTACCGACGACGAGGGCACGGCCATCTTTGAGGTCGCGCCTCTTTCGGAAGGCTACGTGGACGAGGCAACGCTTCTCGACGCGTACGACTTTAACGGCGGCATCTCCATTAGCATGGCGGGCTACCGTGATGTCGAGATTCCCCTTGCGCGTATCCAGGGCGGCACCGCCATAACCGCGCCCACGCGTCCGCTTTCCGACGGCGAGCCGTACTTCCGCCAGCTCACATTCGACGAATGGGACATCCAGTACGCTGAAGCCACGTTCATGACATTGCCGAAGGACGACACGGCAAACGAGCAGCCCGATACGCACGCCTTTACCGTGCAGGCACATCTGCCACAGGGTGGACAGGCAACGCTGCGCATCAACAAAGTGACGCCTGCCGCGGGCAGCTCACCCGAAACCTTCACGCAGATTGGCCAAGTCAAGGCCAGCGCATCGGGTGCGGATAATCTGGCAACGTTCACGCTTGAAGACACGTTCCTTGATGCAGCTTCGGGCCTTCTGGAAGAAGGGTGCAAGCTGCGCTTTGTCCTCGACTACCAGGGCAAAACCTACACGCTCTCATCCCCTATGGCCGTTGTTACCGCGCCGGCGGCAAAGGCGGAATCCGGATCGACCACTATCGTCCCCACTACCATGGACCAAGAGATCACTCCGTTTGATTTCCCCGCGGCGTTTCCCGGCATCGGCGGCAATAAGTTCACGTGTTGGATGCCCTCGTTCCCCATTTTGTTCGATTTCTCGTTTGCCGGGTACGTACTGTTTGGCGGAGGATACAAACCAGCCAGCTATATGAACGATTCGGGCAACCCTGATCCTGAATACTGGAAGAAGTCACCGCGTGAGTCGGGCGCCAAGCAGGCAAACCGCTACCTCGACGAGATGGAGGGGAAGTGGAATCAGTACAAGAGCATGAGTGCCGGTTCGGGCACCGATCCAAGAAACACCAAGCTCCTTCGCCACCATTGCACGCTGCTATTCACGATGGATATCGCAACACAGGTGTACGGCTCGCTCGCCTACGATTGGGTGGGCAAAACCTGGGGTAACAACAACGACCCCGCATACGGCAATATTAAGGCCCTCTTCCAGGTAAGAACCGACCTCAATTGGACAGAACAGTTTACCCTAGGACCGGTGCCGTTTTTCCTAAACGTCAACCCCTGGGTGCTGGCGAAGCTGGCGCTCGCCGTGGGTGCCCACACGCACGGCAGCGGCGCGGCGTTTTTCAAGAACATTTCGCTCGACTATTCAAACACCTCGGGCTCATTCACTATCCAGATCGGGCTTGCCGTCACCTTTGGCGCCGGCGTTGCAGGCGTCGCCTCGTCTGCCGTGCGTGGCGCCGCATCCCTCACCCTGTTCATTGGGTACGAGAAGGCGGACGGGCACCAGCTTCCGCGGCTGCGCGTGGGTGCAGACGTCGATGTCGATGTGATACTCCAGTTCGTAATGTTCAAGTGGACCACCAAGGCTTGGTCGGGGTCGTGGCCCACACTCCTCGATTCGTGGAATATGTCGGTGAACAATGGCAACCAGTATGTGCTCCAGCGCTCTGAGCTCGCATTGGGTGGAGATACGCCTTACACGCTGGATGCCCGCTTCGGCTCGGCCGGCAACATCGAGGCGGGCGGCGTGCCGCAATTTATCGCATCGGCCACCATCGTCACCAACGCCGAGCTGCTCGCACGCGCCGAGGTTAAGGCCGCTGTCGTAAACGTCGCGCCCGTCGTGCGCGATTGGGATCAAGCGGTCACGCGCATTGAGCTCGAGGCGGATGCAGAAAGCGACGACACAGGACAGATCGAGCATTTCGTCCATGCACTGATAGAGAACGACGAAAACGCCGCGACGATGTATAAGTACACCTATATCGGGCAGGCGAAGGACGCCGCTGCGGACCCCAACGCCAATTCTGCTGGTGTATCGGAAGACGAGCGTGGCGGCATCAAGCCCTCGAGCGACAACGTGCTGTTTGCTGGCGTGCTCAGCGAAGCCCACATGAAGCTGGCAATGATTGCCGGCGTAGAATGCCTGTTCCGTATCGCCTCGGTGCGCTACGGCGACAATGGTCGCTCGCGCCTGGTGGTACACACAAAGGCAAACGGAACGTGGTCCGCTCCCACGCCTGTGGACTTTCCCCTTGGGTTTGGCGAGGGCGACGTGGAGCGCGACAGCATATACGATTACGACTTCGACGTAGTGGAATATACGGACGGAAGAGGAAACCAGGACGCCTACGTGCTGCTGGTCTCGGGCGAGCGCCCCGCCGGCGACAACACCCTTTTCGATACGGCGAGCACATCCGGCATACTGTCCGTTGTGCGCCTGCGCATAAGCAACGACGGAGTTCGCGTGATATCGCACACGTCGTGGCGCAGCATCTCGCGCGGCCGCCTTCAGGAGGATGGCTACCATTGCCTGCAGTGCCCACGCATCACGGTGGGCAAGACACTTGTCGACGGGCGCCTGTCGGGCGCCTACCTCCACCGCCGCGGAACCACCGCAGAAAAGACGCTCGGCAGCGAGGCTGAGGTTGCGCTGGAGTGCTTTACCCTATGGTCGGACGTTTCGGGCGACAGCCTGACGTTCCGCCAAGTTCTCCGCTTTCCGCAAGCACCGTCGAGCATCGAGCTGGGTGAGCCCGAGAATATCAACGGCAAAATGGTGGTGCCCGTTGCATACGAGACCGCAGACGGTTGCGGCTGCGCATCGTACGCCGTGATCGGCCAGTCCATCGCGGGCTGGGGCGTTATGTCGCCAGATGCCACAGTACCCCACGCGGTGCCGTGGCCGCAGCACACGGGCTTTTTGGCAACTGTCAACGAGCAGCTGCAGCATGTTACGTGGACGCGAGGCGCATCGGCATTTGCAACGCAGCCCGTGGGTGCCGCAGGCTGTGGCCCGGCATCGTTTAGCGTAAGCAACAACGGCAGGTGCGTGCTCTATGTAGAGAACACCGATGGCAAGGTGGGACAAACCTACGACGAAGAAGGCAACCCGGTTGCAGTGATGGGCAAGCACTTCCGCATCTTCGCCAGCACCTTGGCGGGCGATCTGTTCACGGAGCCGTTTGTGATGTGCGAGCTGGACCATCCCGTCGATCAGATAACGACATTTTTGACGTCGGGAGGCATGCTCTCCGCGCTCGCCACGCACATTGTGAGCGCGGAGAAGAGCGAGGCAGAGCTGCACGACATCGAAGTGCCCTTGGTGGCGTGTGCCACTCCGACGGGCGCCGTTGCTACCTCGGGCGCGGTGGTGCCCGGAGCAGCAGGCGAATCCTTCATGGTCACGGTGCGAAACGACGGCAACACCTTACTGACCGCCGGCACGATCGATCTGTACCGAGAGGGCTCCAGCCAGCCGTTCTCCAGCGCATCCATCGGATTCGGAGTGAACGCACGCATGGCTTCGATCTACGATCCAGAGCTTGCCGAGGACGCTTCGGCCAACGATATGGCACACGTGAAGTACGCGCTCGAGACGCTGGGCGCACGTTTTGCAACGCACCCGCTGGTAGCCGACAACGGCAACGCCGTGCTGGCACCGGGTTGCACGGCACAGTTCCGTATGAGCTTCGCCATCCCCGAGAGTTGGAGCGACGAAGTGGGCAAACGCGTAACGCTGTATGCGAAGGCGCGTAATCTGGTGGCGCTCGATCCCGTAACGCTCGAAGAAATTCGACCGGGCGCGAACTCGGCGCTGGGTGCTGTACTGCATGAGCTCCACGTGCCCGACGCGGCATGCGAACGCTCAGAAGTTCAGGTCGGCGTATGCGACAGCGCGGACGCCACAGGGCTTCACGACGCCCCGATGACGGCGGACGGCGATGGTGGCTCAAGTGGCGGCGGTACTGACGAGGGCGGCGGCTCCGGCGGAAGCAGCTCCGGCAGTGGCAAGGACCACGGCAATAACAAGCGCTCCGGAAAAGCGGGCGCGCTTGCGGGCACGGGCGATGCCAACGTTCCCCTCACGGCAGCCGCTGCAGCACTCGCCGCGGCAGGCGCCGGCCTCGTCGCCTACAGTGCCCGCCGCACGGCGCTCGAGATCGACACCGCCAATGAGGCCAATTCGGATAGGCCTCGCTAGCTCCTAGTTACTTTTGTGAGAGACGTCGACTCGGCTCATCGAACATCAAATGGGCTGGTTCTGGATACCCAGAGCCAGCCCATTACGCATTAGATATCGTCAGAGGAGTCGAGTTCTGCCTCGAGCTTGGCACGGCGTCTTTTCGCCGTGAAAAACGTTGCGCACAGGCCAGCAAACGTGGCCGCGAAAATCGTCGCACCGCAGAACACGCCCGTGGCCAGGTTCGCCAACCAAAAGACGCTTTCGAGCGGTACGATCTGCGCCTCAGCGATACAGCGCATTGCGGCAATAACAAGCGCGAACGCGGCGCCGCTAAGACCGCTGAGAAGTAGGAAATATCCAACAGGAAGATGCTCGGTTTGCCCAAAACGATTGGTATCGACATAGCCCTTCCGCGTTTGCAGTCCTGCGCAAATCAACATCACGAGAACGAGCCACAAATACATGGCTGCCTCGAACGGCGTTGCAAAACCATGCGGCATTTCACTGGCGTCGCTGTGAACCCACGCAACCTGTCGAGCTATAAACTGGTAGAAAAATATCATCAACATGCCAAACGAAAGCAGCACGAAACCAATCTTGTAGATCTTCGCGCTCTCAGCCTCCAGGCGCTCATCCTTTGGGCCGGCATATTCACGCCACTTTTGCACGAGTTTTAAATCTTCAAATTTCATAGCGAACTCCTAAAGAGCGTTAGGGTCGACGTCGATCCCGTCTTCCCAAAACAGATCGTTCAACGTAACGCGTAGCGCTTTGCAGATCGCCACGCACAAATTGAGCGTGGGGTTGTAGCCGCCCGCCTCGATCAGGCCGATGGTCTGGCGCGTAACGCCCACGGCCTCGGCCAAGTCAGCTTGCGAAAGGCCAACCGCCGCGCGCGCCGCCTTCATGCGTAGGTTCTTTTTGCCCGGCATGGATTTCCTTTCGTAGTAATGGACAGATATCCGTTGCAACATGACAGAAATATATTGCATCCATCAGAAGATGTCAACTATATCTGTCATTATGAAAACCATATTCGTCATCGCCATGCGGACATTACAACTTCGGTTCACTATTCAAACTTACTCGGACAGAACCGACTCGGTTTTGTCCGAGTAAACTCGAGCATAAACTGATTCATGCGATACAATTAACTCGGACAAAACCGAGTCGGAAGGAACCGAGTAAGTGGAATTCATTGGCAGGGAGCGTGAACTCGCCCGTATTAAGAAAACGCTCAAAGCACCCGAGCAGCGCAATGTTCTCATTTACGGCAGGCGTCGCGTCGGAAAAAGTGAGCTCATCAAGCAGGCGCTAACGGATTTGTCAGACGTCGCAACGGTCTATTACGAGTGCCGCCAAACCTCCGAGGCAGACAACCTCGAGAGTCTGTCCGTCCTTGTTGCTGAAGCGCTGAGCTTTCCTCCGCTCGCCTTCACAGGCATCCGCGAGCTCATCGAATTTCTGTTTGCCCAAGCCAAAGACAAGAACATTACCCTCGTTCTCGACGAATACCCCTACTTGAGAGATGCGGTTAAAGGCTTAGACAGCATTCTTCAGACCTCAATCGACGCCCACAGGGAAGACTCACGTTTAAACATTGTCCTGTGCGGCTCCTACGTTGAGATTATGAAATCCCTCATCGAGCATGAAAGCCCCCTCTACGGGCGAATTGATCTCGCACTTGAGCTTAAGCCCATGGATTACTTTGACGCTGCGAAGTTCTATCCCGCGTTCTCGCCCGAGGACAAGGTGCGGCTCTATAGCGTTTTTGGCGGCATCCCCTTTTACAATCGCCTCATCGATCAATCCCAAAGCGTACGCGACAACATCATCGAGCTCGTCACGGAACCTGGCGCCCGCTTAGAAAGCGAGGTGCCGTCCTATCTCAACGCCGAGATCTCGAAGATGACCAACGCCAACGAAGTTTTCGGGGCTCTCGCACAAGGTTACTCCCGTTGGGGGGACGTGCTGGCACAGTCGCACGTCTCGAGCGGTCCGGCCATGGCAGACGTGCTCGACAAGCTCATGTCACTCGAAATCGTCCAAAAGCGTGCACCCATCAACGACCCTACGAACAAGCGCAAGTCTGGCTACTTTGTAGTGGATCCGCTTTCGCTCTTTTACTATCGCTATGTTTTCCGCAATGCCTCAGCACGTCAGCTGCTCGACCCGGAAGTCTTCTATGATCGTCACGTCTCCCAAGACTTCGAGGAAAACTACGTTCCTCATATGTTCGAGGAGATCTGCCGTCAATACCTCGTGCGGCAGAACAGGACCGGCAAGATCGAACCGGCTTTCGACGCCATAGGCAAGTACTGGTACGACGATCCCGCAAACAAAACGAGCGACGAATTCGATGTGGTAACGCAAGACCCCGAGGGCTACGCATTCTACGAAGCAAAGTTCCGCAAATCCCCCGTCACGCAAAAAATGGTCGACGAGGAAATCACCCAAGTCGAGGCAACGGGGCTCAAGTGCCATCGCTATGGATTCTTCTCCCGTTCGGGCTTCGAAGCTGGCGAAAGCGATCGAACCGTCTTCATCGACCTGCCGCAGATGTTTGGATAGGACAGGACAGGTCCCTCCCGCATTCCAAGCATTCATTATCTAATCGAACGATTGTTCGATGGATTTCGTGTTGGTTGGAATCGTCTGTGGGCTGGGCTATGCTACCTTGACTATCTATATGACTTAAACGCAGCAAAGGAGCACCGAGAGAGCGAGTATGGCAAAAAACACCGCAAACTATGGTAACGACAGTATCCGCCAGCTCAAGGACGAGGAGCGCGTACGCCTGCGCCCCGCCGTCATCTTTGGCTCGGACGGGCTCGACGGCTGCGCACATGCCGCCTTCGAGATCCTGTCCAACGCCGTTGACGAGGCGCGCCAGGGCTACGGCAAGCTCATCACCCTTACCGCCTTTCGCGATGGCTCCATTCAGGTAGAGGACAATGGCCGTGGCTGCCCGCTCGACTGGAACCCTTCCGAGAAGCGTTTTAACTGGGAGCTCGTCTTTTGCGAACTCTACGCCGGCGGCAAGTATAACAACAACCAGGGCGGCGACTACGATTTCTCGCTCGGCACCAACGGCCTGGGCTCCTGTGCGACTCAGTACGCCTCCGAGTACATGGACGTCACGGTTTGGCGCGACGGCAACAAGTACTCCCTGCACTTTAAGAAGGGCAAGGTCGTCGGCGCCAAAAAGAAGGCGCTCGAGATTGAGCCCAGCGACGAGAACCGCACCGGTACCACCATCAAGTGGCGTCCCGATCTTGAGGTCTTTACCTCCATCAGTATCCCCCACGATTGGTATCGCGAGACCATGCGCCGTCAGGCCGTGGTCAACGCCAACGTGACCTTCCGCCTGCACATCGAGGGCGACGATGGTGAGTTTTCCGAAGAGGATTTTTGCTATCCCAAGGGCATCGAGGACTACGTGCTCGAGAAGGTCGGTACCGACTACCTTACCGAGCCCTTCTTTATCGAGGCCGACCGTCGCGGTCGCGATCGCGAGGACCTGCCCGATTACAACGTAAAAATCACCGCATGCATGTGCTTCTCGCGCACCTTCATGATGCAGGAGTACTACCACAACTCATCGTGGCTCGAGAACGGCGGTTCGCCCGAGAAGGCCGCCCGCAGCGCTTTGACCAGCGCCATCGATGCCTACATTAAGCAACAGGGCAAATACAACAAAAACGAGAGCGGCATTAAGTGGCAGGACGTCCAGGACTGTCTGGTACTAGTGACCAACTGCTTCTCCACCCAGACGTCTTACGAAAACCAGACTAAGAAGGCCATCAACAACCGCTTTATCCAGCAGGCCATGACTGCCTTCTTTAAGGAGCGCCTCTCGACCTACTTGATCGAGAACAAGGACGCCGCCAATAAGATTATGGAGCAGGTGCTCATCAACAAGCGTTCACGCGAGAATGCCGAGAAGACGCGCCAGAGCATCAAGACCAACCTGCAGCAGAAGACCGATATGGCCAACCGCGTGCAGAAGTTCATCGACTGCCGCTCCAAGGACAAGAACCGTCGCGAGATCTACATCGTAGAGGGCGACTCGGCAGCAGGCGCCATTCGCACCTCGCGCGATGCCGAGTTCCAGGGCGTCATGCCCGTCCGAGGTAAGATCCTCAACTGCCTGAAGGAGGATTATCCGCGCATCTTTAAGTCCGACATCATCATGGACCTTATGCGCGTGCTGGGCTGCGGTGTGGAGATCAAGGACAAGCGCATCAAGAACCTGGGCGCCTTTGACCTGGACAACCTCAACTGGAACAAGGTCATCATCTGTACGGACGCCGACGTCGACGGTTATCACATCCGCACGCTCGTGCTCACCATGCTCTATCGCCTGGTGCCCACGCTTATCGACGAGGGCTACGTGTATATCGCCGAGTCGCCGCTCTACGAGATCAACTGCAAAGAGAAGACCTACTTTGCCTACACCGAGCTCGAGAAGAACGGCATCCTTAAGGAGATCGGCGACCAAAAGTGCTCGATCAACCGCTCCAAGGGTCTTGGTGAGAACGATCCGGACATGATGTGGCTCACCACCATGAACCCCGAGACGCGCCGCCTGATCAAGGTGGAGCCCGAGGACGTCACCAAGATGGAAACCATGTTCAACCTTTTGCTTGGCAACGACGAGGCAGGCCGCAAGCGCCATATCTCCGAGCACGGCAAGGAATACCTGGACCAGCTGGACCTGCAGTAGCAGCAAATCGATAACGACGGCCCATAAGAAGTTCAAGAGGAAATCGTGGCAAAGAAGAAGACGAAGAACCAGCCAAAGAAAAAGCAGGTCAACGCCGAAAACGTCATCGGCCTGCACTCCGAGGTCACCGACCAGCCGATCACGCAGACGCTCGAGGTCAACTACATGCCCTACGCCATGAGCGTCAACGTCTCGCGTGCGTTCCCCGAGATCGACGGCTTTAAGCCCTCGCACCGCAAGCTGCTCTACACCATGTACAAGATGGGTCTGCTCAAGGGCGAGCGCCAGAAGAGCGCCAACATCGTGGGGCAAACCATGAAGCTCAACCCGCACGGCGATGCCGCGATCTACGAGACGATGGTGCGCCTGGCGACGGGCAACGAGGCACTGCTTGCGCCCTTCGTGGAGTCGAAGGGCAACTTTGGCAAGTACTATTCGGGCGATCTGAGCTACGCCGCCTCGCGTTATACCGAGGCCAAGCTCTCCCCCATCAGCGCCGAGATCTTCAAGGACATCGACAAGGACCCGGTCGACTTTGTCGACAGCTACGACGGCGCCATGAAGGAGCCGCGTTTGCTGCCCACCACGTTCCCCAACATCCTTGTCTCGGCCAACAAGGGCATCGGCGTCGCCATGGCGTCCGACATCTGCGGTTTCAACCTCAACGAGGTCTGCACCGCCACCATGCACTACCTGCAGGATCCCGACTGCGACCTGCTCGAGTACATGCCCATGCCCGACTTCTCGACCGGCGGCGAAATTATCTACCGCCGCGAGGAGATGGAAAAGATTATCGAGACCGGCCTTGGCAGCTTCCAGATCCGCTCCCGCTGGCGCTGGATTCCCGAAGAGCACATCATCGAGGTCTACGAGATCCCCTACACCACCAAGACCGATGTCATCATCGAACGCATCGTCAAGCTCTCCAAAGAGGGCAAGGTCAAGGAGATCGCCGATATCCGCGATGAGACCGACCTCTCGGGTCTGCGTATCGCCATCGACCTTAAGCGCGGCGTCGACCCCGACAAGCTCATGGCCAAGCTCTATCGCTCGACCACGCTGCAGGATTCGTTCTCGTGCAACTTCAACGTGCTCGTCGACGGCTATCCCCGTGTTATGGGCGTGCGCCAGATTCTGCACGAGTGGGTCAAGTGGCGTATTGAGTCCACGCGCCGCCGCATTAACTTTGACCTGGGCAAAAAGTCCGAGCGCCTGCACCTGCTGCACGGCCTTGAGGCAATTCTGCTCGACATCGACAAGGCCATCGCCATCATCCGCGGCACCAAGCTCGAAGCCGAGGTCGTGCCCAATCTTATGAAGGGTTTCGACATCGACGAGACCCAGGCCGAGTTTGTTGCCGAGCTCAAGCTTCGCAACATCAACGAGGAGTACATCCTCAACCGCACCAAGGACATTGCAAAGCTTGAGGGCGAAATTGCCGAGCTGGAGGAGATTCTCTCGAGCGAAGACAACATCAAGAAGGTCATCAGCGACGAGTTGGCCGCGGTCAACAAGAAATATGTGATGCCGCGTCGCACGGGCAGGATCGAGCCCCATGAGGTCATCGAGGTGAGCTTGGAACCCGAGGTCGAGGAGTACCCGGTCACCATCATGCTCTCGCGCGATGGCTACCTTAAGAAGATGACGGACCGCGTACTCAAGAAGGCGACCACGCTCAAGTACAAGGACGGCGACAAACCCTTTATCGAGTTCCCGTCCTCCAACACCCACGAGCTGCTGGTCTTTACCAACAAGAGCCAGGTGTACAAGTGCAAGGTTGCGGCGTTTGAGGACACCAAGTCGGCCCAGCTGGGCTCGTACCTGCCGACCGATCTTGAGATGGAACCCGACGAGGGTGTCATCTGGGTCATCGACCCCGAGGACTACAAGGCCGACGTGCTGTTTGTCTTTGAGAACGGTCGTGTGGTGCGCGTCGCACTTGCCGGATACGTTACCAAGACCAACCGCAAGCGCCTTAAGAACGCCATCTACGGCGGCAGCAAACTGCTGTATGCCCAGGTGCTCAAGGAAGATCGCGATATTGCACTGGTCTCGAGCGACTATCGCCTGATGAACTTCAACACGTCGTTGCTCAAGACCAAGACGACCACCAACACGCAGGGCGTCCAGGCCTTTACGGCTAAGAAGGGCCGCTCGGTCTCCACCGTCGGCACAACCGAGGAGATTCTTGGCGCCGGCGTCTCGGCCGAGAAGTTCACCGCACAGAGCCTGCCTTCTGCCGGTGCCCTCATGAAGGAAAACGACATGCCGAGCCTGTTTGACTAGGTGCCACGGCAACGAGACCGTTAGATACTTCTCAAAGCGACGAGGCCCGGAACGCAACGGCATTGCGCCCGGGACTCGTCGTTTTTCTTCTCAACTATTTTTTAACGCAGATAAATTGATTTCTGCTTATTTTTCTGCGTAAAAAATGTCAGCGTCACTGCTTCGATGCCCTTTGGTCAGCTGTTAGCAAAACTTGCAAAAATTAGCAAAACTTGCAAAAATTAGCAAAACTTGCAAAGGAGTCACCATGGAGTACAGCAAGAACCCCTTTACCCCGACGTTCGGAAGCGTCCCTCCCTTTCTAGCGGGTCGCGAGCATATTCTGCGTGACATCAACCGTGGTTTTATCAACGGCCCGGGAGATCCAAACCTGTCGACTATTTTTACGGGCGCAAGGGGAACGGGCAAGACGGCGCTTCTCTCGCTCCTTTCAGAAACGGCGCTTGAACACGGTTGGATCGCAGCAAATGTCTCCGCCATGCCAGGCATGCTCGAAGATATTATCGAGCGAACCAAAGAAGCCGCAGATAGCTACCTCTCACAGCCTCATGCGCGCATAAACGGCGTTCAAATTGGTCCAGTGGGCATCGATTGGACATATGCTCAAGAGGCTCAGGGCAACTGGCGCACGCGCATGAATGGCATCTTTAAGCAACTCGAAAAACATGACATCGGACTTCTCATTACCATCGATGAAGTCACCGTCGATCTCGAAGAAATGCTTCAATTTGCCTCTGTTTACCAGCACTTTGTACGCGAAGGTAAAAAAGTTGCCCTACTCATGGCAGGACTGCCCTACAAAGTATCGGCGTTGCTGCGTAACGATTCCGTCTCGTTCCTCAGGCGTTCCCAATATCATCAGTTAGGACGAATCACTGACGTTGAAATTGCAAACGCGTTTCGCAAAACCGTTGAGGCCGGAGGACGTTCAATCACACCAGAAGCGCTCGAGAATGCTGTGAAGGCCGTCGACGGATTCCCCTACATGATGCAGCTCGTCGGATATCGCACTTGGGATGTTTCGGAGAACTCGCCCCAAATCAGTGCATCCGATGTCCAGCAGGGTTCCCTACTCGCACGCATGGAGCTGCGTGATCGCATTCTCGAAACGACCTATCGAGAGCTTTCCGATAAAGACATTGAGTTTTTACTCGCGATGCTGCCCGATTCTGGCCCCAGCAGGGTCTCGGAGATAGCCAAACGCATGGGCGTCGCCAGCAACTACGCAAGCCAATACAAACGCCGCCTTCTCGAGGACGGCGTCATCGGGGAACGTGGGCGTGGTCTCGTTGGCTTTGACATCCCCGCATTCAGGGAGTTCCTGAGCGAGAAAGTCTCCTAGCACGCGGAGATTGTCCATAAGGACATCAACGCATGGCAATCAGTAATCCTCTTGGTAAGGGAAGTAGGCTTTCCGCCAACGCTGATTGCCATGCGTTCTTCTTGTCCTTAGGCGAGTTTGCGAGCGAGCTCTCGCACCTCTTCCAACTTGGGCGAGGAGACCATGCTGTCACGCTCGGTCATACCGCTGATGGTGACAATGCCCTGGTCCTCCCACTTGCAGTACGCACAGGTTGACTTGTACATAGCGATCGCCGCATCATAGACGCCCTCGCTATGGCTATCGAGCAAAAGGGCCGTCTTGGTGAACGGGAAGCCCGTAGCACCGAAGGCATACAGGCGGTCGATGGCGGCCTTCTCCTGCGCAGTGATATCAAACCAGTAGATAGGCGAAGCGAAGACAACCATATCGGCGCCTTTCAGTGTCTCGAGCACACCGGCCATGTCGTCCTTCTGCACGCAGGCACCCTCATGGGCAAAGCAGTACTGACACCCCAGGCAACCAGCAATCTTCTTGCCGGCAACGCGGATGACCTCGACCGTATGGCCGGCCTCGCGCGCGGTCTCGGCAAACGCCTCGACCATGGTGTCGGTATTGGCGCCCTTGCGCGGGCTACCACTCAATACAACGATTTTCATAAGAATCTCCCTTCTTCATGCCGCAGGCGCACGATGATTCGGGACAGGTTTTCGTTAGCACCCTCGTAGCGGTTCTCCGCCCCCCCCAAGCGATGTGTCCGCTACGAAACAATCGTCTTGTAATAAGCGCCGAAGTCTGCGAGCGAGTCCATGATGGGCATCATCTGGCGGCCGAGCTCGGTAAGGCCATACTCAACGCGGGGAGGATTCTCGCCATAGTCATGGCGAAAGACCAGCCCATCATCCTCCATCTGCCGCAGGCTGTCGGTAAGCACCTTCTGAGAGATCCCCTCCAGGTTGCGGCGCAACTCGTTGAAACGCCAAGGGCGTACGCGTAAATTACGAATAATGAGCAGTTTCCACTTGCCGCCAATGAGCGCTACCGCCGTTGCGACCGGACACTCCGGAAGCTCCTCTTTCGCCATCATGGGAGACCCAACCTCCTTGACCATACCGGTTTCACAAAAAGGCACGCAGTTACAAATATGTGCGTACTCGTATTTGCATGCGCTTTCGCGTTGAATATATCTCACGCAGGAGATGCCTGCAAGGTAAATCAACCCCAAGAGAGGAACCATTATGGCTAATTATGCAAAGACCCACATCGGCAATGAGAGCCGCGTTGAGCTGCACGAGGTGCTCGGGCTTACCGGGACAGAGGTGAGTATCAACAGTCTTCCCGCCGGCGCTGGCGTTCCGTTCGTCCATGCACACAAGGAAAACGAGGAGATCTATGGCGTGCTCGAGGGCGCAGGCTCGGTCACGATCGACGATGAGGATATCGAGCTTGCGGCCGGCGACTGGCTGCGCATTTCCCCCGCTGCGCATCGTCAGTTCCGCGCCGCGTCCGACTCGGGGATCACATACGTCTGCATTCAGGTCAAGCAGGGATCCCTCGATGCCTTCACGGCCGACGACGCCATCATGTTCTAATTCGCGATTAATCTGCAAGGGGCCGATACCGCCCGCATGCCCCCTTCGGAATAGGCGCTGAGCAGTTCCTGGGCGTGGGCGAACTCGGGCCCTCGCCTCCAACCGAGCAGGCGGTTGACCGCGAGATTTCCCTGGACGTTGTGGACGAAGATCAGATAGGCGTCCTCGCACGAAAGCCCGGTCTCCTCCATGATCGAGGGAACCATCTGCTCGGCGCCGCGCTCGACGACGCGCTGTGCCACCCGGGCGTACGCGTCGTCATCCGAGTAGAGCAGATAATAGTCATCGTTTGCCGGCGGACGCTGGCAGAGGGCACCCGCCTCCGTTCCCTCGAGCGGCGGCACCGCCGCCAAGGCCTCGTCGATAAGCGCGTCGAGCAGGGCGAACTTGTCCTCGTAGTGCAGATAGAACGTGCCACGGTTGATATCGGCGCGGCGGCAGATATCCGCTACCGTCATCTTCGCGAAGCCGACCTCGGCCAGCAGCGCGAAGAACGCCTCCCGTATGACCGAGAGTGTATAGCGTCGGCGACGATCGATCTTCCCCGCTTCCATTACCCCTCCAATTGCAACGCTCGACAATGCCCGGCAAACGCTCGTTTATCGACAGCAGGCCGAAGCTGTTCATTGCTCTTAAGCAAATCGACATGGATACTTTTTATAGACACGTGTTTATAATAGCTGAAAGAAGGTATCCAGTGACCCTGTACGAGCAGCTCGTTATCGAGCTCACCAACCAATCGTTTTCCCTTCAGGCCGCCTACCGCAGCGGCGGCACGCCCTATGAGCTGAGTGACCGCGAGCCCGAGCCCTACGACCAGCAAATCGAGGACTTCGCCCGCATGATCGAGGAAGCCGATTGCGTGCTGGCGGGCGGGGCCTCCGGGCTCTCCGCGGCGGGCGGCGGCGACTTCTACTACGAGGACAACGCGACCTATCGCAAGCATTTCGGCAAATTCGCCGAGCGTTACGGTTTCAAGGGCGCTTTCGAGGGGTCGTTCTACCGCTGGCCCACCGCCGAGGCGCGCTGGGGATACCTCGCCACCTTCCTCGACACCACGCTCAACGCCCCGCTGCGCAAGCCCTACAGGGACCTCGACGCCATTCTCGCCGAGAAGGATTTCTTCATGCTCACCACCAACCAGGACACGCAGTTTGTGAAGCTCTATCCCTGGGAGAAAGTGGCAGAGATCCAAGGCGACCACCGCTTCTTTCAGTGCTCCCGCTGTTGCACCGACGCGGTGTGGGATGCGGTCGAGCCGGTCTCCAACATGGTAGAGGCCATGGGAGACGGCCTTGAGGTTCCGACAGAGCTCGTGCCGCGCTGCCCGCACTGCGGGGCAGAGGCGTTCCCCTGGGTTCGCGGCTACGACAACTTCCTGCAGGGCGAACTCTACGAGGAGCAGTACCGCAAGGTGTCCGACTGGCTCGACGCGCACGCACGGCAGAGGATCCTCTTCCTCGAGCTGGGTGTGGGCCGCATGACGCCCGCGTTTATCCAGGAGCCGTTCTGGGCCCTCACGGCGCAGTTACCGCAGGCCAGCTACATCGCCGTAAACAACAAGACGCAGTTTCTCCCCCGCGCGATCGAGGATCGGGGGCTCGCCGTTCGCGCCGACATCGCCGACGTGCTTGCCGACGTGCGCAAGACGCTGGGGAGGTAGCGCATGGAGACGGCGAAAGCAGTTCGCATAGGCAGGGCGCTAGCCGAAGCGGATCTTGTCATCATCGGCGCTAGCAACGGACTCGACATGGCGGAGGGGCTCAACCTTTTCTGCGCCGATGCTCATTTCCAAGAGGCGTACGGGGACCTCGCCCAGGCAGACGGCATCGGCTGCATACTGCAGGGGCTTGCCTCCCCGGATGCCAGCGTGCGACGCCGATGGGCCGAGCGGTTTCATCAAAAGGACTATCTCGAATATGAGCCCAGCCCGCTCATGAACGAGCTGCGGCGTCTTACAGAGCACGCTGACACCTTCGTGATCACGTGCAATATCGACGGGCACTTCGTACGCGCAGGGTTCAACGAGAACCGCGTGCTCGAGACGGAGGGGGGCATACGCACGTCGATCGACGAGCGGCGTCTCGCCCATCCAGACGCCCTCGCCACGGCCCAGCTCGAGGAGCTCGAGCGCCTTGTGCAAGCCCATCGCAGCGGCAGGGTCGCCATCCTCGAACTTGGCGTGGGACTGCGCAACGGCATCATAAAGCACATGCTCGCCCAGATCGCGAACGTCTGCGAGCACGCCACCTACATCGTGTTCAACTACAGCCAGGCCATGGCGCCCGACGCCTCGTGCGAGACGATTCTCGTTGACGGCGATATGACCCCGGCTTTCGAGGAGATTGCCCAATGCCGTCTCTAGAGAGGGAAGCGTATAGGCTTCGAAGCCTTATCGACGATGCCGACGCCATCATCGTCGGCATCGGCTCGGGCATGTCAAGCGCCGCCGGGTTCAACCATTACAACCGCGCAGGCATGGCGCGCGCCGGAATGACGGACTGGCAGCAAGCCTTTGGCTTCAAGAGTCTTTTTGACGGCTTTTACCACCTCTACCCCAGCCTCGAGCAGCAATGGGCCTACTACGCGCGATATATCGATTTCATGCTGCGCGAGCCGACCTCGCAGCCCTATCTCGACCTACGGTCCCTCATCGGCCATAAGGACTACTTCATCCTGAGCACCAATGTAGACACCCAAGTCGAGAAGACGTTTCCCACCGAGAGGATCTGCAACTATCAGGGAAGCTTCGCGCACCTTCAATGCAAGCAGCCATGCTGCGACGAGCTCTTCGAGGCGAGCCCCTACGTCGAGCGCATGCTCGCGGGCATGGCGGGGTTCGAGATCCGCAGCGAGGATGTCCCCCGATGCCCGCATTGCGGCTGGCAGCTTGTGCCGTGGGTGCGCGACGACACGTTTCTGCAGGGTGCGGCATGGCGCGAGAGCCTCGGACGATACGAGCGCTTCGTGCGCGAGCGCAGCGATCGCCGCGTGCTGTTGCTGGAGCTCGGCGTGGGCGAGATGACCCCGGGCATCATCACGCTCCCGTTCTGGAGCATGACCGCAAAGCTGCCGGATGCGCACCTGCTGAGCGTAAACATCTCGGGCGGCTCGGCTCCGCTGCAGCTTGGAAGCAAGGCAGGGGCGATCCAGGCCGATTTGGGCGCCCTGCTCTCGGTGGCGCGGGCAGGTGGCGAGTAACGCGGAGCGGTAGACGCGCAATGAGGTTTTAGCCGCAGCCTCCGAACGAGAGGGCTCGGAGGCTGGTATTCCTGAATCGCAGGTCACGATGGGTTATCGGAATCGCGAAGAGCGGATACCGCCAGTAAGCCCCCTTCGGAATAGGCGTTGAGCAGCTCCTGGGCATGGGTGAACTCGGGGCCTCGTCTCCAGCCGAGCAGGCGGTTGACGGCCAGATTGCCCTGGACGTTGTGGACGAAGAGCAGGAAGGCGTCTTCGCGTGAAAGCCCTGTTTTCTCCATGACCCAGGGAACCATCTGCTCCGCTCCGCGTTCTATGACGCGCTGGGCTACGCGAGCGTATGAGTCGCTGTCCGAATAAAGCAGGCGATAATCGTCGTCTGCCGGCGGACGCTGGCAAAGCGTTGCCGATTCAACCCCCTCAAGCGGGGGAGCCGCTGCCAATGCCTCGTCGATAAGCGCATCGAGCAGCGCGTACTTATCCTCGTAATGCAGATAGAACGTTCCCCGGTTGATCTCGGCGCGGCGGCAGATGTCTGCCACCGTCATCTTCGCGAAGCCGACCTCGGCCAGCAGCGCGAAGAACGCCTCCTGTATGACCGAGAGGGTGTAGCGCCGCCGGCGGTCGATCTTGGTTTCTCCCATCGCCTCTCCAATCTGAGTCGTTTGACAATGTCCAGTAGCTGTTCGTTTATCGACAGGTGCACGCGTTTGTTCATTGCCCCTGCGAAAATCAACAAGGATACTGTTTATAGACACCTGTTTTTTATAGCTGAAAGGGAGCACGGATGACCCTGTACGAGAAGCTCGGCATCGGGCTTGTCAGCCGATCGTTTTCCCATCGGGCCGTCTATCGAAACGGCGGCACGTCATACGATTTGAGCGATTGCGAGCCTGCTGCTTGCAAGCAAGATATCGAGGCTTTTGCCCGCAAGGTGGGGGAGGCTGATTGCGTGTTTACGGGAGAGGCAGGTAGGCAGGCGTTATGAGCATCTGCATCAAAAATCAGATTCAGAATATGAATATCGTCATCGGCTGCACGGTGAGGTGTCCATATTGCTATGCCCGTAACAATGTGAAACGTTGGCATATGATTGACGACTTCGCTGATCCTGCGTTCTTCCCGAGCAAGCTCAAGATGATGGAAAAGAAACGCCCGCAAAACTTTCTCCTTACCGGCATGAGCGATCTCTCCGGGTGGAAGCTGGAATGGCGAGACGAGGTATTTGCAAAGATCCATGAGAATCCACAGCATCAGTTCCTGTTCCTGACCAAGAGACCCGATTTGCTGGATTTAGATACCGACCTGGAAAACGCATGGTTCGGCGTTACGGTGACGAGGAAAGCGGAGCTGTGGCGTATCGACGCCCTTCGGAAAAACGTCAAAGCAAATCACTTCTTCGTTACTTTTGAGCCGCTATTCGACGATCCCGGTACGGTCGACCTTTCCGGAATCAACTGGATCGTCGTCGGTACCATGACCGGGGCGCAGAGCAGGAAGGTTCATACGGAACCGGAGTGGGCATGGTCTTTGACGGACCAGGCGCACGCGCTTGGCATTCCAATGTTTATGAAGGAAGACCTCGTCTCTGTCATAGGGGACGAAAACATGATTCAGGAATTGCCGGAAGAATTCGAAAGAGTGCTGGAGGTGCAGAGAACATGGCGGAAGTGATCGATGGAATCCTCATCAATGAGGTGGAAGCAAAGAACATCATGACCAAGTCCAGCCTGCCGGTGGGCGGCTACTCGGTCAATCCCTATGTAGGCTGCACGCATGCCTGCAAGTATTGCTATGCCTCCTTTATGAAGCGCTTTACCGGACACAAGGAGGAATGGGGCACCTTTCTTGATGTGAAGCATTGGCCGGAAATCAAGAATCCGAAGAAATACGCTGGACAGCGGGTGGTTATCGGTTCAGTGACGGATGGCTACAATCCACAGGAGGAGCGATTCGGGAATACCAGGAAACTCCTGGAGCAGCTGATTGGCAGCGATGCAGATATTCTGATCTGCACAAAGTCCGATCTTGTGGTACGGGATATCGATCTGCTGAAGAAGCTTGGACGAGTGACCGTTTCATGGTCGATCAACACGCTGGATGAGAACTTCAAGAACGATATGGACTCCGCGTCGAGCATCGAGCGTCGTATCGCCGCTATGAAGCAGGTGTATGACGAAGGTATCCGTACGGTCTGCTTCGTGTCCCCGGTATTTCCCGGCATCACGGATTTTGAGATGATTTTTGAGCGAGTAAAGGATCGGTGCGATTTGTTTTGGCTCGAAAATCTCAATCTTCGGGGTGGTTTCAAAAAAGCGATCCTGGATTATATCGCCGAGAAACATCCCGATCTCGTACCGCTTTACGATGAGATCTATAACAAGCGCAACCGTAGCTATTTTGAAGCGCTTGAAGTAAAAGCCGAGGAAATGGCCAAGAAGTACGATTGCCCCTTTGTGGACAACGAAATGCCTTATGGCAGAGTCCCCCAGGGGCATCCGGTGATCGTGGACTACTTCTATCACGAGGAAGTCCGAGGGTCGGATAATAGCGGAAAAGAAATCGTTAAACGGAAACCGACGACGATTCGCTCGAGCGATTAGCGTCCACGCGTGGCTTCTGCCGATTGGCGCAACGGGCGACGGATTAAGGGATCGCTCGGGCGGATGATCCCGCCGCAGTACAGGCGGTTGCTCAATTTAGCGGCATGAGCGTTTTCGCACGGAAAACCAGTATCCCCTGTGCTGAGTTTAATCGTAGCGAATACAATGGGCACTGAGCATCAATCGAAAGTAGTCAAGAGCCTTTTCGACGGCTTCTACCACCTCTACCCCAGCCTCGAGCAGCAATGGGCATACTATGCGCGATACATCGACTTCATGCTGCGCGAGCCGGCCTCGCAGCCCTATCTCGACCTACGGTCCCTCATCGCTCATAAGGATTACTTCATCCTGAGCACCAATGTGAACACCCAAGTCGAGAAGACGTTTCCCGCCGAGAAAATCTGCAACTATCAGGGAAGCTTCACACGCCTTCAATGCAAGCAGCCATGCTGCGACGAGCTCTTCGACGCGAGTCCCTATGTCGAGCGCATGCTCGCCGGCATGGCGGGGTTCGAGATCCGCAGCGAAGATATTCCCCGGTGCCCGCACTGCGGCTGGCAGCTTGTGCCGTGGGTGCGCGACGACACGTTTCTGCAGGGCACAGCATGGCGCGAGAACCTCAAACGATACGAGCGCTTTGTGAGCGAGCGCGGCAATGGCCGCGTGCTGCTGTTGGAGCTCGGCGTGGGCGAGATGACCCCCGGCATCATCACGCTCCCGTTCTGGAGCATGACCGCGAAGCTACCGGATGCGCACCTGCTGAGCGTAAACATCTCGGGCGACTCGGCTCCGCTGCAGCTCGGAAGCAAGGCGGAGGCGATCCAGGCCGAATTGGGCACCCTGCTCTCGGCGGCACGGACGACGAAGGTATTTAAGCCTCCTTGTTAGTCGCTTTAAAGTATTGCTCGTCGTCCTCGGGCTCCAACCACTCGTTGGAGGTCTCCTCACCCGGAACCTCCAGCGCAAGATGGGAGAACCAGCTCTCGGGCGCGGCTCCGTGCCAATGTTTCACACCCGGGGCGATGTTGACCACGTCGCCGGGCACAGCTTCATTGGAGCCAGCAGATCGATTCAACGAACACACCCTCCCGGGTATAGGGCCTATGTCTCGTACGGGCAATGAGCGCCTTCGGGAACGCATCCCTGATTGACAGAAGCGACGCGAGCTCCCTCTCGAGCGTCGAATCGGCGCTGACGTCGTCGCTCACCTGTATGTAGACGGGCTCCGACCCCCCTCGCGACGAAGTCGACCCCTTCTGGTACAGCTTTCCGACATAGGGTTTGAGAAAGCATAGGGAGAAGAACGTAATCGGTAATCTGACTCTGCAAATTATTACCGGGGAGCGTCATTAATTATCCCAAAAATGTTGGCAGACAACTCGAGTCAGATGAGTTAGAAAGAGTTAACATGTCGTTGTGAGGATGAAATCATGAGAAACAGTCAAGATTTTTGGGATAAAAACGCCGGGCGGTACGACTGCTTCATGCGCAAGGACGCAGCGACTTACGAGCGGCTGTACGAGCTGCTGCGCCCTGTGGTACAGCACAAATCGGTGCTGGAGTTGGCCACCGGCACAGGCTCGATCGCTAAAAATATCGTGAGCAGCGCCAATCATATCGAGGCTACGGACGCATCGCCGGAGATGATCGCGGAAGCGCGGCGATGCAACCGATCCGCCAAGCTGCATTTCTCCGTGCAGGATATGTTTCACCTCCCCTATGCGGATGGTAGCTTTGACGTGATCATTGTGGCCAATGCCCTGCACATCGTGCCGGAGCCAAAGAAAGCTCTCTCTGAAATTCGTCGCGTGCTGAGGGACGGCGGCGTTCTGGTTGCGCCGACCTTCACCCATGCGGATAACGCCATCTTCGGAAAGGTCAAAGCATTTTTCATGAAATTGGCCGGCTTTCCGCTGCACAGCAAGTGGACGAGCGAAGAATATCTGGCATTTCTGCGGGAAAACGGCTGGACGGTACAGAAAAGCACCGTGCTGAAAGCCTCGTTCCCGTTGGCTTACGCAGAGTGCGTGAAATCAAAGGAACTATGACATGAAAGAAAAGATCAGGCTCTCCGGCGTGCCGGAGACCATGCTGCAAACCGTTTATGCAAGAGCGAAAGAGAGCCGGGGGCGCGGCACCATTCACGATGCAAAAGCGGAGGAAATCATTGAGAAGCTGGGCTACGATTTTTCCCTTGCCGACAAGGATGCCGCCATGCACAGCGGAGTTATTGCCCGCACCATTGTGCTGGATCGCCTGATGGAGGGCATGGCGGCGTTTTCACCGATCTATAAGCTGCTAGGCAAGCTGCCTGCCGTGCGGAACATTTCCAATAAAATCATCACTCTGGAAAAGGAGTGACGCAAAAATGTCATTCTTCGAAAATACCCGCAAGCCTGTAGGCCTTGGTGGCAGAATCATGGTTTCCATGATGAATCTTGGGCATGCACCTGTGGCAACATGGGGACTTAAATTCCTGCATCTCTCACCGGATACCAAAGTGCTGGACTGCGGCTGCGGCGGCGGGGCAAACATCAAGAGATTGCTGAAGAACTGCCCACAAGGGATTGTCGAGGGCATTGATTATTCCGAAATCAGCGTGGAGAAGGCCCGAAAACTGAATCAGCGCGCCATTCGGGACGGACGCTGCGCCGTGTGTCAGGGCAGTGTGGCACAAATGGATTTTGCGGATGCGTCCTTTGATGTGGTCACAGCCTTCGAAACGGTCTATTTCTGGCAGGATCTGCCAAAGTGCTTTCAGGAAGTCTACAGGGTACTGAAGCCCGGTGGGACGTTCCTGATCTGCAATGAAAGCAACGGGGATACAAACAAAGACAAAAAGTGGACGGATATCATTGGCGGCATGACCATCTATAAAGATACCGAGCTGAAGGCACATTTGGAGCAGGCCGGATTTAATGACATCCAGATTCATAAGACGAAAAGCTGGCTGTGTATGACGGGGAGAAAACACCATCAACACTGAGAAGGCGCTGCTTGCGGACGAGCACCTTAGGGTGTGGGGTGATACAGGAGGATGACTGTGCGCTATAAAATTGAAAAGAACACGGTGCAGGAGACGCTGATCATTCCGCTGTATGCGCGAAAAAAATGCTCAGAGCTGTACCCAAGTTTGTACCGGGATGAGGCAGCGCGGCAACTTGTGAGCGCGTTGGATTATGATTTTTCCGCCTTGGAGCAAAAGTCCAGCAGCCTGCTGCAACGCTTCGGCGCGCTTGAGGTCGCCATGCGGCAGAACGACCTTGCCTATGAGGTGCGACACTATCTGAAAACGCACCCCACGGCAGCGGTGGTCAATCTGGGCTGCGGGTTGGACTGCACCGGCCGTGCCTGTGATAACGGCAAATGCAGGATCTACAATCTGGACTTTCCGGACGTCATCGCAATCCGGAATGAGCTTCTTCCCGCCAGAGAGCGGGAAGCGAACATTCCCTGTGACCTGAACGATCCGTCGTGGTTTGAAAGGATCGACGCCTCCGGCGGTGCGGTGTTCTTTGCGTCCGGCGTGTTCTACTATTTTCTGAAAGACCAGGTGATGACACTGGCACAGGCCATGGCAGACGCCTTTCCGGGCAGCGTGCTTGTCTTTGACGCTGCCAACGAAAAGGCGGTGAAACTGATGCTGAAGACGTGGCTGAAAGATGCGGAAATCAAGGATGCGGGCGCATACTTCGCCGTTTCGGACGCGAAGCGTGAGCTTACGCCGTGGGGCGAGAATATGCGTATTTCCAGCCGGGGGTATATGTTGGGCTACCACGACCTGAAAGACCCGTCGGTCAGCGGACTTTTCCGCTTCCTTGCCAAAATTGGCGACCGGATGATGGACATGCAGATCGTAAAGATCGGATTTGAAGGGAAGCAATGAAGCACCTGCACTTTGATGTGGAGACCTCCGGCTTCTACGGCGCGTATTGGCCGTGCACCGGCGGATCGGACTGCGCGGTGATCGCTATGATCGGGGACGATCCGGAGGACCGGCTTGCCCGTTCGGCTGCAAAATGGCTTTGCGCTCGCGGCACCCATTTCGTTTTCCTGAGGGAATGCTGAAAATCATGCTGCCGGTTGGCTCCGGTCTGTTTGTAAAGCTGGCGTTTCAGGCGGCAAAAAAGTATTCCAAGGAGTGCAGCCAGACCCGGAAAGACATTGAGAAGCGGATGAACCGGACTCTGGCAGAATGGAAAGGAGCGAAGTGAGATGCGTTGGATGGGAATGCCCATGGCCATGTGGGCAGTCTTTGCGAAGTCCTTTCAAGCGCAGCTGACGGCGGTGCTGGGCTACGACCCGGACATCGCACGTAAGATCACGGAAAAGGCCAAGCCGAAGTACCGTGAGATCATCGCAAAGCTGCCCGAATTTGAAAAAGGCGATCGGTTCAGCATGAACATCATTGGCTGTGCCATGCTGGGGGCGTTTGTCCTCTCCATGCCACGCCGTCCCGATGTGGAAGGCCTTACCGACTACTATGAGAAAGCTCAGATGACGCTGCTGATGAAATGGTTCTGCCGCCAAAGTGGCAAGTCAAAGTTCACGTCCAAGGATATTGCCGGAATGAAGGCCATTGCCACTCTGAAAGCCGCTGACCGGAACCCCTATTCGTGGAATATGGACTTCATCGAGTACCCGGACGGCAGCGGCTATGAGGGGCGCTTTACAAAGTGCGGCATCTGCACACTGATGAAAGAGCTGGGACTTTATGACCTGACACCCGCCATGTGCCATTTGGACTACACCATGAGCGAAGCGGGCGGCGTGACGGATTTTGTGCGCGAGTATACCCTGGCCTCCGGCGGGCCCTACTGCGACTGCGGGTACAAAAAGAAACGGATATGAGAAAGGCGGCCAACTACATGAGCCAAACCGTTTACGGCATCCTGATCCCCTTTCTCGGTACAGCGCTGGGCGCGGCCTGCGTATTCTTTATGCGCAGACAACCCAGCGACATCCTGCAGCGCATTTTGACCGGCTTTGCCGCCGGTGTGATGGTAGCGGCCTCTGTGTGGAGTCTGCTGATTCCTGCGATGGAACAGGCAGCATGGATGGGAAAGCTGTCGTTTGTTCCGGCGTTTGTCGGATTCTGGATCGGCATTCTGTTCCTGCTGGGACTGGATCACCTGATTCCCCACCTCCATGCTAAAAGCAACCAGGCAGAGGGGCCGAAAAGTCAACTCAAAAAAACGACGATGATGGTGCTGGCTGTGACGCTTCACAACATCCCGGAGGGAATGGCCGTAGGGGTCGTCTACGCGGGGGCCCTCTCTGGCAGCGCGGAAATCACGGCATCTGGCGCTCTGGCGCTGTCAATTGGCATTGCCATTCAAAACTTTCCGGAGGGGGCCATCATCTCCATGCCGCTCCGGGCAGAGGGCGAGAGCAAGAGACGGGCGTTTGTTGGCGGTGTGCTTTCCGGCATCGTAGAGCCAATCGGGGCTGTGCTGACCATTCTTGGCGCAGGGCTAATCGTCCCGGCCCTCCCGTATTTGCTGAGCTTTGCCGCAGGTGCAATGCTTTATGTGGTAGTGGAGGAGCTGATTCCGGAAATGTCCCAAGGCAAGCATTCCAACCTTGGCACGCTTGCCTTTGCTATGGGCTTCGGCATCATGATGGCGCTGGACGTGGCACTGGGATAAACCGAGCGACTAACCATCATCACCACCATCGCCGACAGAACGCCCACCATGGGCTATGCGCATATCAAAAGTCCAAATAGGAAGCATATCTATGTTGTCTTCCCGACCGGACGGATAGGCACATCCGGCACGGCATCAATCGCGCGGATCGCATCCCGACACAGGACGCGATCCGCGCCGGAACAGAAGATCAGTTCTCCAGCGGCTGCATGATCTCCAATATGATTCCATCTGGGTCCCGGAGGTAGAAGGCCTTGCTCCGGCCAAAGCCCTCCTGCCTAAAATCAAATTCCTGGGGAGAGGAAAAGCACTCCACACCCTGCTCCACCAGTTTTTGATAGGCCCTGTCGGCATCCTCCGTATAGAAGCAAAGCTCCGAAATGGAGGTGGTGAAGAGGTCCATGGGGATGCGCTGGACATCATCATTCACGAACTGGATGAGCTCCACCGGCGGCATATGCAGCTGATCCGAGCCGTTCAGATAAGCAACCCGGGCCTTGCAGTTTTCCCGCCTGAATATCGCCTCCGTCTCCTTTCCCTCCATCAGGATCTCCCCCTGATACCGAAGGCCCAGCACATCCCGATAAAACGCCACGGAACGGTCCAGGTCGCTGACGGTCAATCCGACATGATAGATTTGCCCAATCATAGGCTCCTCCTCGTTAGTTGTTTTCTGTTGACTCAACAAAGGCGTGAATCAGGAAGACAGGCCCGGCTGATATCATCGCATTTACCCACCACGGTCGCTAGCGGTTTTGTTATCGTTCTCGTACAAAGCTAAACTCAGGGCTTTGAGTTTTAGCCTCTATCTCAAAGGGCACGGCAACTTCCGAGCAACAGAAGACGAGAACGCCTTCATGAGCTCGGACTTGCCGGAGCGGCGCATCCCCGTGATCACCTTGATGTCCCGGGTGCCCTCGAGCGCCCAAAGCCGCTCCATGTGTGCACTGCGGTCTACCCAAGTCATCATTCGCTCCTTCTCGGTTTCGAAACTCTAATTATTTGAAAGTTTCGAAACCGAGAAGGCAATATGCCCTCGGTCCGCGCAAGAGTGGATGGGGAATACGGCCATGCAGGAGGTCGCGACCGTGCTCGTGGCGCACTCCGGCTTGGTACCCGAGGGCTCCTCGCGGTCGCGCGCCGCATCCGAGCTCGCCGAGATGTTCGCCAGGGCCGACGGCGAAACCGAGGCGCTGCCCGACAAGGGGCCCGACGCCGCAGCTCGCTCCGCGCTCGAGTTCCTTCGCAGGTTGAAAGAATCGCTCGGGTTGGTAGAATAGCCCGCAGATAGCAAAACCTTCACGGTTTTAGGGGCGGACTTGCGCAAGCGACTCTGCCCTATTTTTATATTCTCTCGCTATAGGAAACGGGTGATACCTGGGTCAATTAAGGGAGGGGCATCGCATGGCGTCAAGCGCAGAATACCTGGAATACGTCCTCGACCTGCTGGCCGACGTGCCGGAGGTCTCGCATCGGAAGATGATGGGCGAGTATCTGCTCTATGCGTCGGGCAAGCTCTTCGGCGGCGTCTACGACGACCGCTTTCTGGTGAAGAGCACGGAGTCCTCGCGCGCGCTGCTCTCGGTGCCCGCCGTGCCCCACGAGGGCGCTGCGGAGATGCTGCTCGTGGACGTGGAGAACAAAGCCGCCGTGCGCACCATCGTGGAGGGCATGCTTCAGGAGCTGCCCGAGCCGAGGAAGCGCCGGGCGTAGATTCCTGCGGGTCTGCATATCGTCGCCGGCATCAATCACCCGTGCCTGCTCATATGGCGATTGCGCCATCGCCACGCTTAGAAACCGAAGCTCTCCTAGGACTCCTCCAGGAGACCTCCTAGGAAGTCTTCGGGTACCCTACGCGGCAGTTATGGCGCTTACCGTGGTACTCGAGCAACGGCTCGTTGTCGAGATCCAGCAGGTCGATGTAGATGTTGTTGGCGGACGGATCCTTCTGGGCAACAGGGGCGGAGAACGCCTTCATAAGCTCGGACTTGCCGGAGCGGCGCATCCCCGTATCACTTTGATGTTTCGGGTGCCTTCGAGTGCCCAAAGCCGCTCCATGTATGCATTGCGGTCTACCCAAGTCATCATTCGCTCCTTCTCGGTTTCGAAACTCTAATTATTTGAAAGTTTCGAAACCGAGAAGGCAATATGCCCACGGTCCGCGCAAGTTTTCGCCGGGAGGCTGGGCAGCCTGCCCGATTAACATGGACCGGCAATTGCTAAACCCCAAAAGCCGGAGCGCGCGGCGCCGCTCGTTTCGCTACATCGCCTTGATGGGATGGCGGATCACGGTCTTGAGCTTATCCGGCGCGCACTTGCGCGGGTCGGAGAGGTAGATCTCGTGATGGAGGCGGGATTTTGAGAAGTCGGGGGCGTAGCCCTGCTCCGCCGCGAATGCGCGCATGGCGCCTACGGTCGCCGGCTCGCTGTCGTAGGGCCCGATGTGCATGCACTGAACGCAAAGACCCTCGTCGACTCTCAGCAGCTCGACCGCCGAGAAGTCCAGCTTCTTTTTGGCGGCGGCTTCCGAAACGGCCCAGTCGAAGTCTTCGCGAGTGACGAAGTCGGGCAGGCGGATGCATGAGATGAAGCTGAAGTCGTCCTTCCGCGCATAATCGATCTCGTTATCGGCGCGGTCTTGCCACCAGAAGCCCTCGAGCGGCGGCACGACGAAGTCGAAATAGCCTTCGATTTCCCGCGGGCCCTTTTTCGACATCTTGATGGTATAGGCGACGCCGTAGAGCAGCGGCATCGCGTTCTGGTACTCGCCGCCTTCGGCATTGGGATCGCCCTTGCCCCGCACGGCGACGTAGCTCATAGGCGGAACGGTTACGACGCTCGGCTTGCCCGACGGTTTGTAGAGCTCTCTGAACTCCTTCTTGAAATCGTATGTCATCGCAACAGCCCTCCATGAGCTTAGGTTTTCGCCGATATCAGTTCAAATATAGCAATGGGCGGGGCTTCGAAGGAAACCGCGCCCATTGGCAGTCATTATAACACAGAATCGAACATCTGTTCTATTCCCCCTCTTTCACGCTCGTTTGTCGTAGCGCCATTCCAATTGGGTCCAGTTTAGCTGTCAGTTTTGTCCACCTTGCTGCCGAATCCCTCCGCGTGTCCTCACATAGGCGTTTGGGACAAACCCTGGAACAAATTCGCAAACTATTTCGAAACCGCAAGCTCGCAGTTTCGTTTTTGTCCCGGGGACAAAAAAACGGGCGAGTTTTGGGGCTCGGAACCGTCCGAAATGGACACTGAAACGGCTGATTGTCCTCTTTGGCGCCTGTTTAGCGAAGTGAATCGTAGCCAGCGGCTTTATCGTTCTGCATTCCCGCAGGTCGGATAGGATGTGTAAAAGCGATGACTAAAAGAATCGTCGCAGGCGGCTTATTCACCCAAGAGTTCAACGGTTCCACTTTCAAATGCATGGGGAAATGCGAATGACCTCAATGTGCTCCCGAACTCGGCGCTAACGTAAACGCCGACTCCGTCGAGCGAAGACTTGCTAATATGAGTCACAACACCGTCTCCAAGGCCGATATGCCCAAGATGGCTTCCAACTGGGGGCAGGGTTTGCCGATAGGAACAACATGAAGAAATGCAGTCCCCTTGGAATCCTGCTCGGTGATTCCGTCAGCGTTCTTCTCAAGGCAATCCAGAAGAGCAATCGGATCGCCCATCACGTCAGGTGGCGGAGTTGGCATGGAGGGCAGGTTCTTGTTGGTATCCACCCATTGTACGCTCGTCGTCGTGCACGACCAATCGGACAGCTTCCCGGATTCGATAGTTGCATGCGAGGGGGTTCTTCGAGCTAAGTGCTCTTGAGCATAGCGTTTCACGTGCCGGTGTTCATGAGCGGCAAGGATTGCTTTTTCGGGCTCGATCCGAGGATGCGTGACTACGGTCTCTCTTGCTGTTCAGCTCGCCTAGTCTGCATCTTGGTTCCTCGACAGCGCAGCTTGGTTAAACGCCGAAGGTTCAGCTATCTTCGTCAGCTAGCATGAGAGCAACCCGAAGGGAGGACGCATGAAGATCACAATCGAAGAGCGAGAAGCAGCTCAAGATATAGAAGTCACGATCGTCTGCGTAAGGGTCGATCGCCGCGTGCTTGATATAGCGGCTCGGCTGCGCATGCTTGACAGGAAGGTGACGGGCACGGCCGACGGCTGCACGCGCGTGCTGAGCGCAGAAGACGTCCTGTTCATCGAGTCGGTCGACAAGCACACGTTCATTTATACGGCCGACACGGTTCTCGAAACGGGCCTGCGCCTTTACGAGATGGAGGAGCGCCTGGCGGACTGCGACTTCCTGCGCATCGCGAAAGGTTGCATCGTCAACTTCCGCGCGATCACCGCCCTCAAGCCCGACGTCAACGGCAGGATCATCGCCACCTTGGAAAACGGTGAGCAGGTCGTTATCTCGCGCCAGTATGCGCCCGACGTCAAATCGAAGCTCGGTCTGAAGCAGTCGAAACGGAGGAAGGGAGACCGAAATGATTAACAGGGACATTATCGACACCGATAAAAAGACGCCCGCGGAAAACCTCGGACAACTCGTGAAAAGCACCTGTATCGGCTTCACTGTTGCCATGATAGCCTTCTTGGCATTAGGGACTTGTTTCGCTGATGACACCGCCAAGCAGGGCATTAACTATTGCTGGTCGATTCTCGCCGCGTGCGTCACCGTCCCCGCGCTGCAGTTCGTGTTCTTCACGCCCGCGGTGATCAGACAGATGGCGTATCCCGCGCGCCTGGTGCTGTTCGACGTTTGCCTCTACGCAGCCCTCTGTGCATTGGCGTTTGTCTTTGCTTGGGTTCCCGTGAACAACCCCGGGGCGTGGGTTACCTTCACGGTTGTCTATCTCGCCATCCTGGCGGTCCTCACTCTTGCTTTCAACGCCAAGCTGAGCCGCGAGACCCGCGAATTGAACGACAGGCTCGCGGAATACCGCAAGAGCAGGGAGACGGAATAAGGGTATAGCTGAGCATTATCGATGCTGGGCAAATCCTTACTCCCGATCCTCGGATTACCGCCCAGCGCGAGGACCTGATGCCAAGGCCGGCGCAGGGCGATGCTCGGCCCCGTTCGCTACCCCAAGCGCTTCCTGCGCGGTCATGCCCTTGTAGCCCCCCGTTCGCGCGCATAAGCGGGTTCATGTGCAGGGGAATGTCGATCCAGGTGCCGCTTGCTCGGTCAGCTTGATCGGATTGGAGGAAGACGACCTCGTGTTCAGCATAGACGATGGCGAAACTTCCTACGTATTGCGGTCTACCCAAGCCATCATTCGGTCCTCCTCGGTTTCGAAACTCGAATTTTTTTAAAGTTTCGAAACCGGGGAGGCAATATGCACAGGGATGCATCGAGGAGCAATTCCCAGTCGCGCCATGTCAGCAGCGATGCCGGGCGCATTCGCGCGTGCTACAATGCGGGCACCAGAGATGAAAACACAGTCCCCGTCGGGTAGTCGTGGGCGTGCGGGAGTCCGCATCAGTAACCTGCCTCCTTGGTTGTCCCTTCTCTGCATGGTCATCTACATAAAGGAGGAACCAACCATGCAGATCAGCGTGTCATCCACCCTGACCGTATATCACGACGGCCAATTCTGGGTCGGGCTGGCGGAGCATGTCGAGGACGGCAGATACGGCGCCGCCCGCATCGTCTTCGGTGCAGAACCGTCCAATGAGGAAATCCTGCAATTCGTTACAAGCAAATGGGCGAAGCTCTCGTTCTTCGGTGACGAGGCCACGGAAACAAGCAAGCCCGCGAAGAATCCCAAGCGACGCGCTCGCGAGGCAGCGAAAGCCCTTAAGCGGCCCGCGGTGAGCACCAAGGCACAACAGGCGCTCGCAGCACAGCGGGAAGCGATGAAGCGGGAATCGGCCCGCACAAGAAGCCAGTGTCGCGCGGATGAGGCGGAGGCGCGCTTCGAGCAGCGGAAGCTGAAGCGCAAGCAGAAGCATCGTGGGCATTGATCGCCATGTGCAGCAAGGCAGACCATATACAGCAGTGGGGCCAGTTCCACTTGAAGCCGACGCCGCGTAGACGCTGATGGTGACGGCTATGCACGGGCACGGGCGAGCCACTGCACTTCACAGCTTGTTTCTCAAGCATTTGGGACGCACACGCGGCGTTCAAAAATGCGGAGCGACTCCGCATGGCTCGAGACTGAGCCGAGGTGCCCTACTTCTCGCCCTCCAGCAGCCCCACGATACGGTCGATGTCGACGGCGAAGCGGGGCCTTCCCTCGCGCTCGTAGCGGTCGAGGTACGCCTGGCACTCGGAGACAATGCGCTTGGTGTTGCCGTCGATGATGCGCTGGAGCGTCTCGTAGTAGGCCGAGCCCTCGGTCCTGAAGCGGCGCTGGTAGGACTTGGTTATGGGGAACATCTTGATGTAGTGGATGCTGTGGCGACAGCCGGGGCGCGTCGTGGGGCGGGGTGGCAACGCAAAGTACTGGTCTTTGGGCACGTTGGGGGCGATGTTGGAATGCAGCGGCACGGCGAAGTCCCTGCGCTTTCCGCGGAAACGCAGCCTCACCACCACGATGCAGGGGAGATTGTGCTTAAGCATGAGCTCGCGGTCGCCCTCGACGAGGTCGAAGAAGTCCTGGGAGATGGATACGACCTTCACCGGTTGCGCCTCTTCATACGAAGTGGGGCCCGCATCGCTGCAGGCCCCTACAGGTGGGCGATATTCTACGCCTTGCGGCACCCCGTCGCCCACGGAGGTTAAACGTACACGTAAGCCGTACTCTGAAAGCCGCGGCTTCCGGCAAGCAGTTTATACCACGAAAGGTCGCTTTCAACGCGCATAGCTCGCAAAATAACACTCGCTAGGCCGTCGCCCCTGGCCGTTACCCTCCAATCTTCATTGGAGTCAGCAGGTCAATTCATATAGTTATGGGGGTGTATCCTAAAGGAAATCAAATTAATACCCCCATAACTAAGGAATTTTCTATTCCCACTCAATGACTAGAGCCCTGGTGTAATTGGCTGGATCACCGTTCCGGGAACCGGTATCGACCTACCTGTCCGCCAAGCTCCTTCTTCAGCTCCAGCCTAGTATCTGATTCGCGCCGTTATAAGCGAAAACCGAAGAGATGCGTCTTAGCCAAGAAAAGAAGGTTAGCCTCATCTTACTGCATGATTCGTGTGTTATAGTTAGATGGCTCTAACTGTTTGGGGGCGACAGCCATGCACGAACGCGAGGGTTTCTGGGACAAGAACGCCGGTCGGTATGACCGTTTCATGCGAAACGACCGGGCGGCGTATGAGAAGATGTATGGGCTGATCCGGCCGGTGGTGAAAGCAAAGACCGTGCTGGAGGTTGCTACCGGCACGGGGCTTATCGCAAAGAGCGTCGTGGATGCGGCGGCGCGCATCGAGGCTACGGACGCCTCTGCAAAGATGATCCTTGAAGCAAAGCGGGACAATCAATCCGCAAAGCTGCACTTTTCCGTACAAGATATGTTCCGCCTGCCCTATGCACAGAAGTCCTTCGAAGTGGTGATTGTGTCCAACGCACTTCACATAGTGCCGCATCCGGAAAAGGCCCTGCACGAAATCAGGCGGGTGCTGAAGGACGACGGCGTGCTCATCGCGCCAACCTTCACCCACGCGGGGAACTCGGTTTCCGGCAAGGCAAAAGCCTTTTTCATGAGTATGGCGGGATTCCCCCTCCACAGCAGATGGACAAGCGAGGAATACCTGCGTTTCCTGCGTCAAAACGGCTGGGCGGTGCGGAAAAGCGCGGTGCTGAAGGCCTCGTTCCCGTTGACCTATGCGGAATGCACGAAATCGGAGGGGCCAGATGTCGTTCTTTGAAAACACCCGCAAGCCCGTGGGCCTCGGCGGAAAACTTATGGTTGCCATGATGAATCTGGGCCACAGCCCTGTGGCGCGGTGGGGACTTCGATTTCTACGACTTGCGCCAAATGCCAAGGTGCTGGATTGCGGCTGCGGCGGCGGGGCGAACATAAAACGGCTGCTGAAAAAATGCCCGCATGGCGTCGTCAAGGGCGTCGACTATTCGCCCGTCAGCGTGGAGAAGGCTAGAAAGCTCAACCGAACTGCAATTCAGGAGGGGCGTTGCGCCGTCTTGCAAGGCAGTGTGGCGGATATGGCGTTTGAGGATAGCTACTTCGATGCTGCCACGGCCTTTGAAACCGTCTATTTTTGGCCTGATTTGCCCCGATGCTTCCGTGAGGTCTGGCGGACGCTGAAGCCAGGCGGGACAATTCTTATCTGCAACGAAAGCAATGGCGATACGGACAAGGACGAGAGGTGGACGCAGATCATCGGCGGCATGACCATCTACAAGGACATTGAATTAAAGGCATGTCTGGAGCAGGCGGGTTTTCACGAGGTGCAGATACACAAAAAGAAAAAGTGGCTCTGCGTCACGGCGCGGAAGTAGGGGCATCAAGCACGGGTATTTTTGCATCCATCCTGCACATGGCGATAGGCATGACGGTCATAGCGGCTATGCTGGCGGCAATTATGACAGTTTTTATTCACTGAGGAAGAAACCTATGAAATGTAAAATTGAGAAAAACACCGTGCAGGAGACGCTGATCCTCCCGCTGTATTCCCGGAAGCTGTGTACGGAGTTGTACCCGAACCTTTACAGGGATGAAACAGCGGTTCGTCTGCTCGGCCGGATCGACTACGACTTTTCAGAGGCAAAGAAAAACTCCCGCAGCCTGATGCAGCGCTTTGGTGCGCTGGAGGTGGCCACACGGCAGAGTGATCTTGCTTTCGAGGTGCGGGATTACCTGAAAGGCCACCCCAATGCGGCGGTGGTCAATCTGGGCTGCGGGCTGGACAACACCGGCAGAACCTGCGACAACGGTAGATGCCAGATCTATAATCTGGACTTCCCGGATGTGATTGCCTTGCGGCAGCAGCTACTGCCCGCCGGGGATCGGGAACATAATATCCCCTGCGACCTGAAAGACACCGCATGGTTTAGCAAAATCGATGCCTCCCGCGGGGCGGTGTTCTTTGCCTCCGGGGTGTTCTATTACTTTCTGACCCAGCAGGTCCGGGAACTGGTGCGGGAGATGGCGGACGCTTTCCCCGGCAGTGCGCTGGTCTTTGATGCTGCCAATCGGACGGCAGTAAAGATGATCGCAAAAACATGGCTAAAGACCGCAAAAATCAAGGATGTGGGGGCATATTTTGCGGTTTCGGATGCCGCCAAGGAAATCGGCATGTGGGACAGCCGTCTGCAGGTCACAAGTCGCGGCTATATGCTGGGCTACAACGATTTGAGAGACCCTTCTGTCAGCGGCTTTTTCCGGTTTCTCGCAAGGGTCGGTGACAACGGGATGAAAATGCAAATCGTGAAAATAAGATTTTGAGAGGCAAAAACGAAGCGCATTCACTTTGACGTCGAAGAAGACGGCTTTTACGGCGCATATTGGGCGTGCAAGGACACGCATACAGCAGCGGGCACGGATTCGATTGAAACCGTGCCCGCTATCTGATACTATATTATTTTATCGAACGTCTGTTCTATTATCGCCTATTACAACAGCATTGCGTTCGCATTCACGGAGCTTTACGGCAGAAGCTGTGGGGGCGGTGTGCTTGAGATTCTGCCCAAGAAAGTTGGCAATATCCCTGTTCTCAATACCGGTCTATTGAGCATTAATCCCGAGCTAAAAAGAAACGTTATCAGCGTAATTGACGGAGTAGTAAGAAATGGGCGCAATATCGACGAAGCATTGGATTACATTGATGCAGAGATACTCGTTGGTATACTTAGATTCGATGAAGATACCCGTCGCGCATGTAGACGCATATGGAGAAACATTGCAAGCAAGGCGCCTCGGCAGAGGCACAAGATAGGCAGTGACTATAATGACCAGCACAAAATTTACTTGGATTAGCTTTTATAAAGAGTTATCTGACAAGCTGCTGACCTATCGAGACAGGCGCGACGATCTGATAAACAAGCTAGCAACTGTCTATGAATCGATCGGGATGAGTCTCCCTAAGCTTGAGGCAGATGAGCTGCAAGACATCGATCCGTTCACCGTCTTCGGCCTCTTCAACAAGGGCATCACAGACGCAAACCGGCAAAAGATCATCGCCGGCATCGCCGAGGTGTTCGACATTGAGGCAGATCAGCCCACGGACTTCGAGGGCATCCCCGTGCTCAACAACCTCAACGCGACCTTCTATGCCTTCGCCAACGACGAACGTCGCGGCGAGCACGACATCGATAACCTCTGGCACGTGTTCGAGGCCGAACTTGCACTGGCCGACGACGACAACGAGGAAACCCGGAAGGCCTTCGTCGAGGCATTCGATACCACCGTCATCCAGTTCACACTTGGCTGGAAGCTCACCATGGGCCTCTACTGGGCGAGGCCCTACAACTTCATCAGCCTGGATTCGCGCAACCGCTGGTTCATGGCCGACGTCGCAAAGGCTGGCACCGCCATCGCCGGCATAGTGCCGAAGGAGAAGGACTCGCCAGTTCATGACGGAGATCGCTACCTCGCCATTTGCGACACCATCAAGTCGGAGCTCGGAAGCGAAGAGTGCTCGTATGCAGACTTCCCCTCGCTGACGGCTGCCGCCTTCGTGGAGTCTGAGCGCGTCAACCGCGAGAGGAAGGTCGCCGAGAAGGCTGCAGCCGAGAAGGCGGAAGAAAATTCCCTTGGAGACGAGGGGATCAAGACCACACATTACTGGACCTACTCCCCGGGAGACGGTGCCGCGAGGTGGGATGACTTCTACGCACGTGGCGTAATGGGCGTCGGCTGGAGCAAGCTCGGCGACGTCGAGAAATACGCCAGCAAGGAAGACATCCGCAAGAACCTGCGCACCCTGTACAGTAGCAAGTACTCGCAGAAGAACTCCGCGCTCGCGCTCTGGCAGTTCTCGCGCGAAATCAAGCCGGGCGACGTTGTCTTTGCTAAGCGGGGCCGCAGCGTAATTATTGGTCGCGGCATCGTTGAGGGGGATTACCAATTCGACGAAAATGGCGACTCCTATCCGAACACCCGCAGGGTACGCTGGACGAACAGAGGAGAGTGGCACACGGAAGACTTCCTCGCCGTGAAGACCCTGACGGACATCACCGCCTATCCCGACCTCGTTGAGAAGCTCAACTCGTTCTTCGAGGACGAAGGCGGCGAAGTCGAGGAAGACACGGAGGAGGTTGAATACCCAGCGTACACGTCCGAGGACTTCCTTTCGGAGGTCTACATGGACGGCGAGCACTACAGGACCCTCGTCAACGTCCTGCGCGCGAAGAAGAACATCATCCTGCAGGGTGCCCCAGGCGTAGGCAAGACCTTCGCCGCAAAGCGCCTGGCCTACTCCATGATGGGCGTGAAGGACGCCGAGCGTGTGATGATGGTGCAGTTCCACCAGAGCTACAGCTACGAGGACTTCATAGAGGGGTTCCGCCCGAACGCGCAGGGCTTCGACCTCGAGAAGGGCGCGTTCTACAACTTCTGCAAGAATGCGAAGGACGATTCTGACAACGACTACTTCTTCATCATCGACGAAATCAACCGTGGCAACCTCTCGAAGATCTTCGGCGAGCTGTTCATGCTCATCGAGAACGACAAGCGCGGGCCCAGGAACACGCTGCAGCTCCTCTACTCACACGAGCTGTTCTACGTCCCGAGCAACGTATACCTCATTGGAATGATGAACACAGCGGACCGCTCGCTCGCCATGCTCGACTACGCCCTGCGCCGCCGCTTCGCGTTCTTCGACCTCCGTCCCGCCTTCGACACGGAGAGCTTCATCGCCTATCAGGAGGGACTTGCCAGCGAGAAGTTCGATAGGCTCATCTCCTGCGTCGTGAAGCTGAACGAGGCGATCGCGTCCGACGAGTCGCTGGGAGACGGCTTCTGCATCGGCCATAGCTACTTCTGCCGCATGTCCCCGGACGACGTAACGGACGATAAACTCTCGGCAATCGTCAACTACGAGCTCGTGCCGATGTTGCGCGAGTACTGGTTCGACGAGCCTACCAAGGTCGACGAGTGGGCCAGCAAGTTGCGCAGGTCAATCCGGTGATCCGGATACAGAACATCTACCACACGCTCGCCTATGCGTTCCAGACGCTGCAAGGGCAGGGCTACCGCGACATCGCAGCCGAGGAGTTCGACAACACCGCCGACCTCCTCGCCGAGATACTGTCACGGGGCGTAAGCCTGCAGCTCAAGCGCGGCCTTGGCCGAGAGTACGTCGACCGCAAGGATATGCTCTCCTCACCGAGGGGCAAGATTGAGCTGTCCGAATCCTTGAAGACGCGCTCGATTCTGCGCAGGCAGCTGGTTTGCAGCTACGACGAGTTCAGCACGGACACGCGCATGAACCGCATCCTCAAGGCGACGATCATGCTCTTGATTCGCTCGGACATCGACAAGGCGCGCAAGAAGGCACTTAGACGGCTGCTTCCGTACTTCGTGGACGTGGAAGACGTGAACCTTTCGGGCGAAGACTGGCACATGCGCTTCGACCGGAACAACCAGACTTATCGCATGCTCATGAACGTGTGCTGGCTGGTCGTGAAGGGCCTTCTCCAGACGCGGGAGAGCGGGAGTCTCCGCATGATGGACTTCCTCGACGAGCAGCGAATGAGCCACCTGTACGAGAAGTTCATCCTTGAGTACTACAGACGTGAGCACCCAGAGCTTTCCGCGGGGGCGCCGTACATCAGCTGGGCGCTCGACGACAGCTTCGATGACATGCTCCCCGCCATGCACACCGACATAACGCTCACACGAGGCAGGACCGTCCTCATCATCGACGCGAAGTACTACAGTCACACGACGCAACAGCAGTTCGACAGGCAAAGCGTCCACTCCGGCAACCTGTACCAGATCTTCACCTACGTGAAAAACAAGGAAGCGGAGCTCGCCAGCACTCACGAGCAGCATAGCGTGTCGGGCATGCTGCTCTACGCCAAGACCGACGAAGACGTGCAGCCTGATGGTGTGTATCAGATGAGCGGTAACCAGATAAGCGTGAGGACATTGGACCTGAACCAGCCCTTCGAGACAATACGTTCGCAGCTCGACGGTATTGCTGAAGCTCATTTCTCAAAAGAGGCGGCTTATGTTTGAGAGCCTGACAAAACATCTGCCTGCGATTGAGAATGCCGAGGGATTTGGCAACCGGGTTGTAGACCGAGAGAGCAAGAACACCATGAACAACCCAAACAAGATGCCCTACGTGAATTACGGAACGACAGTTGCTGACGTTGAACAGGCAATCTACGACTTTGTCGACGAGCATCCCGAGTACGAGCTCACGCATTACCGCGACATACTTGGACGCAACGGACTCGAGTGGGGCAGCCAAGCAATGTCTGGGGCAGATGTATCGGAACTCGACGGCCAGGCGGTGATGGCGCTTCTGCTCGGAGCCGTGAGAGCAGAACGCTTCTGCGATGGAGCACTGCTCGGCTTCTTTGGGGGCGGGAGCATGAGACGCTGGCTTTTGCGTCTGCGCGAGATTGATGACAAAGGCAGCGATGAGTAACAACTTGAGCCTCACCATTGAGATACACAGCGATGAAGACGGACGATAGAGTTGCGACCATCTTTCCCAATGAGGGACTTGTCGTCGGATATGGCACGGTGTGGGCCAGCAGCAAGACGGAACACGCGCACTTCCGCATAGATGCTGCAAGCACGTTGGAATGCAACATCTCGGCATGAAAACATGTATGAGGGACAATGGATTAATCACCCCTCATACATGCCGGCTAAGCGGCGCGAAGCGTAAAAAACAGACCGCCAAAGAACAGCACGGCACAGGTGCTCACAACCAACTCGAAGTTCGACTTATGCAGCTTCGTCGTGGTATCGGACATTGCCTGTCGAATCTTCTCAGACTCCTGCATGACCTTATCGAACTGTTCGTCGGTCAGATTGCCGCTCTGGAGCAGGGCCTGCGTCTCGTCGGTCTGCATGCTCAGGACTTCCATCTGGCGCATGGCAACAGAGCGATTGGTGTCCATGGCCTTATCCATGCTCTGCTTGGCGAAGTCGGCGAGATCCTTGCGATCCATGTCATTGTCCTCGTAATGCGGTACCAGCGTGTTAGTCGCCATTGTTAGTTCTCCGTTCTCGGGCTCACATGGAGCCCGTTAGTGTTTTGCATTGATTACACGGCTTGATGTCCGTACCTTGTGGCCGCATAATGCATGGTAGTACGAAGTGTTGCGTTCTGTGAACAGCCATTATGGAACCAAAATGTCCGTACTAAAGGAGTCAAGATGAACAATGCTGAAGTTGATGCTTTTGGAGAGAAAATTGACCCCGAGTGGTTTAAGTGGGTGATACACCGGCTTGACTCGAGCATACGTAAGCTTGGAGCTGATGCCGACATTGACAGAACAGAGAAAACCATACTTCGTGCGGTGAAGTCGGGAACAATACGTCCCGAATTGCTGGATCAGATTGCAAAGAAGCTCGACGTCTATCCAGACTATCTTGCAGGTCGCTACGCATGGACGCTCAATCTCGACATCATGAAAGAAGAGGGAGTCCTTGACTACTGGCGCGAACACTATCTGAATCCAAAGCAATTCCCATACAAACTTGCGGAGCAGTTACGGCTAGGCTCCTATCGGCAACTTATTGATACGCTACTCATCCATGGCATTTCTGAAGCTGAGTACAAGGGTCTAAACTGGGATAAGAGGCACGAGCTCGAAAGAGAACTAGATCGACAAACAACCCGAATTCTCAACCACTGGTTTCCTGACCATGCGAGGCCTGTGGAGGATCTCGAATACTTCCAAACTATGGAATGGCAGGATGAACGTGATGTGATTGAAGCCATGCTTGACTACTTAGAGGACCGAGGGCTCCTGACTGTTTATGACCAAGAACCTGATGATGACTCAGAGGATCCATTCTTTGAGGAGTACAAGCACCTGCCTGTAGTTAGCATGCCTACGATGTCCCGCATCGTCATCAAGGGCGAATCGGGCTTTTGTAGCGTTGATGAAGCATTCACCGACATGGTTGTCATCACACCCGATTGGATCAGCTACAAATACAAGCCTCGTAAGATGTCAGAGCATAACTTGCCGATGAGCTGGGCATACCAGCCAAGCGGCCTTGGCTATCGTGCGCTGTTCGATGAAGTTGCCGAGAAGGTCGCCGGTATCCTAGAGCTAGATGACGAGGAGTTTGTTACCGACATAGGTTCAACGACGTTTGCCGTCGCATATCCCAATGGAACAAAGAAGCATAGGGTCTTTTGCCTGCCAGGCGACGACTTTGCTGAGTGCTTTGCACTGGTGAAGAAGATGGTTCCGAGCGAAGAGGCGATTCCACGCGTCCTTATAACCTCAGATAATGAGTAGAAAGCAGCTCGACATCATGCATAGAAGAACGTGAGGTCAAGCGACAACTCCGAGCATAATCTGCGTACTTGTGACACGGTCGGACACTGTCTCCCGAGAACGAAAAGTCGATCTCGGGAGGCAGTTCTTTTATGGAGTCAATCATCGTGGCGTGCATTACTGGTGTCGTAACGCTGATTGGGGTGATCCTTTCCAACTCTAAGAGCAGAGCCGTCATGGAGGTCAAGCTCGACGCCCTCACGAAGAAGGTCGAGAAGCACAACCAGGTCCTGGAGCGCACCTACGTGCTCGAGCAGGACATGACTGTCGCGAAGCACGACATCGAGTCCTTGAAGGGAAAGGTGGGCTGACTTGAACGAGTTTCTGGCAAGCAACGAGTGGTACTGGCGACTGGCGCGCACGATCTTGTAGGGAGTCCTTGGCGTGGTCATCGCCAACATTGACCTGATCATGGACTGGTGCGTGCTGGACCCGAGCGTGAGGGGCCTGGTCGTGGCGATTGGAAGACCTCTTTCTGACATTTCCCCAGGCAAATTGATATTTCCTTACGAACAGCCTCCGGTTCTCCGAGAGCTGTTCCATTATTCCCGTACGAAATCGACGTCCCGGAAGAACCGTTAGGGGGAATAATTGCGTGCTCAAATACGGCAAGATACACGGCGTCATTCGGCGGCATTCGGGGTTACCGAAACTGCGTAAACCGATTTTCGCGTTTATTTATTCCCGTTTGTTGACCTAGGCGAATGCAATCAAGGAGGGCTTGAATTGACCCCGCAGTTTCAACTTAGTTTCGCCCGCTCGAAATCGCCCCTCGGGGAACCCGAATTGTGAATTATTCCCGCAGGGCCCAATTATTCCCGTACCGCCGAATACTCCGCCATACCGCTCAGTAGGGGTATACGGGAATAATTAGGTCGTTTCCCCAGGTAGACATGCAAAAAGAAAGCCTCCGAACCAGAAGGTTCGGAGGCCGTTATTCCCGTTATTTCGCTGATGGCTTTACCTTGCGGCGATGCCGAAATAGTACCAGGCAGTACTCGGCAGCATCAAAATGCGAGTCCGGAAGCCAGTTCTCGCTATTCCCACTCAATCGTCGCGGGCGGCTTGGACGTGATGTCGTAGCACACGCGGTTGGCGCCGGGGACCTCAGCCACGATACGGCCGGAAATGCGGGCCAGCACGTCGTAGGGCAGCTTGGCCCAGTCGGCGGTCATGGCATCGCTGGACTCGACGGCACGCAGGATGATCGGACGCTGATAGGTGCGCTCGTCGCCCATTACGCCAACGGACTTAATGTCGGGCAGGACCGCGAAATACTGCCAGCAGCTGTGCTCGGAGTTGCGCTCGCCAGTCTGCTCAAACAGACGCTGGTTGTAGGCGTCGAGCTCCTCGCGCACGATAGCGTCGGCGTTTTTGAGAATCTCGAGCTTCTCCTTGTCGACCGCGCCGATGATGCGGATGGCCAGACCCGGGCCCGGGAAGGGCTGACGGAACACGATGTGACCCGGCAGGCCGAGCGCCAGACCAAGCGCGCGGACCTCGTCCTTAAAGAAGTGGTCGAGCGGCTCGATGAGGTCGAAGTGCACGCCCTCGGGGAACGGGATCAGGTTGTGGTGGCTCTTGATGGTGGCCGTCTTGCCGCCCGTCTTGCGAGCGCCGGACTCGATGATGTCGGGGTAGATGGTGCCCTGAGCCAGATACTTGACCGGCTTGCCATCGCACTCGAGCTGCTGGGCGACCGCGAAGAACTCTTTCCAGAACTGCGTGCCGATGATGCGGCGCTTCTCCTCAGGCTCGGTCACGCCGGCCAGAAGCTCGGCATAGCGGTCCTCGGCGTGGACGTGGATAAAGTCGACGTCAAACTGCTTGGTGAAGACCTCCTCCACCTGCTCGGGCTCACCCTTGCGCAGCAGACCGTGGTTGATGAACACACAGGTCATCTGCTTGCCCACGGCGCGGGCGCCCAGCGCAGCCACGACGGAGGAGTCGACGCCACCGGACAAGGCCAGAATCACGCGGTCGTCGCCGACCTTCTCGCGGAACTCGGCCGTCATGGTCTCGACCAGGTTGTCCATGCTCCAGTTGGGCTCCAGGCCGCAGATCTCAAACAGGAAGTTGCTCAGCAGCTGCTGACCGTACTCGGAGTGCTTGACCTCGGGGTGGAACTGCGT